>JBBRTW010000408.1:0-6703 GCA_038244055.1 Tepidisphaerales bacterium | reverse complement strand
CCGGCATCTTCGAAGCGACGGGCGTGCCCGCCCTCCCCTACTACGACAACATGGTCTGGAACCCCTTCCAGCGGGCGACCATCGCCATGTCCACCGGCAAGGGAGGCAAGATCACCAACATCACCTCGATCGTCGTGCCGGTCTCGGATGAGCTCAACTGCGCCACCTGCCACAAGACCGGTGGGATCGCCCAGGGAAATATCAAGACGCCAACCGTCGATGGGAATATCCTCGCGCTGCACGATGCGAAACAGGGAACAAAACTGATGGCGGCGCGGCCGGTGCTGTGCGCTTCGTGTCACTCGGATAACGCTCTGGGGGCGGCCGGCAAGCCAGGGATTTCATCGATGTCGCTGGCGATGCACGGCAAGCATGCCGGCCTGCCGGCCGACCGCCAGCCGGGCTGCTACGACTGCCACCCCGGATCCAAGACCCAATGCAATCGCAGCGAAATCAAGGACATGGGCCCGGTGCATGGCGACCCCAAGTGCGACAACTGCCACGGTGATTTGCAGAAGATGGCCGCCAGCCTCCGCGCCGGCCGGCAGCCCTGGCTGGAAGAGCCGACCTGCGAGCAGTGCCACGGCGTGAAATATTCCACCGGCAAAGTTCTCTACCGCAATGCCAAAGGCCACGGCGGCGTGCTCTGCATCGCCTGCCACAACAGCCCGCACGCCTGGTGGCCTTCGCTGCGCGCCGATGACAATCTCCAGCCACTCGCGCTGCAGGGACGCGCCCGCTCCATTGGCTACAAGAAGTGCGGCATCTGCCACTCGGCCGGACAGAGCGGAACCATGCCGCCGCACAACAACGGCGATTGATCTTTCAATAAAGCCGCGCTGCAATCGCGGGTATGAGAGGCCGGTGGAGCTCCCGCCGGCCTTTTTTCGTAGCACGGGCATCCTGCCCGTGTGGAATGCACGATGAATGGAAGCATGCGGTTTCTTGAAGCCGGCGCGGCTCACACGGGCAGGATGCCCGTGCTACTTCAGCGTATGGCTGCGCTCGATGAATTTTTCGCCGCTGGCGGCGTGGGTTTTGAGTTCGGGCAACTGGCCCCAGCTTAGTTGCGACCAATAGGCGCGCAATAGCTCGATCTTCTGATCGATCACAGCGCCGATCTCATGCACCTCATCGGTGATCGCCGTGGTCGGATGCGTCTCGCGGAAATCGGTGGTCTGGCCTTTGGCGGCGTAGGGGAGGTCCTCGTAGAAGTGGATGCGCGAGTTGTCGACGCCGGCGTGACGAAGGGCATCCATCGCGGCATCGCGGGCGAGGCGGTGATCGATGTGCCGGCCGATGGCGAAGGGAAGATACCAGTCGGCCTCGGGATGTTTGGGAATCAGGTTGGCGAAGGTATTCAGAAGCTTGGGGCGCAGCTCGGCCATGTCGGCGGGGGAAGGGTCGGTCGTGAAAATATCCTTAATTGCATGCCCGCGCAGGGGGGCCTCCTGATAGCCGAGATCGATCATGGAGACGCCCGTCATGCGGGAGATAAGCTGATCCTCGGCCAGGCGCGCGGCTTCGATGGCGGGGAGATCATTGTTGGTGTAGGGAAAGCGCCACCAGCTTGTGATCGTGTAAACGTTGTAGATGAGGAAATCTCGCGGTGTTTGCAGGAGCCGGCCGCCCATGGAAAGCGCGGCATCATCGCGATGGGGGGAGATGATGATGGATTTGGGGGCCGATGGAGCGATGGGGAGCGCATCGGGAATGGGGGTCGGCCAGAGGAGGGCGAGCTCTTCTTCGTAAGCGCCATAGAGGCACGATTTAGAGACCGCGCCGGCGCGGGCGGCCTGGGCGAGGGTCCGGGTGCCGTCGCAGAACGGCAGCCCTCGCGCCAGCGATGAAGCGATCCCGCGCGGGGCGCGATTCAAGCTTCTCACGGTCGAACCGCCGCCGCCGCCCATCCCGCCGCCGAGCTTGTGATGATGCAGGAAATAGGGGAACAACTCGGCCTTCTGCCGCCCCCGCACGAACCGCCGCAGACGAGTTTTCAATGATGAGAGCATGGAAGCTCATTGTCTACCAAACCGCTCGCGGCGTTAAGAGCGCGAAGAATATTCACCGCAAAGACGCAGAGGACGCGGAGAATTCGGAAGCGCTCCCGGCAAATCAATTTCGCACCTTTAAGTTTTTAGTTTTTAGTTTTGTTTTTTGGCTCGCGATCCTACGCCGTCAGCACAGCCCTCTTCTCGCCGATCAACTTCAGCAGCGCCTTCTGCGGCTCGGCGAATTTCGCGGTGCCTTCTTCCATGAGCTTGTCTTCCATCTTCTGCTGATCGACCTTCTGGTCGATCTCATCGAGGATGGCCTGGGCGGGGAGCTCATCGACCTGGCGGGTGTAGGTCTTGCCGAGCCTGTCGACCGCATCATTGGTCTTGGGGGGATTGGTCTGGATATCGCTGCCGGCCAAGGCGCTGACATATTTGTCGGCCGGGTCTTCGGGCTTTTTGGTGCCGGTGGAGGCGAAGATCATTTCCTGCGAGAGGGCGAGGTTTTTCGGACTCCAGAAATCCTTGTTCAGCCGCCAGATTCGCTTGGCGTTGACGATGCCGACCTGGCCCTGGGCCGCGGGCGAGAGCGCGGGGAGCGCCTTCTCGGTGTAGACATCCACGCGCGAGACGAAGATCGAATAGACGCTCTTGAAGCGCTCCAGCGATCCGCGCCGCTGCGCGCCGCGCCAGACCGCATCGCGGGCCAGCTTGTACTGGCGCTCGGAGAAGATGAGGGTGACATTGAGGGTGACGCTGGAGGCGGCGAGTTCTTCCAGGGCATCGAGGCCGGCCGGGGTGGCGGGGACTTTGATCATGCGGTTCATGTGGCCCTTGGCCCATTGTCGGCCGAGCTCGATGTAGCCTTCCACGCGCTCGGCGTGCGGCTTGGGATTGGCGGTGTCTTCCAGGAGCGGATCGAGCTCGAAGGAAACGTAGCCATCATCGCCGCGGGTTTTGCCGTTCACGGGCCCGAAGACGGACTGCGCCTGCTTGACCAGGTGATCGGTCAGGAGCCAGGCGATGGTGGAATCATCGCTGCCTTTTTCGATGAAATGCTCGATCAGTGAATCGAACCGGCCGGTCTTGATGAGATCGGCGATGATGATCGGGTTGGAAGTCGCGCCGGTAGCCCCGGCCGCGTAGTTCGATTCGACGAGCTGGGGATCGATCGAATCGAGCCAGAGCTTGGTGCCGGTGGCGATGAGGGATTGCAGGGACATGGGCTGACTCCTTCAAAAAGGTTCCAATGGATCGTAGCCGGGCGATGGGCGAAATGAAAAGTTCATGGTGACTCG
This sequence comes from Tepidisphaerales bacterium, assembly GCA_038244055.1. Taxonomy (GTDB): domain Bacteria; phylum Planctomycetota; class Phycisphaerae; order Tepidisphaerales; family Tepidisphaeraceae; genus DASPKW01. The sequence goes on along the minus strand of JBBRTW010000408.1, from coordinate 3,411 downwards.
GTGCGCCGCCCACCCCTTGCCTGCATGGAGGGAATTGGGGGAATGTAAAATGTTCCACGTGGAACAATCTCCGTGGAATCGGGGCGAGGCGTAACCTAACGTATTGCGAACATACGAGTTAAATTCCCATGGGGATTCGGGCGGGGGAGAGATATTGAGCCATGCGGATATGAAAGGGATGGGCGGATGTGGACTTTTTGTCGCCGGGACTGGCTGGGTGTGGATTGGGGGTGGGCCGAGCCCGCTACGGGAAGAGGCCGATCGGGGCCATGGCGCTTCGGATGGTCGGACGCCGGCGATGGGGCGCGTGCATCGGCCTGGCGGGGCTGGGGGATGTGCGGGATTGCGATTATATTGGCGAGGGTGGAAATCGCGCGCGAAGCGCGGAGCCGGGCGAGCCCGGGGAGGAGCGAGCGGGCTGTTGGTTCGCAAGGCGATGTTTGCGATATTTGGGGAGGGGAGGTTTTATTGGACCCGTCCCGGTTTATTTTCGGTTTATTTTTACTTCCTTCAAGGTTGTCCCGGCATGGGGAAATTCTTCGCCACGTCATCCAGCAGAGCGGGCCACCCACGACGACCAGCAGCGGCTTTCCCGCCGAAGCCTAGCGTGCCTCGGCGACAATGAGCCGGCTGCCATCGCTGGGATGCGCCTCGGTGTCTTCGATGCGCCCGCTCTCCGGCCTCTGAAGCACGCGGTCGAATCCGATCGTGAAATCGGGGATGCGCTTCAGGCCCGAATCGCGTGCCAGCTTCAACGCCTTGGAGGCATCGTCGAGGCACTGCCGCATTTTGTATTGGTAGGCGTCGAGGACTTCAAGGATGTTCCGTTTGCGACTGGCGTGAAACGGCGAGGCGATCAGCCCTTCGGTATCGATCAAGTCCGCATACACGAGGTAGTGGACCATGGACTGGAAGTCGTCCGGGTCCGAGCCGCCGATGTCGGTGGACACGATGACACGAAATCGCTCGCCTGCCAGCGCGCCGCCAGACGGGACGGCAGCTTGTCCGGCAGGTGCCCCCGGCAGGCTCAGCAGAAGCGTGATCAGGAAGATTCGTGGATTCATCATGGTCGAAGGGTTGTTATCACGGCAAAGTGAGCAACAGGACGGCATCGCCGGGGAAAGGTGATTTGAAGTCGCGCGTGTCGCCACCGCTCATTTCGTCGCGCTGAGGGTTTGGGTGCCACCGGCCAGTGCGGGGATCAAACCAGCGCAGGCGCCAGCCGCCGGGGGGCAGATGCAACCGACAGGTCGCGGCGGTCTCAGCCACGTTGGCGGTTTCTGGCGCGCGCGAGTCGGGATTTTGCAGATACGCGATGATGACCTTCTCCCCGGCAATCACCTTCACGCTGTGCCCGTCGTTGCCCGCCATGGGATCGTTCGGTTGCAGGCCAACCAAGGTCAGTTTCGCCTCGGCGAAGAACCGGCGGATGTGCGGAAAATCCGCCGCGCCGTCGTCCATGCGGCCGTCGCGCACAGCGGTCAAGTAGCCGTGCATCCCTTGCAGTGACTTCGTGCCGGCAAAGGGTTCATACGTGTTCAGACCGCCATACGTCGCGTGCCCGCCGCTCAACAGGCTAGACCACATCAAGCGCCGGAAGAAATAGCGGTCGTGTTTGGGCGAGATATAGTTCCCGTAACGGTCTTCATCCAGCACGACCGGATCGTTCCCCAGCACGCGGTATTGCAGGATGAGCGCGCCGGCCACCTGGTCGCGGTCCTCCAGCGTGATGATGTCCGACCACGCGGCATCCACGAACGAGTAACCTTGGAAGCGCTGCTGGTGATTGCTCAGAAGGGTGCCCCACGGCTCGCGCGCCCGCATGTCGCGTCCGATGCGATGGATGGTCGCCGGATCGGCATTGCGGTTGCCCGCTCCGGGTGAGATATGGCTGTCGTTGGAAAAGCACCACTGCACATTTGGAAAGGCGGAGAACCGGGCCTGAGCGTAACGGGCCACGAGCAACGCGGCTTTGTCGCCCTGGCCGTAACGCGCCAATTCCGGCCAGTCCTCACCGTAAGGAATCAACTGGAACTGGATGCGCGGATACTTTTCCAGGGCATAAACCAGTCGCCGTTCGATTTCGTCCCAGTAAGCCAGGTCCAATCCCTTGCGGTCCGGCGTGAACAACGCGCCAACGTCATGCCGTCCCCGACAGAACCAGGTGCGGATCTTATTGAAGCCGGCCTGCGCGGCTTCATCAATGTATTGCTGCCGGAGCGGCTCGGTGTCGGTGACGTGGCGGTAGCCCGTGTCGCCGAGATGCAGAAACCACTCGCCGTTGTCGTAGGCGAACTGGCGACGGTCCTGCGGGTGGTGCCGCAGCTTGCCCGGCAGCGTGGAGGGTGTCACCTCAAACGCGCCGCGCCGGCCGTCCAGCGCCGCACGGTTCGCCACGCTGCGCCATTTCCACGGGCCGACTTGCGCGCAATACGCCCGGCCAGCCCAGCGGTTGCCACCCCGGCAGAAACCCTCGGCTTTGACTTCCGACCCGTCGGGCAGGGTAAAGACGAAATTCAGTTCGACGTCGAAAAAAGGATTACCCTCGGCATCGTCCAGCGTCAGTTCGATCTGCCAGACTCCGCGGTGGGGAGCAGTGTGCGTGCCGGAGACAAAATTCTCGGCGCCGGCACCGACCACCGGTGAAGAAGTCGTGGCGGCGACCAGGATATAAACGAGCGCCTGCTTGAACTGCTGGAGGAACTTCACCCACGCGGGCGTGCCGCGCCGCGCCGTCATCTGATTCAAACCGAACTCTGCCTGGCGTCGTTTCACTTCGTCGTCGGAAAGGCCCTGCGCGAAGTTCACTTCCAGCCGGCGGGCGGTTTCCTCGGCTGCAAGCTGATGCCAGACGGCTTCATTGAGTTTCTTCATAATCGTGCTCCCACTACTGTGACTTCTCCACTTCCAGAATCAACGCCCAATCATTTCCCATCTGTTCCTCACCCGGCGGGTCGAACGCGCGGCGGCCCGTGTTCTCAAACTCGCCGAGGGCCGTGCTCTCGCCGGTGCGGGGGTCGAACCATGCCGCTTTCACTTTTGAACCCGTCAGCTTGCCGGAGTGGATGTCCAGCGTGCGGCCTGTGGGGGTGTAGAGGAGTGCGCGGTCCTTGCCGCGCAGCGCGAGACACATTTCCCACGGCTTCTCCTGCGCGAACGCCAGCAGTGAGAGGTCGGGCTGGAGGGTGGCGAAGGAGTGCGACTCCATGAGCTTCCTCAAGTGGCCCATCTGCGCCGCACTTGGTGCGTCGAGGCCAGCCTGCCATGAAGTTTCGGCTCCCCCGTGCGAGTGGCTTTTTCCGGGGACGAACATTTGCCAGATACTGTTGTGGCCGTAGGTGTGTCCAGCGGCGCCAGCAAAAACCGCCCAATGCGCGGCGCGCCGGGCCAGATCGTCGGTGAGCGGCTCGG
>JBBRTW010000407.1:0-6710 GCA_038244055.1 Tepidisphaerales bacterium | reverse complement strand
AGGCCGATCTATCCGTTAGGTCCCCGAATAGCGGGCACGGCCTACTCTTGTTTGACATCGTGTGTGACCCCTTCTAAAACCTTCGCTCATCAAGATTCACATCCCTTTTCATTTCAGGCTCTTATGGCGGAAACCCATCGAAAGAAAGCCCTCATCACCGGCATTACGGGCCAGGATGGCTCGTACCTGGCCGAGTTCCTCCAGGAGCAGGGCTACCTGGTGCATGGAATCGTCCGCCGGAGCAGCTCGTTTAATACTGAACGGATCGAACATCTTTACCGCGATCCGCATAGTCCCGATGCCCGGCTATTCCTCCATTATGGCGATCTGGTCGATGGAATGGGCCTGCGCGAGATTCTCACGAGAGTCCAGCCGGATGAGGTTTACAACCTCGGCGCCCAATCGCACGTCCGGGTCAGTTTCGATCAGCCCGTCTACACGGTTCAAACCGATGCCCTGGGCACCATGAACCTCCTCGAGGCCATTCGCGATTGCTGCTCGATCAGCGGCCAGAAGATTCGCTTCTATCAAGCCTCCAGCAGCGAGATGTACGGCAAGGTTGTCGAGACGCCGCAAACGGAGAAAACGCCCTTCCATCCCCGCAGCCCCTACGCCTGCGCCAAGGTCTACAGCTATTGGCAGACGGTGAACTACCGCGAGGCCTACGGGATGTTCACCTGCAACGGCATCCTCTTCAATCACGAATCCCCCCGCCGGGGCGAGACGTTCGTCACGCGGAAAATCACCCGCGCTGCTACCCGCATCCGCGAAGGGCTGCAAGATAAGCTCTACCTCGGCAATCTCGACGCCAAGCGCGACTGGGGATTCGCCGGCGACTACGTCCGCGCGATGTGGATGATGCTCCAGCAGGAGTCGGCCGAGGATTATGTCATCGCGACTGGCGAGACCCACAGCGTGCGCGAGTTCCTCGACGAAGTCTTTGGGATACTAAAGCTCGACTGGAAAAAGCACGTCGAGATCGATCCCCGCTATTTCCGCCCCGCGGAAGTCGATCTGCTCCTGGGCGATGCCGCCAAAGCGCGCCAGCAATTGGGATGGACCCCTCAAGTCACGTTCAAAACGCTTGCGAAAATGATGACTGAATCGGACTGGGAGTTGGCGAAGAAGGAACGCTATATCCGCGAGCGGGGCGCATAGGGGCCTCAGGGTCAGGAGCCGGCCACCAGAAACCGACCCCTCGCTGACCATCGTGCCCCGGCTCCTGACCCTTTCTCGCGATCGCAATTGAGCAAAACCAATTTGTAATCAGGATGGTTCGAATGACGAGCGTAGGAAAAACCGATCGAATCGCGGTCACCGGCGGCGGGGGCTTCGTCGGCAGCTTCGTTTTGGAGAAACTGGCAGCGCGAGGCTACAACGATGTGGTCTCCATTCGTTCGCGCGATTTCGATCTCACCCGCGAGGAGGATGTCGAGCGACTCTATCACGATATTCGCCCCACGTCGGTCATGCACCTGGCGGCCGAGGTGGGCGGCATCGGCGCTAACCGCGACAACCCCGGCCGGTATTTCTTCGCCAATATGGCCATGGGAATGCACCTGATCGAAGGTGCCCGCCGCCACGGCATCCGGAAATTCCTCCAGGTCGGCACCATCTGCGCCTATCCCAAGTTCACTCCCGTTCCGTTCAAGGAAGAAGAACTCTGGAACGGCTACCCGGAAGAAACCAACGCGCCCTATGGAGTCGCCAAGAAGGCGCTCATGGTCATGTGCCAGGCCTACCGCCAGCAGTACGGGCTCAATGCCATCTACCTCCTGCCGGTCAACCTTTACGGCCCGCGCGACAACTTCCACCTGCACACCAGCCACATCATCCCGGCCATTATTCGCAAGTGCGTCGAAGCGAAAGATCGCGGCGACAGGGAAATCGTCGCCTGGGGCAGCGGCAACGTCTCGCGCGAGTTTTTGTACGTCGATGACTGTGCCGAGGCGCTGGTGATGGCCTTCGAGCGATACGATTCCCCCGAGCCGCTCAATATCGGCAATGGCCGGGAAGTCACCATCCGCCAGACCATCGAAACGATCGCGAAAATCGCCGGCTTCGAAGGGAAGATCACCTGGGACGCCAGCAAGCCCGACGGTCAGCCGCGGCGCTGCCTGGATGTGAGCCGCGCCAAAGCCGCCTTCGGCTTCGAAGCCCGAACCTCCTTCGAAGACGGCCTGAAACAGACGATCGAATGGTTTATACAAAATCGGCGTGCGGCGCGGTTATAGGACTCGGAAATTCGCCACAGAGTCACGGAGACACAGAGGCCGGAAAGAGAAGAGTTGTGGAAAGCACCGTATGAAGAGCATTCTTTTGTAATCAGGAATTTTTTGGCTATGTCCCTGATCATTCCTTATTCCTCTCCCTCCAACCTCAGTGCCTCCGTGCCTCTGTGGCGAATTCAACCGCCGGCGAACTGGCGAATCCCGCGTCCCGTAACATCATAAATGCCCATTTGTCGCGGTGGTGCTTGACCCTGTGCGGGCGTATCGCATACTGACGCGGGCGAGAGGTAGAGAAGCATGTCAAAAGAGAGCAAAGTCGTAGTCTGCGGCGGCGGCGGGTTTATCGGCGGTCACCTCGTCGGTGAGCTGATCAAGCGCGGCCACACCAACATCCGTTCGGTCGATATCAAGCCATTCGATGAGTGGTATCAGCGCTTCGGCCAGGCCGAGAACGTCATACTCGATCTCCAGGGCCTCGATGCCTGCCGCAAGGCCCTGGAAGGCGCATCGGTCGTCTACAATCTGGCGGCCGACATGGGAGGCATGGGGTTCATCGAAACGCATAAGTGCCTGTGCATGCTCAGCGTGCTCATCAACACGCATTTGTGCATGGCCGCTAATGAAGCCAAGGTGCAGCGGTTCTTCTACGCCTCCAGCGCCTGTGTCTACAACGCCGACAAACAGCGCGATGAGAACGTCACCGCCCTCAAAGAAGAAGATGCCTACCCCGCCATGCCCGAAGATGGTTACGGCTGGGAAAAGCTCTTCAGCGAGCGCATGTGCCGCCATTTCCGCGAGGATTTCGGTTTGCAGACGCGGGCGGCGCGATTCCACAATGTCTACGGCCCCTTCGGCACCTACGATGGCGGGCGTGAGAAGGCACCGGCCGCGATCTGCCGCAAGGTCATCAACGCCAAACTCGCAGGCACCAACGACATTGAAATCTGGGGCGATGGAAAACAGACCCGCTCCTTCATGTACATCAGCGACTGCCTCAAAGGCATCGACATGATTACCTTCGGCCACGATGTCAACGGCCGGCCTGTCGATGTGCTCGAGCCGATCAATCTCGGTTCGAGCGAGCTGGTCTCGATCAATCAACTCGTGGATATGGTCGAGCAGATCGCCGGGATCAAGCTCAAGCGAAAGTACAAGCTCGATGCCCCCAAGGGCGTCAATGGCCGAAACAGCGACAATACCCATATCCATAAACTGCTTGGCTGGGAGCCTGACACCCGCCTGCGCGATGGAATGGAAAAGACGTACCGTTGGATTTACGATCAGATGGCCGGGCAGCACAAGTAATCGCGCGCCTTCCGCGCCGATGCCCGCCCCCATTGAGAAGACCCCGACGCATGCCGGTGCGAACGCCAAAAACACTCCTGATCTTCAGCCAGACGTTCGTCCCTGACCCGGCGAGCGTCGGCCAGCACATGGCCGATGTCGCCTTCGAACTGGGCCGGCGCGGGCATCGGGTCATCGTCTACACGGCCAATCGCGGTTACGAAAATCCCACCGTGCGCTATGCGCGCCGCGAAACCCGCGAGGGCGTCGAAATCCGCCGGCTGGCCTTCTCCTCCTTCGGCAAAAAGAACCTGCTGATCCGCGCCTTCGGCACCTTCACTTTCCTGATCCAGTGCCTGTTCATCGGCCTGTTCACGCGCAATCTGGGCGGCATTTTCTTCAGCACCTCGCCCCCTCTGATCGGCGCGGCGGCGGCCTTCGTCCGCCTGCTGCGCGGTGTGCCCATCGCCTACTGGGCGATGGATCTGAACCCCGATCAGCTCATCGCCATGGGGAAGATTGGTGCCATTAGCATGACCGCGCGGCTGCTGGAAACGGTCAACCGCTTCATTCTCGGGAGAACCTCGCTGGTGGTGGCCCTGGACCGCTTCATGGCCGAGCGCCTGCGGCAGCGCGGTGTCAGCGAGGCGCAGATGGTGGTCATGCCCCCGTGGCCGCATGAGAATCACCTGGATCCGGTCGATCGCGCGTCCAATCCCTTCCGCCGGCGTCATAGCCTGGCGGGAAAATTCGTCATCATGTACAGCGGGAATCACAGCCCCGCCAATCCGCTGCGAACGCTGCTGGATGCGGCCGTGCGCCTCAAGAGCGATGATCGCCTGCGCTTCCTCTTTGTCGGCGGCGGCCTTGGCAAGAAAGAAGTCGAAGCCTGCATCCGCGATCAGGCGCTGAGCAGCGCTCTCTCGCTGCCGTACCAGCCATTGGATGAACTCGGCAATTCGCTCGGCGCGGCCGATGCGCATGTCGTCTCGCTCGGCGAAAACATGATCGGCATCATCCATCCCTGCAAGATTTACGGGGCGATGGTGGTGGGCCGGCCGATTTTGTATCTCGGCCCCAGCCCCTCGCACATTTCGGATTTGCTGGACAAACACGACCTCGGCTGGCATGTGTCCCACGGCGATGTCGATGGCTGCGTCGCCGCCATCCGCGCGATGGCCGATGCTCCTGCGCACGATCTCGGGCAAATGGGCGATCGCGCGCGTCAGGTCTTGCGGGATCAAATCAGTCAGGCGATGCTGTGCGGACGGTTCTGCGACCACCTGGAACGGGTATTCGGACGGGCGCCTCGAGCGGCGCTGCATGAAAATCCCAATCCAGTGCCGCAGACGCCCCGCGGACCGGTTGGCGCGGGTTCTGATATCGATCTCATTCCAAGCCAGAGGCAAGTCTCATGCGCACAGTAGCGGCGGTTCTAGTGGCGGCGATCCTGGGGCTGATCTCGGCCGGTTGCGAAAAAACCATCAAGGATGTTCGCGCCAATCCGACCGATGCGGTGGCCCTGCACGATTCACCCGCCCAGCCATGACCAGGCTGTTAGTTCGAACGCTCCCGCGCCATCGAGCCGGTAACGCGCTCCCAGCGGCAGCGGCGCAAAGCCCGGCCCGTGCCCCACCGGCAGGCCGACCGCCACGGGCAATCCCAATGTCGCGAAGATTTCACGCAGCGCATCGGCCCATTCGTATTTCGGGCGCAGCGGCGCTTCAATGCCATCGCTCGACCGAATCATGCGCGGTGGATCATCCGAGCAATCCGTGAAATCGCCGAGCACGATCGCCAGCGCGCCCTCGAGCAAACCGGCCTGTCGGACTTGCGTGATCATTCGATCGATCCGGTAAAATCGCTCGCCGACATCTTCCAGGAAGAGAATTTTCTCGCTCGCGGGTGTCGGCGAGGAGGGGGTCCCGATGGCCGATGCCCACAGCGCGAGATTGCCGCCGATGAGTTGGCCTGCGATCGGCGTGCCGGGTGGAGAGGCGATCCAGGTCAGCGGCGATTTCCCCCAGGCCGGTCCTGGATGTTTTTGATTCACCAGATCGATGAGCGCCTTCCACCAGACCGCATCGTATGCGCCGAAATTCGCCGATGCGGGCATGGGGGCATGGAGTGTCGCCCATCCCCATTTCGCGCGCACGAACTCATGCAGGACCGTCACATCTGAATAGCCGACCAGCAACTTTCGCGGCGGCACACCCTGCGCGGCGGTGAGTTCGTCGAGAATCGGCAGGAGTCTGGCCGCGCCATATCCGCCTCGCGCCGCCCAGATGACATCGACGCTTGGATCATTCGCCGCCCCCCAAAACGCCTGCGCCCGCCCGGCATCTTCACCGGCGTAAGTGAAATGCTGCGCCAGGCACTGAGGATCGACACTGACGTCGAAACCTTCCGCGCGGAGTCGATCCGCGCCGCGAAGCAGTTGCTCCTCGGGAACGACGGATGATGCGGCGACGATGGCTATTTTCATTTCAGCTCCGGTCCCCTCTCCCATCTGGTCCCCTCTCCTGTACTCGGGAGAGGGTGAGGGTGAGGGTCTTCCGTGGATTACAAAAGCAAGTCTGTTTTCGCGGCAAAAAGCCCTCACCCCCGCCCTCTCCCGAGTACAGGAGAGGGAGTAAGGCCGGCCGCGCCGCCTCGCGCATCATCCCTCATCGCCACCGGCCGATCATCCCCTCCCGCCGCCTGCGCCGCCCGCCGCTCGGCCTGCTCCAATGTCGCTGGCGGCGTCGGAAAAAATACGCCGATCCCCATCACCACCACCGCCCCCACCACCGCGTACCATGTGAACGAAACACTCGGCAAAATTCCGAACGAGGAAAAACGCCCGCCGCCCAATGCGCTGGAAATCAGGTTGGCCGCATCGATGTGCAAATCTCCCAGTACGATCGTCGAAACCAGCCCGGCCGAGATGGCGATCAGATTTCCCCGATCCGATCCGCGCTGTCGCGTCAGCATCCCCAGCAGAAAAACCCCCAGCATCGGGCCTAGAATAAACCCGGCGATCCCCAGCACCACCGGAATGATCCGCACCGAAGGGTCTCTGATCGAAGCCCACGCGAAAATCCCGGCGATGGCGATCATTAACAGCGCGAAAATGGCCGTGAAAACCCGGGCGGCCGCCACATGATGCGCCTCATCGCGCCGGCGGGCGAAGTAGGGGATGTACCAGTCGTTGGT
>JBBRTW010000406.1:0-6724 GCA_038244055.1 Tepidisphaerales bacterium | reverse complement strand
GCCGATGGGCAGAGCCCAGCGACGCAGATGAACCGCACGAACAGCAGCGTAAGGAATCGGGTCATTGAGCGCATTCTCTCCGAGGCGGCGGAAACACCCCGGTAGAAGTACGTCCTCCGCTATCGGGTGTTTAAGTAACGATGAGGCCACCGGCGTTGTCGTGGACTCGATGGCGGCTCTTTCGTTGACCCGTTGTTTACGCACCGGCCCAATGCGGCTTGGGGGGGCATCGGTCGACAAATCGCAGGTTGGAATCGACAATGTCGCGATTCATTCCGGAAGGATGATCATGGCATGTCGTCGCTACCGCTGCGGAAATCTCAAAAAAACCAGCACGGCCTTGTTGCTTCACATGGCGCTCATCGCGATGGTTGCTCCAACCCTTCGCGCCGCGCCTTACCCCGACCGGTTCGTGTGGGTGTTCGGCTGGAACCTCGGCAAAGACGGTGATGTCGCCCAGATCAATCAGCTCCTCGAAAACGCCGCGGCGCATGGCATCAATGGCGCGGTGTTGTCGGCCGGCATGGACTCGATGAGCCGGCAATCCCCCGATTACTTCCGCCGTCTCGGTGAAGTGAACAAGACCTGCGAGCGGCTCAAGATCGAGTTGATCCCGGCCGTTTTCTCGGTCGGCTATGGCAGCCCCGCACTCGGGGCCAATCGGATGCTGGCCGAGGGCGTGCCGGTGCGGGAAGCACCGTTTATCGTCTCGGGGGGCGAGGCACGGCTGGTGCCTGATCAGAGCGTAACCATTGCCAACGGCGGCTTCGAGGAAGCTGCGGGCAATCGATTCAAAGGCTTTGAGTTTGTGGACCAGCCCGGGCAGATCGGTTTTGCCGACGATCAGGTGAAGCACGATGGAAAGTCCTCGCTTCGACTTGAGAACTTCACGGCAAACGCCCATGGCCATGGCCGCGCGATGCAGAAGATTCGCGTGCAGCCGCATCGCTGCTATCGCCTGAGCATCTGGGTGAAGACGGACCATCTCGCCCCAACCAGTGGCTTCAATCTGCTGGTCCTGGCGGGAAAGGGACGGGAGCTGGCCCCGCGTCAGTTCTCGATTCCGCCGACCGCGGAGTGGCGGAAGATCACGATGGTTTTCAACAGCATGGATGAGGAGATGGTGAATCTCTACGCCGGCATATGGGGCGGCAGGGAGGGCAAGCTCTGGCTCGATGACTGGACGATCGAGGAAGTCGGCCCGCTCAATGTTCTGCGCCGCCCCGGCACACCGGTGACAGTCACCAGCGATGAGGGCGCAACCACGTTCGCTGAAGGCAAGGACTATTCACCGCTGGAAGATTCACGATTCAGCTTCGCCAACATCGATCGACCCGCCCCGCCCTTGAAACTATTGCCCGGCGGCGGGATTAAGGACGGCCAGCGGCTCAAAGTGAGCTGGTATCATCCGATGGTGATCCACCAGGGCCAGGTCACGGTTTGCATGGGCGAGCCGCAGCTCTACGAGATCTTCGATCGCGAGGCCAAAGCGCTGGCCGAGCACCTGCACCCCAAACGCGTGCTGCTGAACATGGATGAAATTCGCATGGGCGGCACCTGCCGGGCCTGCGCCGGCCGGGATATGGGCGAGCTTCTGGGCCAGTGCATCACCAGGCAGGTCGAGAGCCTGCGCAAATACATTCCACAATGCCAGGTCTACATCTGGTCGGACATGCTGGATCCCAACCACAACGCCCACGACAATTATTTTCTGGTCAAGGGCAGCTTCGCGGGCTCGTGGAAGCATGTGCCCGGGGATTCGTGCATGGCCGTCTGGGGTGGCAAGCCGCGCGAGAAGAGCCTGCGTTTCTTCGCCGATGAGAAGTTCCAGTCGCTGGTGGCCTGCTACTACGATGCCGACAACTTGAACGATGTGAAAGAATGGTTGCGGCTATCGGCCGGCCTGCCCGGCGTGCGGGGGTTCATGTACACGCCCTGGCAGAAGAAGTATGAGTTGCTCGGGGAATTCGGGGAGTTGATCCGGGAGCGTTGAAAATGCGTACTCTCATTTCGAGCGTGGTCAAGGTCATCGTCGTTTTGCTTCTGGCAACCGCTGCTTCGGCCCAGCCGGTTCAGAAGAAGCTGATCGCCACCGGCTGGGACAATCCCACGCCCGCGCAGCTTCGCCGCGATCTGGCGGAAATGGACAAACGGCCGTTCGATGGGGTGGTCATCCAGGTCACCGCGCACGGCGCGGGCGCGGCGGAAGGTTCGATGCCCTTTGGTTCGGCCTTCGGCGACAAGCCCTGGAAAGAGCAGTGGTTCGCAGAGGCCATCGCCGATCTCAAGGCGGTTGCCGAGGCCAAACCCAAGAGGCTCACCGACAACTTCGCCATCTTCAACGCCAATCCCGGCAATGTCGATTTCTTCGACGATGCCGGGTGGAAGCAAATCGCCGATCACTGCCGCATTGCCGCGCGCGTAGCCAGGCAGGGTGGGCTGAAGGGCCTTCTGTTTGACCCTGAGCCCTATGCGCAGCCCTCATCGCAATTCTCCTACCGCGCCCAGCCGCAGCGCCAACAACACAGTTTCAAGGAGTATTGGGCCAAGTCTCGCCAGCGCGGGCGGGAGGTCATGAAAGCGATGGCCGAGGAATTCCCGGACATGGCGCTGATGACGTATTTCATGCACAGCGTCAACTCGGCCGCGAGCGGGATTCATGATCCGCAGCGCCTGCTGGCGAGTTCGGGGTATGGGCTGTACGCGCCATTCATTGAGGGCTGGCTCGATGCCGCGCCGATGACGATGACGCTGATCGATGGATGCGAGAGCGCGTACCTCTACAACAGCGATCGGGCATTCGAGCGCGCCGCCACGATCATGAAGGTCGGCGGGCAGGACCTGGTCACACCTGAAAATCGGGGCAAATACCGGGCGCTGGTGCAGGCGGGCTTTGGCATCTATCTCGATGCTTATGCCAATCCCAAAGGTTCACCATGGTATATCGATGGCGCGGGCGGGCCGCGCGCGAGCCGGCTTGAGGCGAACGTCGGCGCGGCCCTGCGCTGTGCGGATCAGTATGTCTGGATCTACGGCGAGAAGGGACGCTGGTGGCCGGGGCGCGACGGCGCGAAGCCGGAGAAGTACGAACCCTGGCCCGTGGTGCTGCCGGAATGCGAGCAGGCGCTGATGTTCGCCAGAGACCCTGCCGCCGCGACGATGGCGCTGCTGGATTCGATGGGGAAAGCCGGCAAGCTTCAGAACCTCTTGCAGAATGGAGATTTCGCGCAGTCACCCGCAGGAAAGGGCCCGATTCCCGGATGGGGGGCCTGGCAGGATGAGAAAAGCCCGCGCGGGAAGATGAGTTTGGAGGAGGGAGCGGCCAGGCTGACGAACGTCACCCAGGGGTGCTTCACTCAGTCGATCCCCGCCGAGCCGGGCCAGCGTTTTGCGATCAGAGCCCGCGCGCGTTTCGACGGCCCGGAGCCGAGCATCCGCATCCGCTGGAACGATGGGCAGAAGAAGTGGATTCATGAAGACCGCGACGCGATGGTGTATGGCGCGATGGCGGCCGATGCCAAGCCGGGTGACTGGCGGCCGATGCAGGGGACTTTTGTCGTGCCCGAGGGCGCGGCGTACATCGTGGTGCTGCTGGGGGTATCGCATCAAAACGCCGACGAGTCGGCGTGGTTTGATGATGTGGAACTTTACCGCGTGCGGTAGGACCAGTGCGTCGCGCGTTGTATCGACTGGCGAACCGCCCAACGTGCAGGATCGCCCCAAGCCGCCGCCAGCGGCTGGGATGCCGCGTCATCTGCAACGCCTACGCGCCTGGCGAGTCACCCTCTCACGGCTGAAGCACACCACCCACCGCAAACGAATCCTTCGTGCCAAACGCGAAGCGCCGCCCGCCCACCATCACCTCGATCGCCGAATCCTTCACCGCGACCTCGGCCGCCACCGCCGGCCCGGCGGTCGCGCCATCGCCCACCTCAATCACATGCACCAAAGTCACCTTCGCCCCACCGCCATAGGTATACACCGCGCGATGGGTATTGACCGGTGTCGGCTCGACGGCCGGCCCGGCGGCGGGAGGGGCGCTGGCCGGGAGAATCGCGCGGCAGCGCAGCCAGCTCTTGCCATTCGTAGCCATCAGCACTCCCGCCTCCACGCGCGGCTCGGCCGGGACATGCAATTGCCATTGAACCTCGGGCACTTTCTTCCCCTCGATCGCCTCGAGCTGATCGACGATCACGATAATGCCCGGCCTGATGAACAGGATCTGCCGCACGCAGCTCCGCAGTTCCGGGCAGTCATAGGCCTGGGCGTACTGCCCCGCGACCGCCGCCCACGATACCGCGACCCCACTCGCACCTGCCGCCGTGCCCGCGCCCGGCCCGCCGTCCGCACCTGCTCCCGCCGCCGCGGCGGAATCGCGCGAGAAGAGAATATCGCCAGTTTCCAGCTTCGCGCCGGCCGACAGGTATTTCTGGAACTGCTCGATCGTCTTGAACCATTGCCCGCGCACCGGCCGCTGGGGTTTGCCGCCGATCAGCAGCGCGTTGTGATACTCGGTCTTCTGCTGCGGCCCGCGCGTCTGCTTGTAGACCGGCGGGTCAACCGCCAGCAGGCCCTTGCGATAAATCAGAAAACTCCCCTGGTCGAAATGATGGTGGTCGCCGAAATGATCGGTGCAGCGGAAGCCGACGATCGTCGCCTCATCCTCCCAGGCGCTGCGCGCGATGAACTCACCGCCCTGGGCATTGCCGGCCAGATCGCTCAGGGCGGGCCACGCAGCCTGAAACGCGGCCGCCGGCGTCGACGTTGTCGCGGGCGGATTTCCTGGCGCGGGCGGCGTCAGAGCGGGAGAACTTCCGGCCAATGGAGTTAAATGATGACTGTAGAGAAAATAATAAATCGGCGTCTGCCCGCCGAAGCGCGCTGCCCCGCGCTTGCCGGCCAGCCACTGGCCTAACTTCAGCCCGGCCGGGGAATGAAGGGCCCACGTCGCCGCATCGACGATCCCGGCCATATCGCGCGTCACGCCGCCATTGGGCCCGCTCTGAAGATCGCCCCACGGGATGTAGCGCAGATCCGGGAGCGTTGCATGGATCACCGTTTCAAAATTCCGGTCCAGATAGCCTCCCTGCTGCCCGCGCGTGGGCGAGATCAGGTCCGTCTCAAAAGCGCTCTGCGCGGCCAGGAGATTCAGCAGACCGGGCGTGAAAACGTAGAGAGACCAGTACCCCATCGGCTCGCTCGGCAGGCCATCCATGTAGCGCCAGGCGGGATAGAGGCGGTGATTGAAACGATCCCGCATGGTTTCGAAGAGCTTGTCGGCCGGCTCATCCTCGCCGGCCGTCGCCAGCGCCCAGAGCCCGAGCCCGCCGGAAGACATCCATACGTAATTGTGGAAAACATGATCATCCCCCAGCTTCAACCCCTCTTTCACCAGCGGCGCGAGGCCGGCGCGGACCTGGGCCCGTACCTCTTTCGAAAACCCCGGCGCATCGTAGAGCCAGTCGTATGCCAGCGCGAATTCGGTCAGTCGGAAAAAGACGTGAAACGTATCGACCTTGGCGGGGAAGCGGTAGCCGCGCATCCGAGCGATCGCCTTCTCGGCGGCCGCCGCATCCTGGGTCAGCAGCCAGACCATCGCCTGCGCCGAGGCATCATCCTCCTTCCTGAGCTGGGCGAGGAGCGATTTGAATTCCTCATCGCGCGGGCCGGCGCGAAGCTGCTCCAGCGAAATCGCCAGGGGCGTGGCATGCGGACGGAGCAGAAGCCTCGGATGATCCGCCTTGATTTTGGCGGCCGGCGGAATCAGTTCCAGATCCGCCTTGCCCGTTTCCGCCCGCGCCAGCGCGGGGATGATCGAAAATACGCAAACCGCGAGAAAGAGAATTGGCCGCATTCAGTGTGCTCCCATGTGGCATACCATGGGCGGCCGATGAAGTTGTCGATTGCCCGCGGCCGTGTCGTCGCCATGCGCTATCGCACGAACGATTCGCCGATATTAAACCGGCCAGTCACCCGCATCGGCGGATCAATCAAACCACTCATCATGCTCATCGAAGGCCGGAATCGGCACGTTGATGATCTTGAGTTTCCCCACCGCCCGATGCCGGCAGAGCGGCTTGATGAAGATCGCCGTCAGCGGCTTGAGCGGAAACATCTGCCCATCGAGCTCGATCTGGCCTACGCCCTCGATCACCAGATAAATCTCGGTCATCTTCTTGTGATAGTGGGTCTTGGAATCGCGCTCGATCTCCACCATGTGCATGGTCGCCAGCGGATTATCCGGCGTCGCAAACGCCCGCCGAGCCCACCCGCACGGACAGCGCGTGGGTTCGATCTGGGTGAGGTCGGCAATCATGAAGTTGGACATGGAATCCAATCATACCGCATGCCGGGGCCAAGAACGACGCAGATCGATGCAAGGTGATGCAGCGCGATGCAGGGTTGCGGAAGGATCGATCCGTTTGACGGCCGATTTCGATTTGGTACTGTACGACCTGCCGACCCTGGAGAGGTGGCGGAGCGGCTGAACGCGCCGGTTTCGAAAACCGGTCTGCCCGAAAGGGTAGCGGGAGTTCGAATCTCCCCCTCTCCGTTAACCAAGTCGCCCGCGAATCATAACCCTATGATTCGCGGGCGTTTGTGTTTCTGGGACGGTCCCGGAATTTACCCGTTTGTGGCGTTTTTGTGGCGTTTTGTAGCGGGAGACTACTCTGAGGATGTCACATGGGCCGGGTTACAACGTCGGTGAAATCGTTCTGGGTTG
>JBBRTW010000405.1:0-6725 GCA_038244055.1 Tepidisphaerales bacterium | reverse complement strand
CCGGCTTTCTCCGCACGGTTCACCATCTCGACGATTTGGATGACCCGTACCTCAGCGCCTGCCAGGACCGCTCGGTCGTCACCGCCCAGCGCTGCCTTTGCGTCAGCCGGCTTTGGAAAGGCAAGCTCCGGCAGATTTACGGCGTCGAGGCGGCCGTCGTCCCATCCGGTGTCAGCCCGCGGCGATTTTCCCCCAATCCCTCACCCGATGATGCTCTCTGGCGCGAGCGCCTGGGCCTCGGAGCCGGCCCGGTCTTCCTGGCCCTCGGCGGTGTCGAGCCGCGCAAGAATACGGTGGGGTCGCTCCATGCCTTCCTCCAACTCCGCGCGGAATACCCCGGCGCGCAGCTCGTCATCGCCGGCGGCGTCAGCCTGCTGGATCACTCGGCCTACCGGCAGCAGTTCAATCAGGTGCTTTCCCAGGCGACGCCCCAGGCGCGCCAGGCGGTCATCCTCGCAGGCACCCTTCCGGACGGCGCAATGCCGTCCGTTTTTCGTTTGGCCGATGCACTGGTTTTCCCCTCGGTGAAGGAAGGTTTCGGGCTGGCGGTGTTGGAGGCCATGGCCTGCGGGACACCGGTCATCGCGCCGGCCGCCCCGCCTTTTATCGAGTACCTCGACCGCTCCGATGCGCTGTTGGTCGATCCCGAAGATGTGTCGGCCATCGCCGCCGCCATGAAATGGATCGCCGATCCATCCGTCTACGATCATCTCCGGGCGGCCGGGCTCGCGCTGAGCGCCCGCTTCTCCTGGGACGCCTCCGCTCGCGAGCATCTGACCCATTACCGCCAAATCGTCGGCCATGAATCAGCGTCTTTGGCCACGACGCTTTCCATGTAGGGCGCGCCCTAGCGCGCGAGAGCCAGCGATTGCACCCGAGCGCTCGCGATAGCGCGGGGCCCGAATGTTCCGCGCGCTCAAGCGCGTCCTACGCCTACCCTGGAATAGCGCGGGACCCGAATGTTCCGCGCGCTGAAACGCGCACTACGCCTAGCCTGGAATAGCGCGGGACCTAAATGTTCCGCGCGCTGAAGCGCGCCCTACATCGCCACATTGCGGCATATTGATTATCGCGGAACGACCCCGCGCCCGACGCGATGGGAAACCGCCGTGCCGCTCGGCTCTTCGGTGGTCTCCCGCTTACCGCGGCCGCGCTGCGAGCCGGGATTCGATTCGCCGTGCCGGCCGTTCTTCCGGGGAGCCGGCGCGGCCTGCTCCTCTTCTTCGCCGCCGCCGCCTTGGGCCACAATGTCATACAGCGAATATGCGGCGTAACCGGCCAATGCGAGCGTTCCCAACTTGATGAATGCACGAATCATGGTGAGTCTCCGTAAAATTGCTCCAGCTTTACAAAATGCTCGAGCGAACCAAATGTATCCACGATCAAGCTACACCACAGGGGCTTTGGCCGTCAGCGCTAAAAATGGAGATTGTGGTGGGCTTTCAGCCTGCCTTCTGAAAGCCCCAGGCGGGACGCCCGCACCACAGTGCAACGCCGCAGGCTGAAAGCCCGCACCACAAAAGCACCACAACTGCTTGCGGTTGCCCGCCGTGCCACCGCGCATACAATCGCGGGTCGATGCGCGATCCCCGACTTTCAAAACTTGCCGACGTCCTGGTCAATTACAGCATTGCCGCCAAGCCCGGGCAGATGGTGCGCATCAGCGGGCCGCCCGTGGCCCAGCCGCTGATGATCGAGCTGTACATCAAATGTCTCGCGGCCGGGGCGCACCCGATGGTGCGAATGGTGCCCGAGGAACTCAACGAGCTCTTCCTCAAGCTCGCCAACGACGATCAGCTTCGACACTGCTCGCCCATCAACCTGTACGAATATGAAAAGCTCGACTGCTCGATCGGCATCTGGGCCGAGGAGAATACCAAGGCCCTGACCAACTGCGATCCGAAAAAGATCGGCATCACCCAGGCCGCCCGCAAGCCCCTGATGGATACGTTCATGAAGCGGGCCGCCGATGGGAATTTCCGCTGGGTCGGCACGCAGTACCCCTCGCAGGCCTGCGCCCAGGATGCGGAGATGAGCGAGCTCGAATACGAAGAGTTCGTCTTCTCGGCCGGCCTGATCGATCAGCCGGACCCCGTGGCCGCGTGGAAGGCCGTCAGCCAGCGGCAGCAGCGCCTGGTCGATTTCCTCCAGGGGAAAAAAGAGTACCGCGTGGTCTCCGCCAACGGGACCGATATCCGCATGTCCCTGGCGGGAAAAACCTGGGTGAACTGCGACGGCCGGGAGAATTTCCCCGATGGCGAGGTCTTCTCCGGGCCGGTGATCGATTCGGTGGAGGGGCAGATCAATTTTTCGTTCCCCGCGGTCCACCATGGCCGGGAATGCGATGGGGTGAAGCTGACATTCAGGAATGGAAAAGTCATCGATGCCTCGGCCTCCAAAGGCGAAGACTTCCTGATCTCCATGCTCGACATGGACGCCGGCGCCCGCGCCCTGGGCGAATGCGCCATCGGCACGAACTACAACATTCAGAAGTACACGAAGAACACGCTCTTCGACGAAAAAATCGGCGGCACCTGTCACTTTGCCCTCGGCGCGGGATACCCCGAATCGGGAAACACCAACCAATCCGGGCTGCACTGGGACATGGTGGTGGATCTGCGAAAAGGCGGATTTATCGAGGTCGATGGAATCAAGATCAATGTCGATGGCCGATTCACGCGCGATGGGTTTCCGGGGTTGTGAGCCGGGATCGTAACCAGAGGCGAAAAGCTCGGGGAACCCCCGTCGATTACGCCCTCGCGGTCCGCCTATTCCTGCCCAATCTCGCCCCCCTGCCCACCGCCGCCTTCCCCCGATATAATCCCACCATGGACCTCCCCCTCCGCCCGCGTCGCCTGCGCCTCGTGCCTGAACTGCGCTCCATGCTCCAGCGCATTCATCTCCGCCGCTCGGATATCATCGTCCCTATTTTTGTCACCGAAGACTCGGGCATCCGCCGCGAAGTCTCCTCCATGCCGGGCGTTTTCCAGATGTCCATCGATATCGCGCTTCCCTGGCTCGCCCAGCGCGCTGAAGAGGGTTTCAAGGCGTACCTGATCTTCGGCGTTGTCGATCGCTCCAAAAAAGATCCCGCCGGGTCGGCCGCGCTCGATCCCGACAACATCGTCTGCCGCCTTCTGCGCCAGGTGAAATCCGCCAAAATCCCCCTGGCCGGGATCACCGACCTCTGTTTCTGCGAATACACCAGCCACGGCCACTGCGGGCCGCTTTCCGAAGATGGATCCACCGTCCGCAACGATGAAACCGTCGCCCGCCTGGTCACGCAGGCCGTCAATCACGCCCAAGCCGGCGCGGCCATCATCGCCCCCAGCGGCATGATGGATGGCACGGTCGGCGCGCTCCGCGCCGGGCTCGATGCGGCCGGTTTCGCCGATGTTTCCGTGATGGCCTACTCCGTCAAATACGCCAGCGCCTTTTACGGCCCCTTCCGCGACGCCGCCGATTCGGCCCCCACCCACGGCGACCGGAAGTCCTACCAGATGGACCCCGCCCGCGGCCTGTCAGAAGCGCTGCTCGAAGCGCGCCTCGATGTCGAGCAGGGCGCGGATTTCATCATGGTTAAGCCGGCGGCGGCGTATCTCGACGTGATCTCCGCCTGTCGGGAGAATTTTGACGTGCCGCTCGTCGCGTATCAGGTCAGCGGCGAATACTCCATGATCGAGGCCGCCGCCCGCAACGGCTGGATCGATCGGGATCGCATCCTGCTGGAATCCTTAGTCGCCATCAAACGCGCAGGGGCGGATCTGATTATTTCGTATTATGCGGAGGTGCTGGCGAAGCTGCTGGAGAAATGATTTCACTCAAGCACTCCGCTTCTTCCCCTTCGGCGGCTCGATGTCCGCGAACTCAATCATGGGTATGCATGATTATACCCCCGCCCCCACCTTCTCACCCACTTTCACTCCCCCCTGCCCGCCCCTTATCATCCCCTTCTCCAGGGGAATCAGCGGCCTCGCATCCACGCCGCCCACCTTCGCGATCTTGATCCCCGCGTTCTCCGGCCGCGACAGATCGATCCCCTCGGCCGCCAGTTTGAAACTCCCCGGCTCGATCACCCGCCGAACCGTCGGGCGGTAAGGCCGCTCCGACTTGATCGCCACCGTCACCGCCTCCGTGCCATCGTTCAAAACCACCTTCAAGCCCGGCGGAAACGGCGGCACCACGCCCGGCAGCGCCGCCAGCACGGTCGGATCGATCCAGTCTTTGTATTGCGTCTGCATCAGATGCAATACCTGGATGTTCTGCCGGCGCACGCCCTTGTCGGTGATCGTCAGGCGGTCGTACAAATCCGCCGCCGCCACGATCCGCGCGAAGATGTGAATCCGCTCCCCGGAATATCCCGTGTGCTTCCCCGCCGCCCCGATCGCCGCCGGGAAACCGCTGCCGTCGAAATGCTGATGATGATGCAGGATCGCCGCCGCCGCCGTCGGCTCGGCCCCTTCCTTGACCATCTCATATCCGAAGCGCACATGCTCCTGCCACTGCGCCGATTCCTCCCCGGCCGGCAGGTCGATCCGAGAATGCTTCTGCAAGGCGGCCGGCAATCGCGCGGTGCCGATATCGTGCAGCATTCCCGCCACGCCGAGATTCACCACTTCCTTCGCGTGACGCGGCGTCAATCGGCTGCGCTGCTGGATCAGATAATTCTCCAGCCGGATCCCCAGCACCAGCGCCAGATGCGCCACCGCCGTCGCGTGCGCCACCGCTCCCGCGCCGAGCTTGGCCGACATCACATCCAGGTAAACCGGGTTCTGCCCCGAGTTCAGAAGCGTGGTGATCAGGTCGCGGGTGGAGTCGTAATAATCCGTGAAGTTCACGCTCGGGCTGGAGGTCTTCTGCACCGAGACCATCGTCTGTTTCATCTGCTTGTAGATGCGCTCGCGCTCCGGGCTCAGGTACGGCATCAACTGCTTGTCCAGATCCCCCAGATCCGGGTAATCAATGAAAACCACTTCCACGCCCAGGTCCGCTAATCGCTTGATTACATCCGATGTGAGGACGAACCCCGCCTTCAGGAGCTCCTGCCCGGGTTGATCCGGATGGGTCACCGTGGCGGCCAGCGCCATTCCCTCCCGCGCATCAAAAAGCGGAACAATTAACACGGCTGATTCAGACCTCCAATTAAGCATCGGACAGGGGCGATGATCGAAAGAGCCTCATCAATCGAAAATCCCATGGAATAGACGAAATATGTAGCACAAACCATTCACTGCCTTACGCCAACGCCCGATAAAGCGAGCCCCGCGCGAATCTGGCGAATGTTTACTCCCTGGCCCGTACTCGGGAGAGGCCGGAGGTGAAGGTCTTCGGGCATTGGTGAAGGATGTCCGCAAATGCCGCGCCCCCTCTCCAACCCCATTTCCGTGTACGATGGCCTCCCATGTCCAAACTCATCCTCATCAAGCACGCCAAGCCCCAGGTCCTGGCCGACATCCCGTCCGACCAGTGGCAACTCGGCCCCGAGGGCCGCGCCGCCTGCCTGCCATTGGCCGAGCGCCTCCGCTCTCACGCACCTCAATCCATCTTCACCAGCATCGAGCCCAAGGCCAAAGAGACGGCTGAAATCATCGGCCAATCCCTCGCCATCCCCGTCAAGACCGCCGGCGACCTCCACGAACACGACCGCTCCAACGAACCCCACATGGACACCCGCGAGTTCATCTCGCTGATGGCCCTGCTCTTCAAAGAACCCGGACGGCAGGTCCTCGGATTGGAATCGGCCGACCAGGCTTACAACCGTTTTTCCGCCTCGGTCGATCGCATCCTGGCCGAGCAGTCCGGCGATGTTGCGATTGTCTCCCACGGCACGGTGATCGCTTTGTTTGCCCAGCGCCGCGCCGGCAAGGAAGGTTTTGCGATCTGGCGGGCGATGGCCCAGCCTTCGTTCATCGTTCTGGATCGGGGGACCTGGCAGGTGATTTGAACTGAATCCTGTCCATCAGTTGCTCAATGAGTTCCGCTGTGAAACTTGCCGCCCCCTGCGACTCAAAAACGCAGCGGCGGCAATCATCAATACGCCTAGCGAACCGGGTTCCGGAACTGCCACGGCGTACCCGCTGAAGGAGTTCACGGTGAAACTGGCGGTGCCGTTGGAGTTGTAGGTGAAGGTGTCGGGGGTGTACGCCGACCAGGCGCCATCGTGCAGGTGCCAGAGCGACACATTCTCGGCACCGGGGCCGATGTCGAAGCTGAGCAGGGTTTCGCCGGTGTAGGAGGTGTTGAAGTCCCACGCGCCCAGCACATGCTGCTCCGGCCCCAGCAGGGCCAGGAGATTGTTCACGTCATCCGCGGCCATGGGCGAGGCGGAGAAGGTGGGGCCGCTGGTGAGGGCACCGAAACTAGCGCCCACGCGCTGGCCGGTGGCGGGGTCGGTGATGAGCAGACGCTGGCCGCTGGTCAGCGTGGCGGCGTCGCCGGAGGACAACGTGGTGGCCGCGGCGACGAGAAGGCTCTTGGTGGCAACGTCCCAGGTGCCGCCATAGGCATTGTACGTGCCCGCGCCAGACCAATTCATGGCTCGCCCAACGTATTCCGTAATTGGGGTATAGACCCCGGCCGGCAGGTAGGCATCGCCATAGAGCGTAACGGTGCCGTTGTTGGACAGGGTCCCCTGAGTCGTGGAATTGCCCAGCACCAACATGCCGTCGCCGCTGACGTGCAATCTGACTCTTGATGTGGTGCTGATGCTGGCGCTCTTCGCGGTG
>JBBRTW010000404.1:0-6778 GCA_038244055.1 Tepidisphaerales bacterium | reverse complement strand
GGTGCCGTAGGTCATGGCTTCGATGGCCGGGATGCCGAAGGATTCGCAGACGCTCATGAGCACGAAGGCGCGAGCCCGGGCGAACAATTCGCCGACGCGCTGATCGCTGATGCGTCCTTCCAGCGAGACGTGGTTTTCCATTCTAAGCGACGAAATCACGCGGCGCAGGTGCTCAGCGAAGTCGGACTCGCAGTGTCCCACGATCCGGTAGCGCAGGGCCTCCAGTCCAGGTTTCCCGACCAGTTGAGGCAGGGCCCGGATGACCATTTCCTGCCGCTTGTAATGGCCGACGTTGCTGACCGAGATGATTTCCATCGGCCGGGTTTCCCAGTCGGGCAGTGGGCCGGCGGCGCGCTCGATCATTTCCTTCGGCAGGCCGTTGTAGAAGACTTCCGCGCGGCGCGGGGCGATGCGGAGGCGGCCGATCATGAGGTCTTTAAGGTAATGGCTGGTGAAACCGACGATGGCGGCGTTCTTAAATGCGGCGGCATTGCGGCGACGTTTGAGGAAGGCGATGAGCGGCGCTTTCCAGCCGCTCCAGGCCTCGGGGCGATAGGGCCAGGGGTCCTGGCAATGGCTCAAAGTGGGCACCGGCATCCCGGGAACGACCATGCCATTGAGTTGGAGGACAGCGCGGACCTGGTTGGTTCGGGCCCACGCGGTCAATTCTTTTCTTTCATAGCTTGCCCGCGCCCGCTGGCCCTGGGCGGCCGGCGGTGCCCAGACCAGGGCGCAATTGGCGGGCAGATTCTCGGACCTGAATGATTCGTGGAGGCTGTGCCCGGCGATGAGTGCCATGGTCAAGCGCCACTGCGGACGATGGATGGCGATGTGGCGAAACAGTTCGCGTCCGACGGTGTAGCCGCCGCCGGAGCCGATGGATAATCCGTTGATTAGAATATGCGGCTTGGCATCCATGCAAGCAGGGTTATAGTTGAGGGGCTGTGGAATGGAAAGTTAGCACGGAGCCCGCTCGATGCGCATCGTGATCTGTTGGCCGGATATCTCGGGGTATGCCGCTGCCTGCTGGCGGGCGCTGTCGGCTTGCGAAGGGGTGGAGCTTCTGGTGGTAGCCTTTTCGCCGAGACCTGAAGCGCACCAGAATTTTGGCGAGACAGTCATGGCGGGTCTGAATTATCGCCTGCTGGGTGCGGCGGAGCGCGACGATGCGGCGGCGGTTCGCGCGATCGTGGCGGCTCACAGGCCAGACGCGATCGTGGTACCGGGGTGGTTTCATGAACCTTACAGGCGGCTGGCGGGGCTGGCGGAATTCGCACAGGTGAAGTTCATCATGACGATGGACAACCCGTGGAAAGGCACCTTGCGGCAGCGGTTGGCGCGGCTGACGGTGGGGCGATATATAGACCGGATGGACGCGGTGCTCGTGGCAGGAGAGCGATGCTGGCAATTCGCCCGGCACTTGAAGGTTCCGGAGCGGAAGCTTATTCGTGGCGTTTATGCGTTTGATCTGCCTAGTTTTCAGGGGGTATACGAGGAGCGGATGGCGCGAGGGTCCTGGCCCCGCCGGTTCCTTTTCATGGGGCGGTATATTTCCGTGAAAGGTCTGGACTTTCTATTACCGGCGTATCGCCAATATCGGACGCTCGTTTCGGACCCCTGGCCAATCACATTTCACGGACAAGGTCCGCTGCGTGCGTCGATCGCCGCCGAAGCGGGCGCGGATGAGCGGGGTTTTTGCCAGCCGTCTGATCAGCCAGCGGTGATGGCGGAACATGGCGTGTTCGTGCTCCCCAGCACATTTGAGCCATGGGGGGTCGCGCTTATGGAAGCGATGGGTGCTGGATTGCCGGCGATCTGCACCGAGGCAGTTGGGGCGGGCGTGGAATTGGTGCGTTCTTACCACAATGGGCTATGTGTGCCGGCCTGTGATTCCGGCGCTCTGGCAGTTGCCTTCAAGTGGATACACGATCATCACGCGCGGTTGCCGGAGCTGGGTCGCCACGCGCGGCAGTTCGCATCGGCGCACAGCGCGGAGCTCTGGGCCGAGCGATTACTGGCGATGACACTTCGCTGGGGTCTACAACGTCCGGGATGTGAATCTGGGGCGCAGCTTGTGGACGGTGGTTAACCGGTCGATAAACTGGTGTAAGAATTCGGTCCATGGCGAGTGACGGAATCAACGATGAAAACAGTTCTGGTAACGGGTTCGAGCGGTCTGATCGGGTCGGAGGCGGTGACGTATTTCAGCCGGCGGGGATGGCGCGTGGTGGGGGTGGACAACAACATGCGCGCGGATTTTTTCGGACCCAAGGGGGATACGACGTGGAATTTAAACCGCCTTATGGCGCAGACGAAGAATTTTCATCCGGTGGATGGGGATATTCGCGACCGGGCGGCGATGCGAAAATTGCTGGGTGAGGCGCGGCCCGAACTGATCGTTCACGCGGCGGCGCAGCCGAGCCACGATCTGGCGGCCAAGCGGCCATTCGACGATTTCGACGTGAATGCGGTGGGGACGCTGAACCTGCTGGAGGCGACCCGGCAGGCGCGGGACGCGGCCGAGTCGGATCCGGTGTTCATCTTCATGAGCACCAACAAGGTGTATGGGGATGCGCCCAATGAGCTGGCGCTGACCGAGCTGCCGACGCGCTACGATTATGCCGAGGCGCGCTACGCGGCCGGGATCGATGAGACGATGCGGATCGATCGCTGCCTGCACAGCGTGTTCGGCGCCAGCAAGGTGGCGGCGGATGTGATGACGCAGGAGTACGGCAAGTATTTCGGGATCAAGACGGGGACGTTTCGCGGCGGGTGCCTGACGGGGCCGAACCACAGCGGTGTGGAGCTGCATGGATTCTTGAACTACCTTTTCAAGGTGGCGCGGGAGGGCGGCTCGTACACGATCTTCGGGTACAAGGGCAAGCAGGTTCGGGATAACATCCACAGTTTCGATGTCATCGCGGCATTTGAAGCGTTCGCGGGCGATCCCAAACCCGGCGCGGTGTACAATCTGGGTGGATGCCGCGGAAATTCCTGCTCGATGCTGGAAGCGATGTCGGCGGCCGAGGCATTGACGGGGAAGAAGATACAGGTGACTTACGTCGATCAGAATCGCAAAGGAGATCATCTCTGTTACATCAGCGACATGGCGAAATTCCGGGGGGATTATCCGGCGTGGTCGATCACCAGGCCGCTGAATCGGATTTACCAGGAACTGGCCGGGGATTCGCATGAGTGAGCCGCGCCGGATCGTCTTTTTCAGCAGCGGCTCCTGGGAAGGCAACGCGAGCATGGTGCGCCCGCGGGAGTTTGGCCGCGCGTTGATCAAGCGCGGCGTGAATGTCTGCTTCATCGTCGACGATTGCGAGTACAACCGCACGCGGCTGGATCTGGACCCCAAAGCGGAAGTGATTTTCAATCCGCGGCCGGGAGGGATCGCCCAACTGTGGACGCGGCGCAAGGCGGTGCGGGAGGCGGGGGGCGACTGGGTTCATGTGATGAACCCGGCGGAAAAGACGGCGGCGGCGCTGATGGGCTCGGGCTTTCGCGTAGTTGGCGATTGGGACGAATGGCGGGCATACCACCAGTATCCAATTCTCAAGCGGATGTCGGCAAAACTTCTCGATTACTGGCTGCGGCATCGTGCCCGGCGCGCGATTGTGGCCAGCCGGTACATGCAGAATGAGTTTCGGCGGCGCTACGGACTGGAGGCGGCGTATATTCCTTACGCCACATATTTGCCCGAACACCCGAGCACCAGCTCGCCGTTCGATGAGCCGACCGCGGTCTTCATGGGGAATCTCTTTCCTTCCTACGATCACGACCTCATCTTTGAAGCGATGGTTCAGCTCAAAGCCGCGGGCAAGATGCCGCGGATGGCGGTGCTGGGAATGGGGTCTGATCTTTTGAAGTGGCGGAACTTTGTGAAGGAGTGCGGCCTGACGAACGTGGACGTCCCGGGATACACCGTCGGATTGGAATTGTGGCGCAGGCTGCGGCATGCGCATGTGCTGCTGTTCCCGATTCGTCCGAACATTGTGAATGTGTCGCGATGCCCGAGCAAGACGTTCGCGTATGCGCAGGCGCGGCGGCCGGTGATTACCTGCCGGGTGGGGGAGGTGCCGGAAGTACTCGGGGAGAAGGCGCGGTACGTCGAGCCGACGGTGGAGGCGTTCGCGGAGGCGATCGATCAGGCGATGTCATCGCCGCAGCCGGATGTGGATTACGGCGTGGAGCGGCATAACTGGGGGGCGCGGGCGGAGGCGCTGCTGGAGGCGATCGGATCAGTTCAAAAGTAAAATATTAAATATCAAAAGTGGGAAACAAGATTAACCCAGATTATTCACCACGAAAAACACGAAATGCACGAAGAGGAATGAACCAATGATCTTACAATCCCAAAGTCGGTAACCGGTGAATTGCACGTTGCGCAAATTGCATTTCTACTCTTCTCCGGTCTTCTTCGTGCCCTCCGTGTTTTTCGTGGTTCATCTGAATTATTCGGGTTAGACCTTATTTCGTCTTGATCTCCCCCATCAACGTCTTCACCGCCGCATCCAACTGCGTATCTTTTTCTGAATAACTTTCACCAGGCACGCGCTCGGCCGGAACATCCACCGGGCGGGGGTGGTTCTCTAAAGTCTGGCCGTCCTGGTCGTAGACTTGGGTGTTGGGGAGGCCCATTCTGGTGCCATCGAGTAATGTCGTTTGGGAGGTGAAGATGACTGCGCCGGCGGTGGGCTGGCCTACGGTTTTGCCGAGTTTCAGGGCGCGGTAGGCCTGGGTGAAATCTTCGCCGTCGGAGTAGGTGCGGGCGTTGGTGACCAGGACGGTGGGGAGATCGAGGGAGCGCTGGCCGAGGCGCACGCGCGAGGGGACGGCGGGGTGGCCGCGGCGGACCATGGTGAGGTAATTGTGGCGCGTGAAGATGTCGATGGCGAAGCCGTTGACGAAGCCGCCGGTGTTGTTGCGGACATCGAGCACGACGCCGGCCCTGGTCTGGTTCTCGGAATCGAGATCTGCATTGAGGCGGGAGAGGGCGGTTTCGGACATATCCGAGAGGTGGACGTAGCCGAGTTTGCCGCCGGAGATTTTGTCGACATAGGCGCGGCGGGAATCGACCCAGGCGCGATAGGCCAGGCCGCGCTCGTTGCCGAGATCGATGGGCAGGAGCGAGACATCGCGGGCGTTTTTCGCGGTGGCGGCGGTTTTGGGATCGGGATCGGAGGTGATGCGCAGGGAGATGCGCTTGCCGATCTTGCGGGCGAGCCATTCATCGAGGTTTGTGTTGGGGCCGATGCGGCGGCCATCCATGCCCAGGAGGAAATCGCCCGGCTTGATTCCGGCGATCTCGGCCGGGGACAGGGTGATGACCTGGCTGACCTTGTAGCGGCCGGTGCGGTCGTATTCCGCGCGGTCGAGGGAGATGCCGAGGCGGCCGATGATGGGGCGCGGGAGCGTGGTGGTGGAGAGGGAGAGATGCGAGGCGTTGAGCTGGCCCATCATGAGGAGGATGGCGCGGCGAAGCTCTTCGGGCGTGCGCGCTCCGGCCACCAGCGGATAGAACTGATTGCGGATGGCGGTCCAGTCCAGGCCGTTCATCTTCGGGTCGGCGAAGTTGTCGCGCAGGTAGGACCAGGCCTGGAGGAAGACGAGGGCTTTGTCCCAGTCGAAATGGGTATCCATTTCGCAGATGACATTGATGGCGCGGGGCGTGCGGGTGTCGAGGGAGATGGCGGTGACTTTGCCGGCCTCGAGGTAGTAGACCTCCCGGCCATCGGGGGAGAACTGGGCGTGAGTTTTAGAGCCGGTGGTGGAGGTGAGCTGGCGCGGGACGGCGGCGGTGGCCCCGGAATCATCGAGGGAATAGGTGTAGAGATTCTGCTGGCCGGCGAGGGTGCCGGCCAGGAGAGCGGTTTTTCCATCGGGGGAGATGGAGCTGGAATCGACATCGAAGCCGGCGTTGATGAGATGGAGGCGGCGGCGGATGTTGTCGAAGATGATTTTGGCCTGGGCGGGCTGTGTGGAGGGGGCGCTGGTGGCGGTGAGAGGGCGCGAGGAGGGGAGAGGATCTTCGGACGTGGGGTCATCGAGCGGGGGATTTTGAATATCGAACGTCGAACTTTCAACATTCAACTTCGAACTTTCAACTTCCAACATCCAACGCTCGACGTTCAACGGCTGGGGAAAAGCCCCCTCACCCCCGCCCTCTCCCACGCGGCGGTTGGGCGATTCTGCGAACGATGTTTCTTGACGCCGCGGGGGAGAGGGAGTTTGGGCGTCGGCGTCGGAAAGCGCGCCGGCGGGCGTCGGTGCGTTGCCCGAGGTCGTCGGCGTCGTCTTTGTGGGCAGTGTTGTCGGTCTGGTGGTGGGGCGTGTGTCGCGGAAGAGGTCGTGGAGGAGGTCTTCCTTGAATTTGGGCGTGCGGGGGATGAGGTCGATGCGGGCGAGTTGATAGTCTTCGGTGCGCTGGCCGGTGCCGAAGAGGATGAATGTGCCCTCGGGGCTCCAGGAGATGGTGTTGGAGCCGGCGTTGGGGAGGAAGGAAATGGGCTTGGGCGTCGTCTGCGCGCCGGTGTCGGTGAGCGTGGAGACGACCTGGACATTCTCGAAACCTTTGACGCCGGTGGCGGAGAAGGCGATCCAGTCGCCGGCCGGGGAGAAGGTGAAGGAGGCGGATTTGCGATCGTAGGGGGCGAGATCGAAGAGTTGATCGGCGACGAGGGCGCGCTCTTTCCTGGTGACCAGATCGAGCAGGCGGATTTCCTTTCCATCGCGCTGGAAGGCGAGGGTTCGGCCATCGGGCGAGAAGCGCGGG
>JBBRTW010000403.1:0-6825 GCA_038244055.1 Tepidisphaerales bacterium | reverse complement strand
GTTGATGATGTTGTTGCGCAACTTCATCATAGGAGGAGCCTTGCGTTTAAGCGGCGAACTTGGAACTACTGTAGCTCGACATTCCGATGTCGAGTCCGAGCTGACGGCGACTACCCCTCAGATGCCTCACGAAGTTCGTGGAAGCAGTGAAATAAACGTGGACCGACCGAATGACGCTTTGACCGTTGTGGCTTCAGTCTTCCGCGAAGCGATTCGGTAGTCATCCCTGCGGAGGAATGCTACGAGAACATCATCGACGACGACACGCTCCCCCGTCGTGACGAATGAAAGCATAAGATGCAGTCCAACGTGCGGATAGTGGCAATCAATACTTGCCCCGTTGCGCGAGGTCTTGATTTCCAATCCGTCGGGAACCCGGACCGGATTGCGAATTTTCCCGCGAATCGCGGCTCCGATTTCCCTGTCTTGCCGGTTACGCACTGGCAGATTTGAATAGTCGAGCGTGCGAATAAAGACGTCTGGGTAGTCGCTCTTGCTGTTTCCGGCGAGCGCGCCGCCAGGGAAGCGCGCGAGCAGATGGCCTGTGACTACAACGCTCACCGTGTCACCTGCGACAAATTTCAGTAGGACAGCCTCACGGTCGAACAGTTCATCCATCCGCGCCACTTCCGCAGGCGATTCTAACAACGATTTCAGTTGCATCCATGCCGAGCGCAGCAACGCCGGCGAGTTCAGAACTTCCTCCACATATGTCCTCAACATAGGTGCCTCTTCCACCAACCACGGCACGAGCATCTTCACGCTACCGACAGCCCGTTTGTACCATCCGAATCCAACAGGCGCGTAGGCATCAAGTTCACTCTTGGCGGAGGCGACCTGCTCGAGGATTCGAGTAAGGGCATCCCAGTCAGCCATTGCCGCCCCCGTTTCTGAACAATTCCATCGCTGGGACCCCGAGCGCATCCGCAATCCGGTGGACATTCTTAATTCCGGCGTTGCGCTCGCCGCGCTCGATGCCGCCGATGTACGTGCGGTCGATCTTCGCACGCCGCGCAAGCTCTTCCTGACTCAGCCCCTTCTGCGCGCGGATTTCCCTGACGCGGTCGCCGAATGCCTTTAGAACGTCGCGCTTAGCCACAAATGAAAATCTCGCCCATTGACGTAGATAAGTCCACGGACTATCAGTACCATTGCTTTCATGCCCGACCGCGCCGCACAGTCTCAGCCACGATCCATCGGGCGAGCAAAACTGCCCGCGCGCACGACTAACGGTATCCACTCAACGCCGAAGCACTTTGCCGAATTCTTCGCTGGCATCGGATTAGTACACGAGGCGCTGAAGGCGACAGGCTGGACGTGCGTCTATGCGAATGACATCGATCCGAAGAAAGAATCGATGTACAAAGGCCACTTCGGCAAAAGCCCGTACTTTCATCGCGAGGACGTTTGGAAGACCGATCGGATCGTCGGGCAGATCGCGTCTCGCCCTTTTCTTGCAACGGCTTCCTTTCCCTGCACCGACCTATCGCTTGCCGGTCACTGGCAGGGTTTCGCGGGCGATCAATCGTCAACCTACTTCGGTTTCATCAACATACTAAAAGCTCTCGACGATCAAAAACCTAAAGTGGTACTACTTGAAAACGTCACCGGATTTCTTACATCGAAGGCCGGCGCAGACTTCGTTAAAGCCGTGACGGCCCTCGCCGAGCAAGGATATTGGATCGACTCTTTCGTGCTGGATGCGAAGTCGTTCGTTCCGCAAAGCAGGCCGCGCGTTTTTGTCGTTGGCTTTCATGAGTCGGTGACGTCGAATCGGATCATTCGAGAAGAAGGCAAGGGATTGTTCGGCGGGCGCTGGCAAGCGGCAATCGACGCCGCGGGTCCGCTTCGTCCCGATTCCCTTCTGCGGTTGATGAGTAATACGGTGCTTCCAACAGGTTGGGCGACGCTCGACCTTCGACCACCCGAGCAAGTCCAATACTCGCTCGCATCGATTATCGACACGGATGACGGCCAAGACTGGTGGGACAAAGAGGCGACCGACAAGCACTACAAAATGTTGTCCGATCTTCATCTCCGCGAGGTCGAGACTCGCAGGGCGCAAGGCGGCGTACACGTCGGCACGGTGTATCGACGTTGCCGCTTCGACCAAATGCGGGCAGAGGTCAGGTTCGACAATCTCGCCGGCTGCCTACGAACACCGCGAGGCGGAAGCGCTCGCCAGATCGTCATGATTATAACCGAGGGCAACGTCCGCTTCCGCTGGATGTCACCGCGCGAGTACGCGAGGCTTCAAGGCGCGCCCGAGTTCACGTTGGCGAAGAATACGATTCAATCCCTTTTTGGCTTCGGCGATGGTGTTTGCGTACCGGTCGTTCGTTGGGTGGATGAGAACGTCTTGAGCCCCATCTTCCATGACGAGAACTTTCCTCGCCCCGCTCGTCGCTCGACCGATGCAACCAGAAGCATGAAATGACACCGCTCGTCATCGCGCTGGGCGGCATCCCCAACAAGGTGCGGGAGATTCTGGATGAGGCGCACGTGCAGAAGATGTGAGCGCGAGAGAGGCACACACCATGGCCAATCATCCAATCCGACTCAGTGAAAAATCCGTGGCGGTGTTGGAAATGGTTGCCGCGGGCAGTACCTACGAACAGATATTGGCCGCGCATCCCGATCTGACCTACTTCGACATTTTCGCGGCGGCCGAAGAGGCGCTAGACGCGCTGGCCCGGTCGGAACCCAATGCCCTGGATCGGCACTCCGAGATTCGCAGAAGTTATCCCCGTGCCTACGAAAAGTGGACGGAGCCGGAACACCAGCAATTGCGCCAGATGATCCGTAAGGGTCTTACCGTCGCTCAAATGGCAGATCGTCTGCAGCGCCAACGCAGTGCAATTCGTTCCCGCATTATCCGGCTGAACCTTGTTGGCGAACTGAGTCCCAAGGAACATAGCGAATTGATTCGCATCAGCAAGCTCGATCCGGCGAATGCGGACCCCGCAGCCGGGTAGTTCGCGGGGGGGGCGTACTCGCCCACCATCGGCGCGACGTCGGATGAATCTCGCGCGGGCGGCGCTGGCCTTCGCGCTGAAAACCGTGGGCGAGTACACCCAGCCCACAAAACGCGGGATGGCGGGACGGTGCTTTCCCGGGTCGCCCCTTCGCCAGCTCAGGGCAAGGTTGGGGGATGAGTGAGAGCCAAAGGGGGGGCACCGTCGGTACTCCGTCCTTCCAAATCTTCAATTCAATTTCTTCAATTCAAGGCGATCGGGGATAGGGGGCGGAGCGGTCGAAAAAAAGGACCTCACGCCATTAAAAAAACCCCACCCCTGTCAGACTCTCCCTCCCCCCATCGTTTCCCCCCAGTGCCTTCTCTCACGCGCGCGGGCGATCCCGCGCGCCGGTCGCTATGGATTTACCGCAGACCCCATGAGCCGACTCACCCCACTCGCCTTAACTGTCGCCCAGGCCAAGCGTTCTGTCGCGCCTGCACTGGGTCATGCCGATCACGGTCCGCCTCCGGGCCTCGTCGATGCCCGCGCCGCGCGCGATAGCGCCCGCGCGGCCGTCCGCGAACCTTCGCGCCACGCCGCTCCGCGCGAGGCCAATGCCGCAATGGAGACGCTCGCCCCTTTCGTCCGCGAAACCGCCCAGCGGATTCACGGCCGCTACTACGCTCTCAAGCGCCAGAGCGCCCAGGACTTCGTGCAGATGTCCCCCGCGCTGATCTGGTCCCGCATCGATCATTTCGAGGACTGGTATTACCGGGAACTCCCCGCCAACGTCCGCGCCCAGGGGGCGGTGGAGGGGGGCGAGGGGAGCAAGGATTTTTTCGCGGCCTGGTGTTACCGGGAGCTGAATTTCCGCTACCTCGATTTTGGCCGGGCGGCGCGGGCGCAGCCTAAGGCCGTCGCACTGGATTCGACGGCTGACCTGGCCGACACCCGCGCAGCCGTCGATGCGCCCAGCGTTTACGACTTCAGTCTATCGGAGGGCGAGGCCCGGTCCCTGCGCGATTGGGACCCGCTCGATGGCGTCATCCTCTTCTGCCTGGCCGGCCAGTGGACCCAAGTCCCCCAGTCCGTCTGGGCCGACTGGCTGGAAGAGCTCGGCCTGCGCCAGCCCTTCCCGCCCGGCGAGTTCGTGGATGCCCCGCGCCCCCGCAAGCGCATGCGCCTGGCCGAGGCATTGCAGGTTTCGCGCGATGTCATCTTCCAGCGCTGGCATCGTCTGAAGAAGAAGTATCTTAGCTAACCAAACTGGCGCGTCCCCGGGGCCCCTTTGCCCGGGGACGCGTTAGCGGAAAAATACAAAACGAACCCAAACCCGAGTACACCGACCCAAGTTGTAACCCCCCCGCCCTAGAGGGCTTTATGAAGCAGACCCTGACCATCCCCTGGGGAAATATCCTCCCCAAAACACCCCAAAACCAAGCCAATTTAATCGATTTGGTCATCCCCGACCGCCTCGTCGCGCGGGCAACAGCGCGCGCATCATCGCCAGCACGGCCGTCCGCAGCACGGGCATCCGTAGCACGGGCATCCACCGTAGCACGGGCATCTCTGCCCGTGACAACCCCAAGTTCCAATCCAACCCCTCCCAGTTGGAGTACCCGCCTCATCCAATCCATCCAGCGCGGGCTGGAGAAACCATTGGCCCTGATCAGCCGGGCCATCAACCCCGGCGATCCCGACCTGATCGAGCTGCTCCTCCCGCGCGGCCACTGGGCCAGCCTCGTCAGCAATGGCCAGTCCCTGACGTATCGATCCCGAAGGCTTCCGCGCGATTTGGCCGGCAACGCCCCGCGCGACATTGCCCGCGAAGAACTCATCTGCCGCGCCATCGCCCGCTATGCCGTATTCGATCCCGATTTTAGAGCCTTTACCATTCCACACTCAACCGAAACCGCCATGAGCCGAATTCGCACCCGACAGACCGATCATTTTGTGGCGCGGGCGTCCCGCCTGCCCGGAGTCGATGGATTTGCGGCACGCGCATCGCGCCTGCCCGAATTCGAATTTCTCCGGCCGGAATACTGGGGATTCTCGACCCACATAAACAAAACAACCACCGCGGCCGACCCGGCCAATCCCGCCAGTCGCGCCGTCACACCACTCGCCGCCCTCGCCGTCAAACCCGCCCCCAAACCCGAAATCGGCTATCGCTGGACCGGCCATGGGCTTTTCAATCATGCCCATCTCCCGCCCAGACAATTCGATCATTCACTCATCGCCCGCCCGCGACATCGCGATCTATTCGGCGATACTCCCACCAACCCCGGACGCGGCGATCCGTATCAGTGTCTGCCTCGACTTGCCCGCGCCCGCATTGAAGCCGATTACACGGTGCGAGAGGCGGGGGATCATCCCAGGGGGCTCATGCCGGCCGACAGTGCATACCGTTTAGCCCTCGCCCTGGGACGCTGCCGATTGTTTGGCGTTGAGATGAAAGAATCCGATGACTTCACACTCACTCGCGCCGCCGCCGCCGCTGCCGCCAGTGTGCTTTATCGCGCCTTGCGCCGGGCCACGCGCGGGGTCGAAGAGCTTGGCCAGCATCTCCGCCGCGCCGGCGCTTATGGGCGACGCGATCTGGCCGTCGAACTCCTCGAATTCCGCACCGATGCCTGGGCCGCTTTTCTCGCGATCGATGAATCCCTCTCGGCCGCCATTGAAGGAACCGGTAAAGGCACTCCGGGTATTTCGACCGACATTCTGGGTAAGCGCGTGGCGATGCTGATGAAGGCGACGGAAAATTACGATGCCAATCTAAACGAAAAAGTCCGCTTCCTCCGCCCCGCCGCCGGCACTCAACTCTTAGAGAACTGGCGGCGTCTTCTTGCGCCGGCGCATCGGGAATTGCTGCCGTGGTGGCTCAGTGGGGAGTTGGAATGCGAGTGAATTTTGGCGCGGAAAAAAGAACACCCCAGCCTCGCGGCCAGGGTGTCGGTGGGAACCTCTGAAGAAGCAATGTTACTTGGGCGGATCGACGGGGGTCGCATGGTGCTTTTTGCCGGTTGTCGCGGGAGGATCATCCACGAGTTTGTCCTTGTCGGCCGCATCCGCGCCCTTCTTGGTGGACTGGGTGGTGGCGGGCAGTGTGGTCGCGCCTCTGCCGCGGCGGCCTTTGGTGGGCGCGGGGGCATCGCCGGAGGCTTTGAGGGCTTTGTCGAGATCGGAAACCTGCCCGGTCAGTTTGCCGAGTTTGGATTCGGTGGCCGACTTGTCGAGGTCTTTGCCCTTCTCGAATTCTTTGGCTTTGGCCTTACCCGTGTCGATGTCATCATCCTTGGTGGCATCATCGGGCGGCGGATCGGCCGGGTGGGGCTTTTTGGCCAGGGCGCTGGAGGCCAGGCCCAGCGAAAGGGTGGCCGCGAGCGACAAGACCCATAACTTCTTCCAATTCAACATCATCTCTCCGGAAAGGGGAACAGTATTTAAGTCGGCAAGGCGCTGCCCGTAAGTGAAGACACTACACGATTAAAGACGTTGGGACGGGTGGGAATGTTCCGGGTGTGCGGCATGGCGCGGATAATGAACGCCAAGATCAGAAAATGAACGCCAAGACGCCGAGACGCCAAGGGTTGAAGAAGGAGGGTAAAAATAAATGTCGTGCAACAATATTAAACTATTCAAACAATTCAAAAAATGAATTCTCTTCAATTCATTCCTTGGCGTCTCCGCGTCTTGGCGTTCATTCTTTCCGCGTTCATGCGCCGAATTCGCCCTCGACCGCGAGTTGGCCGACCGAGGCGATGAATCGAACGTCTTTGATCTGGATTCCATCGAGCGGCAGGGCCAGGAGCGATTGCGAATGTCCTTCGTACTGCGCCAAACGCGGGCGGAGCAGGGCCGCGCCGAG
>JBBRTW010000402.1:0-6846 GCA_038244055.1 Tepidisphaerales bacterium | reverse complement strand
GCTGCCCGTGGTGTTCTGATGCACCTCCACCGCCAGGACATTATCTCCAGTCACCAGCGCCGCCGTCGAAATGTTAAATGGCCCGTCGAACGTGGCGTTCTCGGGGCTGATCAGGCGGTTGGACAGCGTCGTGCCGGTGACTGTTCCGCTGGCCATGCCAACGCGCAGAACTTCGACGCCATTGAGATACACCACCGCGCCATCATCGAGAATCGTGTTGAGCTGGAGCAGCGCGTTGGCGGGATTGCCGGTGAAGGTGAAGTGGCGGCGGAAATAATATGTGGCCAGGCCATTAGTCAGCACGAGCGCGGTGGTCTTTGGGGCGGGCAGCGTGGCGCTTGAGACGTAGAGTAGTCCGCCGCCGGAGGACCAGGCGGTATCGACGAATGCGCTCGCCTGCCAGCCTGTCGTGAGCGCGCCGGCTTGGTAATACTTCCAGGTGTCGGTGTAGGCGCCGAGGATTTGCACGGTCGTCGCGGCCGCCGGGTTGCTGATGCCGGGGCTGGGCTGGGCGAAGAAGGTGAATTGCTTGGTGGTGTTATCGCCATTGGCGGCGCGGCCCTGGGAGACGGCCGATTTCTGCGCGAGGTAGGCGATCGCATCGATGCGATTGAGCGCTGCGTCGAAGAGCGCGATCTCGCCGCGGTCGTGCGAGAGGCTGAATGCCAGGTGGTCCGCGCCGCTCTCGGGTTGGCCATCGGCGATGAAGCTGGCGAATCCGCCCGCGGGCATGAAACTGAGCGCCGATATGGGGCTCATGGCGGGCGCGCCGGTGGGCTGGTCGGTGAGGGACAGGCCGCCCAAAGGCACGGGAAGCGTATCGGGGTTGTACAGCTCGACGAAGTCATCCGCGAACGGCGCGACGCCGTTGGCGAGCCATTCGTTGATCTTGAGCGTGGAGGGGTCGCCGGTGGGCTGGCTGATGTTGGC
The DNA here is from genome assembly GCA_038244055.1 of Tepidisphaerales bacterium. GTDB lineage: Bacteria > Planctomycetota > Phycisphaerae > Tepidisphaerales > Tepidisphaeraceae > DASPKW01. The sequence continues at coordinate 5,916 of JBBRTW010000402.1, read as the reverse complement.
GGAGCCGAACGACGGCTTGGTCAGGCCCCATGCGCCGCTCGCGAGCCGACCGATGGAGAGGTCTTCGATCTGCGTTCCGAAGACGATCGAGTCGGCCAGCGCGCCGCCGGCCGCGAGGGTCTTGTAGAGGTAGACGGCTTCGCCGCTTTGTTTGAACGAGAACCCGAGGTGGATGCCGCTGGTGGCGTTGGGGTTATCGCCGTAGAGGACGAGGTAACCCCCGGCCGGGATCGTGGTGCCGGCCGGGAAGATAAACTTGCGCGGGAGCGCCGGGTCGTCGCTCAGGCTCATATCGCCCAGGTCAACCGTGGCCGGGCCGTTGTTGTAAAGCTCGACGATATCGGGCGTGGTGCCCTCGTGGTTCACGGCCGCGCCGTTCTGGGCGAGGACCTCGTTGATTAGAACGGTCGGAGCGGCGGCGACAGTCCAGGCGCGCGAGGTGGTCGCGCTGGCATCGGCCTGGAGCACGCCGGCGTAATTTCGCGCCTCGACCTGCACGGTGTACGTTCCGGGCGTCAGGCCGGAAAGCTGGATGGGCGGAATGACCGGGGCGGTGGTCTGCACGCCGGTGGCGAGGACTTCCGCGCTCCACGCGCCGCCGTTGACGCGATAGCGATAAGAGGCGATTTCCGGCCCGCCGATGTTTAGCGTGGCGGTGGTCTTGGAGGTGGGAGAGGGCGGCTCTCCGGAGATCGATGCGCCGGCGGCGACGATCGCGCCGGCATCGCGGCCGTTCGGACCGATTCCCAGCGCCGGGGAGCCGGGGCGGAGGGCGACGGCGGCGCGGATCGCGGCCGCCGCGGAGTTTGCCGCAGCCGTCGTGCCCGTCGTGAGGGCGGCGGTTGCGATTGCGGAGATCGTGCTGCCCCCGATGAAGCGCGGGTCGGTGCTGAGAACATTGCCGGTCTGGAGAACCGTGGCCGGCGGCGCGACGGGGATCAGCGAGCGGTTGATGGCGATCTGGAGCGAAGTGGCATAGCTGCCGAAGATCGTCGCGGCAGCGCCCAGGCCGTAGATCAGATCGCCGTCGATGTAGGCCCCGCGCCCTGATGCCTTGGTCGGCTCCGCGAAGTTATAGACGTTGGAGTTGATATTGATGAACGTGTTGTCGATGGAGGTGTAGAAGTTCCCCTCCTTGGCCAGATACCCGTGATCGACGTTGACGAAGATGTTGCGGACGATGGTGATCTGGGAGACCTGAGCGCCGAAGGAGGCGTCGCTCCCGCCGGAGATGGCGCTGTTGGTGTCGGAGGCCGCCAAGCTGCTGACATTCATGAAGACATTGCCCTCGATGTGGGCATCGGTGCCGTCGATATCGAGGATGTCATCGGCGGCCGCGCCGCCCGTGCCGTTGCCGAGGAAGACGTTGTTCAGGAACTGGACGATCGGGCCGGGCCGCTTGCCGCCGGTCAGGTCGATGATGTCGTTGGCCCCGGTCGTGGTGCCGAAGGTGTTGCCGTCGAAGATCGCATAGCCGCTGGCGGGCATCTGGTAGAAGTGAATCTGCTCCGCGCCCACGGTATTGGGCGTGGCCGAGTTGGTCATCTTGATCGATGAATTGATGAAATTGAGCAACTGCTTGGTCGTGCCCGCCCAGGTCATGTGGTCAACCGACAGCGTGCTGTTGTTCACCATGACATTCGGCGTCGAACCGCGCGTTGGTGCGTAGAAGCCGGCGTCGCCGTACTCCATGTCGACATAGCCCAGGCTGTTGCTGGTGGTGGTGTTTTCAAAGTCCAAACCCTTCCAGGTCGTCGCAGCGCCAGGGACGCGTGTCAGGCGGATGTGCTGCGAATCGGTGCCCACTGCGATGAGCGTGCCATTGACGAGAATGCCCGCGCCGGTGCTGAAAAACACGCTGGTGCCGGGCTGGATCGTCAAGGTCTGCCCGGCGGGGATGGTGATGCTGCCCGTTACAGAATAGGGACCGTTGGCGGGGCTCCATGTTACTGTCGAAACGTTGCCTGCAGCGATCGTCGTCCCGCCGGCCGTCCGGTTGTAGTAAATGTCGATCGTCTGGCGGCCGATTTCCTTTCCCGAAGCATCCAGCGCCTGCACGAGCACCCGGTTGATGCCGGGATTGAGTGTCACGCTCGCGGCCGACCAGACGCCGTAAGGCCCGGTGGTCGGTGTGGCGGTCGGCACCGCCGTGTAGGTCACCGCCACGCCGTTCACGAGCACGCTCCGCGTCTGCGTCACATCGGCGACACCGGTCAATGCGGTGGTCACCGTTGCCGTCGTGCCGGTGGTCGAGGGGTAACCGTTGGTGACCGTCAGCGCGCTGGTGGCGGTCAGCGCGGTCGGGATCGTGGTGAGCACGAAGTTATTTCGGCCGGTGATGAACGCCTTGATGCTGTTGATCGCATCGACCGAAGCATAGTCGCCGATGGTCTGATCGATCAGCGGCAGAAGCTGCGCCGGCGACAGCGCGCCGGTTGCCAGATCGCGCAGGGTCTTGAAGTAGAGCGGCGCGAAGGTGGGATTGGTCAGCAGCCGCTTGACGGTGGCCAGCGCGGTGGCCGTGAAAAGGCTCTTATTGATATTGCCGGCGGTGTCGCCCCGGCCAAGGAGGGTGTCGAGGTCGTGGGCGACGAGCTGGAAGCGCGTATCCGTAGCGCCCCGGTACATCGCGAAGTCATCGCCCGAGCCGGTGCCGAGCGTCGTCTCCTCGTTGCCGATCAGCGAGTTGATGGCGAAATAGCGCAGCGCCTGATTGATGTTCAGACTCTGGCTGATGACGGTGACGAAATTGTTCGGATCGCCCCCGGTCGAGTCGGGCGTCTGCGTGGCATCGAGCGCTTTGGTGAGGTTGATCAGGTCGGTGTAGTCGTTGGTCTCGGAGTTGTTTTGCTTGGGATACTTGTAGTAGTAAAGGGTAGGATCGGTGCCGAGGTAGCTGAGGTTGGCGTTGTGGCCCGAGTCGACGCCGCGGTAATAGTTGCCGCCGCTGTCGGTGGGGAAGTGGCCGTCGACCATGTCGGAGTTCTCCGCCTCCAGCCAGGAGTAGGAGCCGAACATATCGGTCGTGGAGCCGGAGGTGGCTTCGTTGACGTTGTTGACCCTCACCTGCACGGGCGAGGCGTTCTGTGCGGCCAGTCCGGCGCTGCGAACGACCGTGCTGCCCAGCACATCTTCTAGCGAATATTGTCCATTGAGGTTGATCGCGCGCACACCATGCCAGGTATCGCCATTGCTGAAGCTGACGCGGCGATTGTTGGGCAGGACGTCGCGGCTGCCGCCGCCGCGGTTGCGGAAACCGACGGTATAGCGCACATCGGTGCCACTGCCGTCGATGCTGATGAATGTGCCGTTGAAATCCGCGTTGCTGAGCTGGGAGGTCGAGGCCGGGGAGCCGATCGCCACCAGCTCCTGCCTGTCGGCATCCTTCATAATGAGCTTGAACACCGGCTGATTCCCGGTGTACGCCGCCGAGTCATCCACCTGGTACAGCGCGTTGGCCGACTGAGTCGCATCGGCCAGCGGCGCGGGCCAGGCGCGGCTGCGGACGCCATCCGTGGCGGTGATGTAATACTCGACGATCGCGTTGTTGGCCTGCGGCGGAATCCGCGCCGCCCAGATTCCATCCCCGGCCGCGGTGTCGCCGTTCAAGCCGTCATCGTGCATCGTGACGGATGTGAAGGGCGTCGTCCCATCGAGGCGGTAGAAAAGCGTCGCGCTCTGCGCGGTGCCCAGCTCATCCACCAGCTTGGTAGTGATGGTGACGGTGTCGGTGGATTTGGGGACCGCGGGCGACTGCGCCGCATTGAGGATGAGCGGCGCGATATTAGCGGCCGTCACCGAGTTGGCGGCCCCGGGAGTGCCCTGATTGGCGGTGCTGGCGGTCCAGTTCTGGGCGACATCGTTGGAAAGGGCGGGCTCGATCAGCTCCAGCGATTTTCCGAGCCCATCGTGGGCCGCGAACCAGGAGACACCGATGCGGGTCAGGTCGGTGAGCTGGCGGCTGAGAATCACGCCCCCAACCCCCGCCGCCGTCGCGGGCGTTGCCGGAGTGCCGCTCACGGTGATCGTGAAGCTGCCCGGCGCGGCCCCGGCGACGGTGAACGTCCCGTTGTACTCGGCCTGCGCCGCGCCGGTGATCTGGATCGAATCGCCGTTGCTGTAGCCGTGGGCGGGGATGCTGATGGTGGCGGTCGATCCGCTGCGGGTGATGCCCGTCACAAGCTGCACGCCGCGGTCGTGCCCGCGCACGGACCACTCGCCATCCGTGCCGTAGGAGACGGAGTTGTCGGCCGCCCCGGTTGAGTCGTCGATCTCGACCGTATCGCCATTGTTGCTCAACTGCCCGACCCAGCCGCCGACGACGTTGGTCACGGCCGGGTAGTTCAAGTGAAAGCGCGCCAGGTCGTGCGCGACGACCAGGTATTGCCCCGCGCCGAGATTGGTGCCCGCCGCGAAGGCAAAAGTAATTCCCTTGCCGAAGTGCCAACCCGTCAGATCGACGGCCGTGGCACCCTTGTTGTAAATCTCCACCCACTCATCGCCGACGTTCTGCGAAGATGCGTGATACATCATCTCGTTGATGATCACATTGCCCGCCAGCAGCACCCGGCCTTCAAGTGTCTCGATTCGCGACTTGGATGGGCCGCGGCAACGCCCCATCTCCGCGCCGATGCTCCGCCCCAGGCCGACAGGCGACCCGGCCGACGGGTTGTGATGCGCGCAATCGTTACGTGGATTCAACACGCGCGCAACCGCCTCCGCCACACGATCGCGAAATCCGGATGCAGGCTTTGGCACTTTTGCTCGGCGCGCATGGCCACCGGCCGATGGGGATGTACTCTTCCTCATACTCCATTCCTGCGGTAGACGTCCAACCCACCGGAAAGTCTTCCGGTGCCTCTGTGGGTCGCTTCGAAGCCGAAGCAACGGACGTAGGATATTCAACTATTGCTGTACGCGTCGCGGAGACCAGGGTGAAAAGCACTGCGAAGTCGATTGCGCAGGCCGAAACAAGCCTATCTCTCGGTCCGCCCAGTTACAAGAGTTTTGCGCGCAATTTGTTCGCAATAAGGCAGGCGGCGCGAATTGCCGCCAGATTGGCAGGCCGATCGGGGCCGAACAGGTGATGGCGGGCTTCGCGGTCATCCATTCAGGAGTCATGCCCCTGGGAGCGCCCGAAACGCCTTCCACCAGGTCCGTCGGGCATGCCCGGAAATATGCGGCCATTCTCACCCTTGCCGGCGGCTCACCGCTCGACGGGCTTCATCCCCAGGGCGCGGGCCTGCGGCACGGGGTCTTCGTAGGGGAGCGCTTTGAGAAACTCAACCAGATCGGCGATCTGCGCGGAAGTGAGTTGCGAGGTCTTGCCGTGGCGATCGGATTTGTTCTGGGTGGTCAGCATCTCTTCGAGCGTGGCCGCCTTGCCGTGGTGGAGGTAAGGGGCGGATTTGTAGATGCCCAGGAGCGTGGGCGTATCGTAGGCGGATGGCATCTTCTCCGATGGGTCATCGTGCTGAGTCCCGACATCGCGCGTTTTACAATCGGTGTAGAAGGGGCCGGAGTGACAGGTGGCGCAGAGCGTGGCCTGGGAGAAGAAGAGCGCCTTGCCGCGCAGGGCGGATTCGGAGAGGGCATATTGGATGCCCACTCCATCGGGCCCACCCGATGCGCCCGGAATTTTCGCGTGTGGACTCAATGGAAGCGCGTGGATGTTGCTGTAGGCGGCCAGGGCGTCGAGTTCTCTCGACAGGCCTTTATTGGGCGGGCCAAGCGCCGGGTGAACGGCTCCGCGGATCAGGCCTTTGCCCTGCATGAGCTGGCCGCGGATGGTGTGCTCGAAATCCTGAACTTCATCGCGGTCCCCCGACCAGTGCAGCGGATGGGTCCAGGCCATGTCACCCAGGGGCGGCGTATCGCGCAGTCCTTCGGGGTTCTGCCAGGTGCGGCGATCGGTCT
>JBBRTW010000401.1:0-6856 GCA_038244055.1 Tepidisphaerales bacterium | reverse complement strand
TTGAATTGACGGTTCGAGGTGCGCCGAAATCCAGTTCCGAGGCGGACATCATCGAGTTCGACTGGATGGCACATGACCGGATTGTAAACACATTTCCGGCCCTGACCACGAAAAAGATGCACGACATCTGGGAGCGCGAGCAATGACCTCATCGCTTTTCTCGCAACAGGAAAAACCACGAGGCGCGGATCGTACCTGGCACGAATCGCCGCGTCGCAAGTCTGACGCCGATTCTCCCGCACGAAACTTTGGAGCAACCCTGCGGCAATGGTGCAACCTCAATGTTCAGGGACCCAATGGAAACATGACCGCTCGTTCTCGCGACGTCAGGGACAGCGAAGGGCGTCTGCGGCACGAAATGGAGAATCTCTTCCATCAATACCGCGAGGGACGATTTGAGGAGGGTATGTCGTCGCCATTTGCCCTTGCGCTTCATGATCAGATCGGCCGACTGGGCACTGCTGCAATCGATGCAATACAGGAGCAGATCGGTAAAAACATTTTCCCTCGTGAACAGAGCCTGGAGGCCCTTCGGGCATTGGCCTGGCTTCAGGACGACAGCACGGTCCGATCAAGAAGATTGGCGATCGAGCAATTCTTAAACTCTGATTCTGGTGCCATTCGCGAAACGGCAATTCTATCGCTTGGAATCCTTTTCGAGCCGCGAGCAATACCGGCGCTTCGAACGGCGCTGAAAGTCGAGAAACTTCCAGAATTGGTAAATGATTTGAAAGATCTCATTGCTGATCTTGGGGGATGAATATGCCAAGCCTGCTCAGAAAGACCGCGCCCGGGAAATGGAGGGAAGACGATACCTGGATGCGGCTCGGTGATCTCCCCGCGGACGCCTTCAATGATTTGAGGACCGATAGGAACGCGCTGTCGGTTTGGTGGATCGAGGATGATAAATCCAATCTCGAAGACGTTTTGACCGCTCTTGCGGCAACCGGAAATTGTGCTTCGGCAATGAAGTATCGCCTTCTGGATCCGTCGATTATGACCGGCCTTGGAATTGAAATCAGCCTCGCGCCGGGAGACAGCCCGTTTGCCAGGGCCAATGGTTGGCATCGTGATTTGACCAAGTTGACGTGCGAAAGCTTGTTTGCAATTGCGCGGGTTCTTGCAAAGTGCGAGGTTCACACGGTCAGCGCTGGCGGCGTTAGAATGCACGTAACAAACGCGATCAACGCCAAGCTTTTGGATATTCATCGAATGCACCCAGCGCTCCTTCAATCGCTTCGTTTGCCGCTCACCGCTGATGTGAAACCCGATGAGGACGCACTTCAGACAATTACCAGGGCGTGGCCAACCGTCGGCGAGGAACTTCGCCGAGAGATTTTGGATTGCCTGGGTTTGTAGATGTTCAAATGATATGCCTGTCAACTCTGCCTTCTCGGATCCGTCCTCTTAATGATGTCGCTCACCCCCTTCTGATTAAACCCCTTAAACCCCTCGTTCCGCTCCAGATTCTCCAAGTGTGACCCGATCGCGCCATTCTTCCGGAAATTCTCAGCCTGTTCGGCCGTGATGTCCCGCGTCCAACAGCGCTTTGATTCGCTCGGGAGCAACCGGCCAGCGCTCGCCTTCCGTAAAAGCCTGCCTCAGGTGCGGGAAGTCGGTGAACGGCTTCATCGTCTTGATCCCCGCCTCGGCCTGCATCTGCTGGCGGAGGGATTCGAAATCGAACTGGCATTCGAGATGGTGCATTCCGGCGTTGAGGATGGATTCGCCGTGCAGGGCGCACCAGAGGCCGACGGTGCCGAGTTCTTTGCGATCGGGGAGTGGCTCGTGGGCGAAATCGGCAACCAGTTCATCGGGGGAGAGATCGACATCGTTGAAGGTGATGATGCCGCAGGCCGGATGTTCGCAGATTTGCGCGCCCCAGCCGGCATCAGCGCCGGCGTAGAAGCGCTCGCGGAGTTCGAAGCCGAGTTTTTCCCAGAGGGCGATGAGGCGCGCGAAATGTTTGCGGCTGGAGCGGTAGGTGTGGTGATCGTGATTGGCCCAGCCGAGACCCGGGCGATCCTGGCGGGCTTTCTGGAACTGGGCGGCGCGGTTGCGGCGCTGCCAGTATTCGCGCTCGGCGGCGAAGAAGAGGTCGGTGGTAAGCGCGGGGCCGAGGTCGGAGATGGCGTTGTCGACGAGCGATTGAGTGTGCGCGAACAGGTAGTTCTCATCACGGTGTGGGAAATGACGGGAACGGAATTTTTCGGACCAGTCCAACGTCTGCAACGCTTGTTCATCCTCAAGAGCGGATCTGTTTAAGCCGCGATAGCCATGGCGTTCGATTGCGTAAAATACCGCTTCGTCCCTCGCCTGGATGAGAGCGCGCCGAGTGGTGGCAATGAGCGGAGGGCCGTCGGTGAGAAGCCGAAGACCATTCACGGCCGCAAAATCCCCGACCGATTCCACCTTGATCGAAAGAGTCATATCGGCGTGCCGCAGTCCATCAGAGATTGCCACCAATGGAAATACTCCATGAGGTTGCGACCAACAGCGAACGTCATCGGCGGAGTAGTCAGGCCGTTCAACAAAGCCCGCAGACGGCAGGCGATCGGCAAACCCCATCTGAACAGGCACGATGATATTATCCACCCAATCAATGAACCGCGTCCCCGTCTCGGCCTTCATCCGCGCCGCCAGCGCCGCGGCCGCCGGGCAGCGCGAGAGGAACATGTCGACAAGTTCGCTCACCAGCCTCTGCGCCTCCGGCTGGGGCGACCATGTGAATTGGGTGAGCGGATTTGTGGTGGGCGGCTGGTTCATGGGAACTCCAATGCACTCATTGCGATTCAGGCGATCGATCGTCCAAGCCTGATGCCATGCTCAGACCCGCGGCTAACGGCTTGGATCTCGATAGACGCGCCTTCCGCGGCGATGAGCATGTCTTGCGATCGCGGCTACATGCTTATCCCCGCCGATTGACGATTCGTCGCGTGGGAATCCCATCTTCGGCGGGTCTAAGCATGGCACCGATGGAATACATGGCACCGGAAAATTTGGTGTTAGAGCCATCACAGGGGATTATACGCGCATGGCATCAATGGACTCCGAAATTTTATGGCTGGATTCCCAGCAGGACTCGATGGTTGGGCTATTGACGGCGCTTGCGGGGATGAATTCGTTCTCGAACTTCCGGCCTGGACTGGATGCGGTGGCCGAGCGCCTTAGGAAGGAATTTATTAAAACTCTCGCGCCCGATGTGAGCGAAGTAATCCAGACAACGACAGGGAAGCTGCTGCGCTTCGCCAAGCATCCGCAGGCCGACCGCCGCATCCTCCTCGTCATCCACTACGACACGGTCTATCCCCCCGATGGCGTCTTCCAGCATGTAACTCGCACCGATGACGGCCTGCTTCACGGCCCGGGCGTGGCCGATGCCAAGGGCGGAATCGTCGTCATGCTCCACGCGCTGGCGGCCAACGAGCGCCTCGCGGCCGCGGGCGATCAAGTCGCAAATCGCCTCGGATGGGAAGTAATTCTCAATCCCGATGAGGAAATCGGCTCGCCCGGCTCATCCCCCCTGCTGCTGGAGGCGGCCGGGCGAGCGCAGCTCGCGATGGTCTTCGAACCCGCGCCCTCCCACACGCAAATGGCCATCGCCCGCAAAGGCTCCGGCAATTTCACCGCCACGATCCACGGCCGCAGCGCCCACGCCGGGCGGGAGATCGAGAAGGGCCGGAACGCCATCCTCGCGGCCGCCCGCTTCGCGCTCGAGGCGACGGCCGCAATCTCAGCCATCGGCGACGGCGTCACCATCAATGTCTCCAAGGTCGACGGCGGCGGCCCGGCCAATGTCGTGCCTGATCTGGCAATCGTCCATTTCAATATCCGCGTCACCAGCGGCAACCAGCAAAGTGCGGTCGAACATAAACTCGCTGAATTAATTCGCGCCGCCGGGCAGCCCGATGGCATCTCGGCCGAGTTGAAAGGTCATTTCACTTCACCGCCCTGGACCCAATCCGATGCGGGCAAGTCGGCCTTCGCGCGCCTGCAGGCGCTGGGGCGCGAGCTCGGATTGTCATTGGAAGGCATGACCAGTGGCGGCGCATCGGATGCCAATAAGATCGCGCAGGCGGGCATTCCGGTGCTGGATTCGCTTGGGCCGGTGGGGCATCACATTCATTCCCCGGCCGAGTGCGTCGAAATCGCGACACTAACTGAGCGGGCGAAACTCGCGGCGATGATGATGTTGGATTTCGCCAACGAATGAGCGCATTTGATGATGGAACACGAAAGGGTCAGGAGCCGGGGTTGCGTGTTCACTTGGTTGAATCTCTTGGTGGCCGGCTCCTGACCCTGAAATACAATGCTACAATTGGGGGACGATTGAATGCCTTAACGATTTCAATTCCGGCCTTTCCCCATGGACGTCATCCGCCCCATCACGCTCGATGATCTGCCGCAACTCCTGGAGTTGTGCCGCCAGACCGGCTTTGGCCTGACGACGCTCCCCGTCGATGAAAAACTTCTCAAGCGCCGCATCAAGCAGTCCCTGCGCGGCTTCGAGAAGCTCAGCGATGATGACCCGCCGATCGGCGAATCGTATCTCCTGGTCCTCGAAGAAACGCGCAGCAAGACGATCTGCGGCACCGCCGGCGTGGCGGCCAAGGTCGGCGGGTTCGAGCCCTTCTACGCGTACCGCATCGAGACGACCATCCACGCCTCGGAAATCCTCAACGTCCGCAAGGAAATCCGCACGCTTCACCTGGTCGAGGATCACGATGGCCCCTGCGAGATCGGCTCGCTCTTTCTCTCCCCGGCCCATCGCGGCGGCGGAAATGGGCGGCTGCTTTCGCTCTCGCGCTTTCTGCTGATGGCCAATTATCCGGCCTATTTCGACCCGATTGTCATCGCGGAGATGCGCGGCGTGGTGAATGGAAAGGATGGGCACTCGCCGTTCTGGGAAGCCATCGGCCGGCATTTTTTCGAGATCGATTATCCCAAGGCCGACTACATGTCGATCGTCAACAAGCGCTTCATCGCCGACCTGATGCCCAAGCACCCGATCTACATCCCCCTGCTCCCGCCCGAAGCCCAGGCCGTCATTGGCGAGGTTCATCCCGACACGCGCCCGGCCATCCGCATCCTCCAGGATGAAGGGTTCACGTTCAGCGGCATGGTCGACATCTTCGAGGCCGGGCCGGTCGTGCGCAGCCGGCTGGTGGATATCCGGGCGATCCGCCAGAGCCGCCGCGCGGAGATTGAAGCGATCCTGCCGGGGGGGGCGACCGGGCCTGGCGATGACACAATGGGCGACGATACTCAACGCGATCAATCCGCCGGCAACGATGCCCCGAAAATGCTCGTCTCCAATTGCACCGATGATTTTCGGGCGACGCTGGCGGCCGTCATCCCGGGCGCTGCGGGAAAAGTGAAGCTGTCCGCCGATGCGGCCGCCGCGCTGAAGGTGGAAGTCGGCGACACGATCCGCTGCGTCTCGCTCAAGCCGCAAACCGCCGCCGCGGGGCAGATGCCCTACCCCGATGCGAATATCGGGTTTGATTGAGAAGCTATTTCAGAACCCTCTCCTGTACTCGGGAGAGGGCAGGGTGAGGGTCTTCTCGGCATTCCAAGCAGCGCTGGGCGTCATCGAGTAAGGCATTCCTGATTCGAACGCCAGATTGGGTTAGGATAGATGCCGATGCCGATCATGGCGTGGATCATTTTGGTGCTCTGGCGAACGCTCTCGTGGTGCGGATTTGTACTGTTGGTATTGACGCTGGGGATGTGGTGGCAGAGCTATCGCGGGGGGTGGACGATCACCCGAGACGCGTCCGAATGGGGAAATCCTGATTCGGCGCAGTATCGCTGCCATTCATCCAATGGCATTCTTCACCTGACGCGAGTTGTTGTTTACGAAGTGCAATCCGGGGCGCAACCACCGGATAAGATCCCATCGATTCGATCGCCATGGTCCTTCGTGCCCTGTCCGTCCCAGCAGATTGGTCCCGAGCCAAGCCAGCCCCGTGAGACTTTTCTCGGATACGGTCACGCCATTGAAACTTCGCGCGAGCCTTACGCGGAAACGGCGTCCCGAATTAAGATATTCCGAATTTACACCCGCGAAAACGTCGTCGTGCCCTACGCCCTCGTGGGTGCGTCCCTTTCCTTGTGGCCCCTTTCAAATGTGCTGATCTGGCTCAAACGCCGTCGCCAACGACGCTGCACCAAGTGTGGTGGACGGAAAAACACTTCAGGAAACTGCCTCGATTGCGGACGCTCGGCGCGGCGAATACACATTCCAATCAGACGTATGATTTCCTTCGCGGGAGCTGTCACGCTGATATTCATGATCCTGACAGCGGCTGCGATGATTCGATCCTTCTATCGCGCCGACCGAGTCAGTCTGGAAGTTGTGGGCTGGGCCGCAGAATCGGAATACACCGCCCGATACAACGAGGTTTACAGGGCAAATTACTCCGCAGCGATTCTCAGTTCCGGCCTCGAAGCCACTTGGCCGATGCGATCGATAGTGCCGCCATGGACGTTCAAACCGGCTGAGCCACGATGGCGACTGAATATACTGAAAGATGCCAGCGGCGGCAGATCAAACATCATCAGCGTCTATTGGAATTGCCTCGGGTTGGAAAAATCAGAAGCAACGGTCCCCAATATGGACGAAACCGTCCCCTGCAACCGCCTCTTGATTCCCTGGTGGATGCTCCTCCTCACCTTCACCCTCCTCGCCACGCCCTGGTTCATGCAAATCCGTCTCCGCCGCCGCGCCCGCCTGCGCAAGCGCAAAGGCCTCTGCCCAACCTGCGGCTACGATCTCCGCGCCACCCCCGATCGATGCCCCGAATGCGGCTATCTCCCGGCCGGGCATTCCTCGCCGGTTACACCTGAATAGAAT
>JBBRTW010000400.1:0-6884 GCA_038244055.1 Tepidisphaerales bacterium | reverse complement strand
GAAGATTTCACCACAGAGGACACGGAGAACACGGAGGAAGAAAAACTGAATTGAGTTGAATTGAATTAAATTGAACGTCCTTATCACAATCGATCAACCCGCAATTCATCTTTTGTTTTAGTTTTTCTCTGTGTCCTTTGTGTCCTTTGTGTCCTTTGTGTCCTCGGTGTTCTCTGTGATTGAATTGGCGGTCGCAAACGAAACGCGCTCCATGCAAGATCCGCCGAATGACAACCCCTCTCGCACTACACTCGCCCTCCTCGCCGGTGGCGCGGGCACGCGCATGGGCCTGCCCAAATCCCGCCTCACGCTGGCCGGCCTGCCCATCCTCCAATACCTCCACACCCGCTTCAACTGGCCCGGCCCGACCCTCCTCATCACCGCCCCCGGCTTCGAGAAACCGCCCGCTTCCCATCTATTCACCCGCGAAGCCCCCGATCCCGTCGCCGGCCTGGGTCCGCTTCGAGGCATCCTCACCGCGCTCGAATCGGCCGAGACGGATATCGTTGTGATTACGACGGTCGATATGCCCAATGTATCCCCCACCCAACTCTACTGGCTCAGCAACCAACTCGCCTCCCGCCCCGAATCCCTCGCCATCATGCTCCGCCCCGCCGGCGTTGATTCTCCCATCGAACCTTTCCCCTCCGCTTTCCGCCGCAGCGACGCCTCTCTCATCGCCTCCCGTCTCTCGGCGGGCCATCGCTCAGTTCAACAACTCGCCCAAAACCCCGCCATCACCCTCCTCACCGCCCCATCCGATTGGCCCGCCTCCACCTGGCTCAACCTCAACACCCCCGAAGACCTGGCGACTTTTTTCACGTAGCACGGGCATCTTGCCCGTGTCCGCTGCTCCCAACTACAAATCAGTCATTTCCCAGCCTACCAAGCGCTTCACATGGGCAGGATGCCCATGCTACGACGCACGCTACGACGCATGCTACGACGATCACTTCCCCCCCTCAAAACAATACACATTCCCCGCCGGATCCCCCACCACGATCACCCCTGCTCCGATCGCCGCCCCCGCCTCGATCCCGCGCGCAGCCGTATACTCCCATACCTTCTCCCCCGTCTTCAAATCCAGCACATAAAACTTCTTATCCTTCGACCCCACATACACCCGCCCTCCCGAAATCACCGGGCTCGCATCCACCTCGCCGCGCGTCTTGAAGGCCCACGCCCGCTTGCCATCCTTCACATGCACCGCATGAATCAGCCGATCCCTGCACCCGATCACCGCGATCCCGGCCGATGGGTCCACCGCAGGCGATGAATAAAACATCGCCCCTTCCTGATCCACCTGCGCGTATTTCCACATCACCGTCTTCCCATCCGGCGACAGCGCGATCACATTCCCCTCGCCCGTGCCGATGATGATCCGGTCCTCCAGCACCGCCGGCGATCCCGGCGCGAGGCCGCCCAGGTCCGCCGCGAAGCGCTCCTTGCCATCTTTCAAATCGATCGCCAGCAATCGCGCATCGCATCCCGTGAACAGCGCCACCCCAAACCCCACCGCCGGGCAGGCGTTCACGCGGTCGCCCCCCTTGCCTTCCCATGCCTTCTTCCCATCCGTCGTCAGCGCCAATACCTCCGCCCCATCATCCCCGAAGATCAGCACATGCCCCTTCCCATCCGGCGCGGCCGCCAGATTGGCCGAGGCATGAATCCCCGAGCCGCAATCATACGACCAGACCTTCTCCCCCTTGTCGGCCGACACGCAGTGAAAAATCCCATCCAGGTCCCCCAGGTAAACCCGCCCCTCGAACACCAGCGGGGTCGTCTCGAAGCCGCCTTCGGATTTGTACTTCCACTTGTTCTCCCCCGTCGCCAGATCGATCGCGTGCAAGACGCCCACCGAATCCGAAACGTACACCGTCTTGCCGGCGATGGTTGGATTATTCGCGATCGAAGCCCGATGCTCCTCATCCCCCGCCTTGTACTTCCATCGCAGTTTATAAGGCGGCCCGGCGATCGGACTCGCCAGCCCGCGCAAAGCCCCCGCCCCCTGAAACCCGGCCGGCCCACGCCCCGCAAACGCATCCCCACCCCCCGCGCCCCCCGCGCTTCCGGTTGTCGGATGATCGATGGATGAATCTCCGGCATCCGGCTCGATCGTCCCCGCGCCTCCACGCCCCGCTTCGCCGCCATCTCCCCCATTCCCCCCCGCCGGCGTCGATGCCGCCGCCCCCCCCCCCTCCGTCGGCCCCGGCTTCCCATTGTGATAGATCACCAGCGCCGCGCCCAACCCCACCGCCAGAACGCTCGCTATGCATATCGTCTTTAGCATCGTTGATCTCGTGAACAATTGTTGATGGCCCGCGCGGACTTGTCCATTGCATAGTCCCCGGCACCGCTCCCCGTTGACCATGCCACCCCGTGACACGGGCGTCCCGCCCGTGCGAAGTCCCCCGTGACACGCGCGTCCCGCCCGTGCAAACCACCCTCCCCCGTGACACGCGCGTCCCGCCCGTGCGAACCCCCCCTCCCCCGTGACACGGGCGTCCCGCCCGTGCAAACCACTCTCGCAAAATTCACCCCTGATTCACCGCCTCCCCCACCCTCCCCCGCGCCCCCGGCCGGCCCAGCGCCCCATCCATATCCAGAAGATACGCCACCCCCGACAAAATCAACTCTCCCACGATCGTCCACAACCTCAATAAAATCCCCAGAAACGCCAGGAACGCCGACATCACCGCCGGGTTCTCGAACTTCGCCTGCACGCTCGGCGGCAGCGCGAAGCTCATCGCCGTCATGAACATGAACTCCCGCACCCCCAACCCCCCCGGCGCCCAGAAGGCGATGAACCCCGCGCACCACGCCAGGCAGTACGCCCCCGCCACCACCCACCACTTCTCGATCGGCAGATTCAGCGGCCGAAACGTCAGCAGATAGATCGCAAAGCTCTGCCAGAGCAAGCCGATGATCGCCCAGATCGTCAGCAGGGTCAGTGTCTTCCCGCGCACGCGCGTGGCCGGCAGTTCCTTCCCGCGCCAAGCCATGTATTTCTTCAGCGCCGTATAGAAAACGCGCGGATGCAGAAGGCTCATCAGAAGCGGCACGAGCACCGCCACGATGATCATGTAATTCTTCGTCGAGTCCGGCATCCGGTATCCGAACCACGCCAGCGACCCCAGCGCCACCAGCACGTTGGCCAGCAGAAACACCACCAGCTCCAATATCTGGCTCACCGAGCAGACCGTCCCCGAAACCCCGTACGGCTTGATCAAATACACCCGGCCGATCACCTGCCAGATCGCGCCCGGCAGGTACCGCGCCAGCTCGCTGGTCGACCAAATCCGCGTCGCCGGGGCAACCGGCAACTGATGCCCAAACCCCTCCAGCACCCTCCGCCAGCTCAGCACCCGGAACAAAAACAGGAAGGCCGCGAACATCGCCGAAGCGATCGCGAAATACCCCCACTTGATCTTGTGAATTCGCGGCGCGATCGCATCCCACTGCACGAAGACCGGCTTGAGCATCCACGCGAAAATCGCGACGGTAATGCCCAGGCCGAGCAGGCGCTTGATCCACGGCTTGAGAATAGGCCAGACTTTCTTCACGCGGCGCGATTGTAGCCATCGGCCGATTCGAATCGAGCCAACCCCGCGCCGAACAAGCCGGGACCGCAGGGCGATCGCATGTAAATTCTATCGCAGCGATTTCGGATTGCGGATTGCGGATTGAAATGGGGTTTTCAATCCGCCATCCGCACTCCACAATCCGAAATCGATGCGATAGGAGTTACATGCGATTGCCCTGCGCTGTCCGCCGGGCCGTCATCCGAACCGCCCTCCAAGCCGTCATTCTGAGGGAGTATAGACGACCGAAGAATCTTGCCTATCCGTCCCAGGCCATTCTCACCAGTGACCGTGCCAATACCTAACCGCCAGATTCTTCAGTCGCCTCCAGCTCCATCAGAATGACCCCACCGCCAATCACGCCGCAAACCCATTGCACATCCCACCAATGCAATACCCCCTCCCATTCCATCATCTCCCTCATCCGACTTCCCCGCCCCAACTCAATTTCCGATTGTCCCCGCGCCCCCATCCTCTATCATCTCTGTAACGAAATGCAGTCGATGGCGACTTTCATGCATCCGGAAATAAACCGCACCCTTGGCCTCTCTGCGTCCTCTGACTTCGGCCAGCTCGATTCGACTGAGCTCATCGAAGTCATTCGAGTCGCGCCTCCGCGGCGAGTATCTCCGGAGTTTCAACCAAGTCACTGTATTCACTAACATCACTTCTATCCAGGCAGGGTTTTATGCGCGGTCCATCCCCGGTCGTGCGGGCGGCTTCTTTTGCGATCCAACAACTCGAACAGCGCCTCTTCCTCAGCGCATCGGATCTCACCCCCGATGTCTGGGTCATCACCGGCGATGCCAGCCCGCGCCGGCCCAACGATTCCATCGTCATCGGCCTGCTTCCCGGCGATGCCACCACCCTCCAGGCCAACGTCAACGGCGTCCTCTCCACCCATCCCCTCGCCGGCCTCGACCAGATCCAGATCGGCGCCGGCCGCGGCGACGACAACATCGCCATCGAACTCGGCCAAACCGCCGTCGATAACGACATCCTCGTCCGCGTCTGGGCCGGTCAGGGCAACGACACCATCCTCGGCGATGCCGGCATCGACCAGTTCTACGGCGGCCCTGGCAACGATTCCCTCGATGGCGCGGCCGGCAACGACACCCTCCAGGGCGGCACCGGCAATGACGACCTCACCGGCGGCGATGACAATGACTTCCTCAATGGCGAAGACGGCAACGACACCCTCTCCGGCGGCTGGGGCATGGACCGCCTCTTCGGCATGGCCGGCTCCGACCAGCTCGATGGCGGCGAAGGCCGCGATAGACTCGCCGGCGGCGCTGACAAAGACACCCTCAAAGGCGGCGATGGCCGCGATGCCCTCGATGCCGGCACCGGAATCAACACTCTCTATCTCCAGTACACCCGCGATACCTTTATCAATAACGCTTCCGATCGCCATCGCAATGACAACCTCCAACTGCCGTTGACTCGCCTCACCGGAACCCAAGTTCAAGACCGCATGGTCGAAGCCGGCAAGAGTTACTGGGGCAGCTTGTTCGGTCAGCGCGTGATCTTCAACACGCCTTATGTGGGTGTTGAAGGGCAAATGGCTCTGGCGGCCGCCAACGGCGGCTCAGGCGGATACACGCCCGCGCCGACGCCGCTTCCTGAGGCCGATCCGGCCGCCGCCGATGACTTTTCCACGACCAACCTCCAGGTGCTTGGCGTGGATGAAGCCGATTCGGTCAAGACCGATGGAAAGTTTCTCTATACACTTTCCAATGCTAATCCCAACATCGGATACTCTTGGTACTGGTGGAATCAGCCCTACGCGGGCAAGTTGTCCATTGTCGATGCCAATTCCCAATCGATCGTCAATCAGCGCGATATCGATGGCCTGCCTGTCGGCCTGTATCTTCGCGGCAATCGTCTGACGGTCATCAGCTATAATTGGGGCATCGAGCCGGTCGTCCCTCCGGCCGGCGTGACCCTCCAGGCCGATAGTTACAATTACTATTCAGGCAATGCTCCCGAGCGGATCGTCGAATATGTGAAAGTCACGGTCCTGGATATCACGGACCGCTCCGCCCCCGCCGTCGTGGAAGAGACCAAGCTCGATGGCTATTACGTCGATTCCCGCGCCATTGGCGACCGCCTCTACATGGTCGTCGCCAATACCATCACCCCGCCCGTGCCACGCATGATCCCCGATGGCCCCAACCATGTGAAATACGAATCCGAGCAGTCCTATCTCGACTGGCTCGACTCTGGGGGACTCGAATCCGCCGGCTCCGGGTACACCAGCACCGCTGGCGGCCAAACCACCCAAGGCTCCTTCATCGAAGGCTCGAACATCTGGGTGAAATCGGGCACGCCCAATTGGAGCTATCAATCGGCCCAATCGGTGGTGCTTCTCAACACCGGTGATGACCTCCCCGAAACGCTCAGCGCCACCAGCGTCCTCGGATGGAGCTCCACTCTTTATGCCTCGCCCAATGCGTTGTATCTCTCCCAGTATGGCAATTGGGACCCGACCCTCGGCTATTCAACCGAGCTCGTCAAATTCACGCTCGGAACCGATGCCGTCTCTCTCTCGGCCACCACGCGCGTGCCCGGCCAGGTTCTCAACCAGTTCTCGATGGATGAATACGGCCAATACTTCCGCATCGCCACCAACATTAATTCGAATCACGGCCAGAGCAACAGCGTCTTCGTTTTCGACCAGGTCGGCTCCGAGCTGCGCTTGATCGGCTCGGCCGAAGGGATTGCCCAAGGCGAACGGATGTACGCCGCGCGCTTCGTCGGCGATCGCGCCTACCTCATCACTTTCCACAACATCGACCCGCTCTTCACCCTGGACATGTCAGACCCCGCCGCCCCCGCCGTCGTCGGCGAACTCACCATCCCCGGCTTCTCCCAGTACCTTCAGCCGATTGATGCCACGCATCTCCTCGGCCTGGGTCAGGATGTGATCGACAACCACCGCGGCAATGCCCAGCTCTCCCTTTTCGATGTCTCCGACATCGCCCATCCCATTCGCACTGCCCTCTACACGGTCGAAAGCGGTGAGAACAGCAGCGCCACGATCGCCGACTCCGACCACCACGCCTTCGCCTACTTCCCAGCCCAGGGCATCCTCGCCTTCCCGGTCCAAAATTACTCCTGGAACCCCGACACCTACCAGGGTCAGTATCAATCCCACATGCAGATCGTAAAAATCGACCTCGCCGGCGCTATCACCTCCCTCGGCGAAATCACCCACCCCGGCTACAACCAATCCCTCCGCGCCGTCCGCATCGGCCAAACCCTCTTCTCCATCTCCGACAACCAGATCATCATCGCCCCCCT
>JBBRTW010000399.1:0-6923 GCA_038244055.1 Tepidisphaerales bacterium | reverse complement strand
ACCGCCGCCGCGAGCGCCCTTTCTTCGGAGCTCGGTTGCGAGAGGGGGGGGGGGCTGGAGTGCTGGAGGGGAGGGAGGTAGGAGAGTTCGGGAAGGTCAAGAAAACTAAAAACTAAAAACTTAAAGTGGCGGGTGGGAAGATGGGAGAGGGCAATCGCATGTGGCATGAAGTGGGCAACAATTGCGGATTTCGGATTGCGGATTGTGGATTGCGGATCGAAATGCGGTTTTCAATCCGCAATCCGCAATCCGCAATCGGAAATCGATGCCATAGGAGTTACCTGCGATTGCCCTGGAAGATGGGACGGGGTGCAGTGTGCCATCGTGTACATTCCGCCTCCCCTCCCGTAGAATGGCCTCGTATGATCCACGACAACCTTTCCACCTCGATCGAAAACCTCAGCGCCCGGATGATCGCCATCCGGGACTCTCTTTGACTTTCCATCTAAATTAGCCCGCAAAAAAGAACTCGAATCGAAAATGGGGGAGACTGACTTCTGGAATAAACAGGAGCAGGCCAAGGCCGTCGTCGCCGAGATGAAGGTCATCCGCGCCGTCACCGAGCCGATTGAAACGATCTTCAGAGGGATCGAGGACACCCGCGCCCTTTACGAACTGGCCACCGAGGCGGCCGATCAGGAGTCCCTCGAAGAGGCCGACCGCATGCTCACCGACCTGGAGGGCAAGGGCGAGAAAGTCGAGCTCCAGACCCTGCTCGATGGGGAGAACGACTACCGCGACTGCTTCTTCACCATCCAGTCCGGACAGGGGGGCACCGAAGCCCAGGACTGGGCCGAGATGCTCCTGCGGATGTATCTGTACTTCTTCGAGAACCGCGGCTGGGATGTCTCCGAAATCGACCGCCAGTTTGGTGAGCAGGCCGGCATCAAATCGGTGACCCTGCATGTCAAAGGCCAATATGCCTTCGGCTATCTCCGGGCCGAAGCGGGTGTGCATCGCCTGGTCCGGCCCAGCCCGTTCAATGCCCAGGGAAAACGGCAGACTTCCTTCGCCTCGGTGAACGTCATCCCCGAGTTCGAAGCCCTCGATAACTCCGACATCCCCGAAACCGATCTCGATATCGTCGCCTTCGTCCGCGCCGCCGGCCCGGGCGGGCAGAACGTGAACAAAGTCGCCACAGCCGTCCGCATCACCCACATCCCCACCGGCATCGTCGTCACCTGCTCGGTCGAGCGTTCTCAGCAGCAGAACAAGCGGGTTGCCATCGGCATCATCCAGAGCAAGCTCGAAGCCCTGGAGGCCGCCAAACGCGATCAGGAACTTCGCGACATCGTCGGCGATCCCAAGTCGGTTGGGTTCGGCAGCCAGATTCGGTCCTATGTGCTGGATGACCGCCGGGTCAAAGACCATCGCACCAATGTCGAAACGCACGATGTCGAATCGGTGCTGGACCGCGGGGCACTCGATCCCTTCATCGATGCCGAACTGCGCCGCAAGAAGCAAATCGCCAAACCCGCATAATCGCCGGTGCGATTTCCAATTCGCATATTTCCGATGTTGATCTCCATGATTCGCTCGCGTCCGATTCGCTCATCGGCGATGCTGTGGATTGGGGCAATTCAGGCGAAGGAGTTTCCCATGGACGTGATGCAGGCGATCGGAACGCGCAGAAGCATTCGGAAGTATCAGACCCGGCCGGTGAGCGATCAACTCATCAATTCCCTGTTGGAGGCCGCCCGCTGGGCACCGACTCCCGCCAATTTACAGTTCCGGCAGTTCGTAGTGGTTCAGAACACGGATCTGATTGGCAGGATCGCCGCGGCCACGCTCAATCAGCCTTATGTCGCCGAACCGCCGGTGGTGATTGCCGTCTGCACCAACCTCCGCGCGGCCGGTGATGCACTGAGTCAGAAGGGGCTTCCCCTGGCCACCCAGGAGGCGGCGGCATCGGTTCAGAACATGTTGCTGGCCGCCCAGTCCGCCGGCCTGGCCACCTGCTGGGTGGGGCTGTTCGATGTCCAGCAAGTGGATGCCTTGCTGAACTTGCCGACGGGCGTGACCACCCTGGCGCTGGTCTGTATCGGTTATGCCGGCGAGACGCCGGAAACCCCGACCCGCAAGCCCATCACCGAGATCGCCCGCTGGTTGAAATGACGCCGCCCGGCCAAGTATTTTTCCGCATTCGTTACCTCTTCTTCCAGAAACCCGCGCCATTTAAGCCAATCGCCGTTTGGACGTTTCCCCATCGCTCAGGCGATTGACCGGTCAGATCGGACAACCATTACTTCCGATATGGCAATCACTTACGAACTATTTCGCCTGCCTTCCCCATTTTTGAAAGTTCCGGGCAAAATTCGTCCGATAATTTGAGAATCAGCTGGTCTATATCGTCTGTATGGATCAGAGCGGTACGTCCGGTAACCCGTGCGATCTTTGACCTTCTTGGCGAAATCCATAGCATACGCCAATGTCCGGGCCTGGGAGGGTGCCGGACTTCGGGCTAAGAACAACCCATGACGCGATATGGAGAAGTCACCACGGATGGTCTGCCAGGGACACTATTATGATCGTTGATTGTCATACGCACGTTTGGCAGTCCCCGGATCAGCTTGGGCAACTGGATCTGGGAGAACTGAAAGCGCCACGACTCCGCAGCACCCGGTTTGGGCAACACCGGGCGGTTTATCGGAGCGTGCCGTCGGCCGATACGGAGCATCATTACGCGCAGGCCGCCGCGGTCGATAAGACCATCGTCCTGGGCTTCAAGAGCCGCTACCTGCGCGCTGAAGTGCCCAACAAGTACGTGGCGGAGTATGTGGCGCGGTATCCGCAGAAGCTGATCGGCTTCGCGGGGATCGACCCGACCGAAAAGGGCGCGGTGGATGAGGTCCGCTCCGCCAAGTACGACCTGCATCTCAAGGGGATCACGATCTCGCCGACCAATCAGGATTTCCACCCTTCGGACAGCCGCGCGATGCGCGTTTACGAAGAGGCCGACAAGCTCTCGATGCCCGTGCTGGTTCATCCCCATGGGCCGATGACCGAGGCCTCCAAACTGGAGTTCGGCCGGCCTTATCTGTTCGATGATGTGGCGCGGTCTTACCCGAATCTTCGGCTGGTCGTGGCACAGCTTGGCCAGCCCTGGGTTGAGGAGACGATTATTCTCCTGGGCAAGCATGCCAATGCCTATGCGGATGTCTCGGGCCTGCTCAAGCGCCCGTGGCAGGCGTACAACGCCCTGGTGAGCTGCTACCAGGCCGGGGTGATCGATAAGTTGTTATTTGGCAGTGACTTCCCGTACACCAATGCGACGGAATGCATCGAGGCGCTGTACAGCATCAATCAGATGGCCCAGGGCACGAACATGCCCGTGGTGCCGCGCGAAGCGCTGCGGGGAATTGTCGAACGCGATACGCTGACCCTGCTGGGGTTGACCTGATCGCTCTAACCACGGAAGGTTTTGCCATGCTTCGTCACTCCTTCGCCTCGATTGCGCTCGGTCTCATCCTGCTGGCGGCGGGGGGATGTACATCGGCCTCCAAGGGCACCTTGACGGTCACCGGCAACGAGAGCCGGCAGCTTTTCGCCCAGTCTTTCAATCACGCCTTCATCAGCACCAACCACGCGGGGGAATTCGATGTGGTGATGCTGCAGGAGATCGGCGGGGAGAAGCCGGCGGACCCGGGCATGCTCAGCAAGGCCTTCTGGATGCGCTTCTGGCCGGGCACGAAGGATGTGGCGCAGCCGATCAAGCCGATGGGCGACTCGGAGTTCCGGCAGATGGTGCATATCCATATCTTCTGGCAGGCGGTCGGGGGCTCGGTGGCCAAGGATGGGGTGGTGACCAACGCGGCCATCGACTGGTATGTGATCGGCCAGGGGGAAGTGGGCAAGCCGGAGGTTCTACGGTATCAGGGTGCGGGGTATGTGATCCTGGATGAGGGGCGGAAATCGACGACCGTCGAAGTGCGCGATGGCGCGATGAAGAAGACCAATGGCACCTCGGCCATGACCGACCCCATCGGGCCGTCGCGACTGGTCGGCAAAGTCAGCGCCCTGCGCGATACCCAGGCGGTGGCGAACCTCTTGTCTGATCTGAAAGCCCACACGAACAAGGCGGGGGATGCGGTGAGCGTGGCGAAGTGAATTCGGAGATGAACCACGAAAGGCTTGAACCACGAAAGACACGAAGGGCACGAAGAAGAGTAAATCCGAAATACGAAGTTCGAAATACGAAACAAATTCGAATCGGGCGGAAGGAAGAAATGATCGAAGCGCGCCATGGGGGCGATTGAAGGCTGCCTTGCTGGGAAAATTGCGATTTTCGATTTCGATTTTGTTTCGTAATTCGAGATTCGGATTTCGTGCTTCGCTTCGAAACATCTTCGACTTATCTGAACCCTGAACCCTGAACCCCGAACCCTGAACCCTGGCCCCTGAACCCTGAACCCATCGCATGTTTGATCTAGTGCTTGATCCTCCCTTCAGCGCCAAGAGCGCCGATCCTTTCCTGCAGACGATTCGCCTGATGGATGGGGACAAGGTGGTCGGCCAGGCGCGGTGGATCAGCGGGGTGGATTCGGCCGAGGGGGTGGGGCAGATTCTGGAGCTTTGGGTGACGCCCGAACTTCGGCGGAAGGGACATGGAAGGCGGTTGATGGATGAACTGACGCAGCAGGGTCTGGAGCACTTCAAATCCCGCAAGAACAAACTGCGGCGGCTCTGGCTGGCGGTGGACCAGAAACGGCAGGTGATCGCGCGGTCGTTCCTGATGAAGTTCACGTTTCACCATGTGGGGACGATCGGGAAACTGCTAAGGGATGAGGATGCGCTGGTTTACATGAGGACGTTTGATTGAGTCTGGAATAAGGATGAAGGCGGAAGGATGAAGGATGAATTGTGGGGGTATATGGGGCGGGGATGTTGCGGGCGGGGGGCCGGTGAAGCGATGTGACCGGGGGATGATATGATCGCAACACTTCAACGGGAGATTAGGCATGAATGGGATAGGTTTCGCGCCGCTGGGTTACGCCACGACCAATACAGATCCGCAACGCCGCTCGGGAGGGGTGACTGCGGTGGCGGTTGTGGGGATCGTACTGTGCTGCCTGGTTCTGGTGGGGCAGAGCCTGATGCCGCGCGGTATTTCCGGGCGTCCATCAGGATCGTGGGGCGCGGCGCTGAGCAGCGGCATGGCCGTTGGGATGATCATCCGCACGGCCATCATCGTGTTGATGATTGCAGGGGCGGTCGGTGTGCTGGCGATGAGAAACGCCGGGCGACGGATGATGATCATCGCCAGTTGGGCGTGGATCATTCTCTTCGTGCTGGAGTTGTTTATCGTGGTGTATCTCTTTGCCACTTCGGCCCGGGGAACATTGCGATATCCGGACATGCTCATCTCGACGGTGGTTTCGTTTGTCGCCGGCGGCCTGTTTCCGGCTTTTGCCCTGATCGTTCTGGACAACGCGCGGACGGCCACGCTGTATCGCGCCCAGCGCTATGAAGACGGTCCACCGGGCACGCTGGCGCGGGTGGCGGCCTCGATTCTTCTCGCCTACGGCGCGATCAGTTCCATCAGTTCGGTCACGAGCCTTGCTGAAGTGGTCGAGAAGATGCCGGCGCGGAATTCGTATAGCTACCGCGAATATGAAGAGTGGGACATGCCTTCGCGCCTTCCGGGGTTTCCGGCTTCGAGGGAGGCCAGCATTGTCGGTGGCATGATTGATGTTGCACTGGATGTGCTGGTGATTTTTGGGGCGCTGCTGATCGTCTGCAACATCGGCCGGGGGGCGAAATACATCATCATTTTCGCGATGGTGAGTCTGACGCTGTCAGTTCTCTGGCAATTTCAAATAAACAGGGGGCGCGAATGGCAATTCACCACCAGCGCTCCCACCACGCTCCGGGAGACGCTGGCCCACTACTCGGCCATTATTTCCCGAAGCATCACCGAATTGCTGCCGTCGGCGCTGATCCTGGTGATCTTCGGTTTCATGCGGCCGCGGTCGTCACTGCCTCCGATCGAGCCCAATTCGCATCCATTGCCGGATTCCGACTTGAGAAAGCTCTCCGAACTTGATGAAATGATCGAATCATCTCTAGCGAAAGGACCTCCATGTCCGGAATGAGCACGCCGCCACTGGGATATTACACGCAGCAGTTGCAGCCGGGCCCGCGGCCGGGCGGGGTGACCGCGGTGGCGGTGATTGGGATCGTATTGAGCGGGTTGATGCTGATTCTGACGGGGTTGGTCTCCTGGGGGGACCTGGCGCGGGAGTTGGGGAGGGGATCGGACTCGGGGACCCGCGACGCAGTGGCTTATGGCGTCGTGTTCGGCATGTTCATCCGCACGATCTTCGTGGTGCTGATGCTGGCCGGAGCGTGCGGCGTACTGGGGATGAAAAATGGCGGGCGGGTGATGATGGTGACGGCGTGCTGGGCGTGGCTGGCGTTCATGGCCCTGGAACTGATTTTCATGGCGATCGCATTCGCGTCGGCCGGGCGCGGGGCGCGGATGAACGTCTCGGCGGTGATCTCGATCCTCATTTCGGTCACGGTCAACGGGGCGTTTCCGATCATCGCGATGCTGACCTTGCGGCGCGGTTCGACGGTCAGGCTGTATGAAGCGCGGCGCGATTTCGCGCCGCCCAATGGAATGGCCCGGACGGCGGCGGCCATCCTGCTCGTCGCGGGAACGCTGTGGGCGGTCAGCGCGGTGACGACGCTCCTGGTCGCGCTGAATAGCACGGAATCCGAACGTTACTCCTACGGCTACCGGACATTGACCATGCCGGGCCTGCCGCAGAACAAGACCGGGCTGATCATCGGCACGGCGCTTCATTTGTTGCTGGAGGTGCTCCTGCTGATCGGCTGCATGGCGACGTTGATGCGGAGCGCGGCCGGGCGGACGCTGATCGTGCTCTTCGCGATCATGAGCATGGCGCTGGCGGTGGGATGGT
>JBBRTW010000398.1:0-6938 GCA_038244055.1 Tepidisphaerales bacterium | reverse complement strand
CTAATTCGGCGATCCGGCGATCACGCCGGGCACAACCAGGACAAATGGGCGACGGGAAATGGGTGGGATCGGCCTCCATGCCAGGAGTATCTACGCCGCCCGATGGAAAAGGTGCGGGAGAGGCGGTAAACAATTACGTTGAAGGTTTGTGCTCTGGATTCAAACCCGGACCAAATCGGATTCCGACCCTTCGCCGGAATATTCGCGCGCCTCTGTCCGGTCGATTTTGATTGATTGTCCCGTTTCGACGCTTAACTCACCCACGACGACATCGAGGCCGGCGGAGAACATTTCAAAATATTTCCCCATGGCGGGGCGGAAGAGGTTGGCCGCGTTATTTCCTTCCAGGCTGACGGCAACTTGAAGGGATATAGCTTCGTTCAACTGCTCGAAAGCCGCGACCTTGTCCGCGCCGCTTCCCATCAGGTCGAATTCAAGGCAATGAGCCACCCATTCACCGTCCTCGCGGTAGAACACGATGCGGAGTGGGATGCGAAGGTGCTTCATTTCAGCAAGCGCTCCATTTCTAATTTTAGCAGCGGTGTATTCTATGTCAGGCGCTTTTGGGAAGAAAGGTTTAAAGGTAGATTCTCAGACGTGGATAAGAGCCTGAAACTGCGAGAGCTCCGGCAAATCCTTTCCCGTTATGGATGCTGGGAGGAGTCCAATCGAGGCAAGGGATCGCACACAATGTTCTTTCGTATAGTGCAAGGTGGAAAATACTCCTATCCGATCCCGACACATTCCAAAGAAGTCCATCAACGTTATGTCCGAGGTTGCCGCGAAAGATTGTTCCTCACGGCGGCCGATGGCGTGAGCGACGAGGAGTTTTATGGGTAAGTCGATCGAGAGCGTCAGCTTCCGGGAAACGAATTTGCTTGGATTTCGACCATGATGGAACCTGTCACCGATAGATTCTGGATTCAGCTTCGCGGTGTGCTTTGTGGTTTGCAATGCCTACCATGCGATGAATGGCAGGTTGCCGATATTCAAGAAGAGCTCCGGGTCGACTTTCCTGCGGCCTATAAAGCTTTTCTTCTTCTGGCTGGGCGCGGATGCGAGCCACTTGAACCCTCCAAATACACAATTGACGACGATCTGGCGGGTTTGCAGCGTTCGGGAAGAAGGATCATGCAACACGAGAACTTAGCGGTGCCGCAGGATGCGTTTGTGTTCTTCGTTCACCAGGGCTTTGTGTGTCATTTCTTTCTCCTGGATAATGGCGATGATCCATCGATCTACCAATGTGTAGAGGGAATGGGACCGTTTCAACGAATTGCATCGACGTTTTCCCAATGGATTTTCGACCAAGTCGCGCGTTTCAAAGAACTTCGGGAAACGCGGCAGGTCGATTAGTGTCAGTTGAACGCTCCCAAAATTTGAGGCGTAGCCGTCACTTCATTGCCAATTCCCCCCGTATCACTACCATTGCCGCACTCGGGCAACCATCTGGTTTTTCCAAATTCACCTTAGAGGACTCTCCATGGCCAAGCGTTCCGCCAAGTCTGCTTCCAAGCGACCTTCCAAGGGGATTTATGTGGGTGTCGATGTGGGGGCGACCAAGATCGGGATCAATGCGATCGATGGGGCGCGCAAACCGGTTTCGGCGCATTGGTCGCAGGTGCCGGCGCGGACGGAGGATGGGCCTCGGGCGACTGTCGAGCAGATTGCGGTAGGCGTGCGTTTGTTTCTGGATGATAACAATCTGCCCTCCTCGGCCATCGCGGCGGTGGGGTTGGATTCGCCGGGGCCGGCCGACAATAACGGGGTGATTCAGCCCTCGGCCAACATGAAGCATCCGGAGTGGGCCGGGTTCAAAATGCGGGAATCGGTGGCCAAGGCGCTGAAAAAATCACTGGGGCGCAAGATCACCGTGACTTACGAGAATGATGGGAATGCGGCCGCGTACTGGGAATCGTTCATTGGCAATCCGGAGGGGACGGAAGTGATGGCGATGCTGGCGCCGGGGACGGGGCTGGGCGGGGGGATTGTGATTAATGGCCGGCTGCTGCGGGGGGCGCGGGGGATGGCGGCCGAGTTGGGGCATGTGGAGATCGTACATCCGGCCTTCACGCCGGGTTCGGAGCATCAGGCGTGCGGGTGCGGGCAGCCGTATTGCGCGGAATCGTATATTTCGGTATCCGCGCTGGCCAAGGCATTGCCGGCGGCGCTGGCGCTGCCGGAGAACGCGGATCATCCTTTGCAGCAGATTCAGGCCGACAATGTGTGGAAAGCGCGGGCGTTGCAGGTTCGGCCGCTGGCGGCCAAGGGAGATGCGCTCTGCCAGGCGCTGTTCGACTGGCAGTCGGAGGCACTGGGGAAGCTCTGCCGGCAGGTGGCCGACTCGATCGATCCGGATCGGATTGTCATCGGCGGCGGATTCATTGAGGGGGGCAAAAAACTGACGGATCGGATCATGAAGATTACGCGGGAGTCGTTCAAAAAGATCGCTTTTGTAAAACACGCCCGCGAGGTGCGAATTGAAAAAGCCCAGGCGGATGACCAGGCGGGATGCCTGGGGGCGGCGTTGAGTGCGTGCGTGGCGGAGGAAAGTAGGCAGTAGGCAGTGGGCAGTAGGCAGTCGGAAGAGGCAGGGGATGAAGGATGAAGGCAGAAAAGAAGACGACAATTCGCACCTGTCTTCACCTTTGACAGTTTGCTTTTGACATTTGACATGTCGGGAAGCCATTGACCATTGCCCGCCAATCCTCAAAATCAATCCACTCATGAGCACTCCAACCCCTCCTGCCGCTGATCGATCCGTTCTCATCCGCATCACCCGCCAGGATTCGCCGACGACTCGGCCTTATGTGCAGGAGTTTTCGGTTCCGGTGCGGCCGAACATGAACATCATCTCGGCGCTGCAGTATATCGCGGCGCATCCGAACTCGACTGATGGCAAAGCGGTGACGACGCCGGTGTGGGATTCGGGATGTCTGGAAGAAGTGTGCGGGGCCTGCACGATGGTGATCAACGGCAAGACGCGGCAGGCCTGCTCGACTCTGATCGAGAAGGTCTCGCCGGATTTGTCGCCGATCACGCTGGAGCCGATGACCAAGTTCCCGATCGTGCGCGATCTGTTTGTGGATCGTTCGCGGTTGTTCAATGATTTGAAGCGGGTGAAGGCGTGGGTGCCGATTGATGGCACGTATGACCTTGGGCCGGGGCCGGTGATGTCGCAGAAATTGCAGGAGGCGCGCTATCCGCTGTCGCGGTGCATTTCCTGTGGATGCTGCCTTGAGGCCTGCCCGCAATATACGCCGACGAATAAGTTCGTCGGCGCGGCCATCATCAGCCAGGCGCGGCTTTTTAACGATCATCCGATCGGAGTGGCCTTGAAGGAGGAGCGGTTGGATGTGCTGATGGAAGAGGGAGGCGTGGCCGACTGCGGCAAGGCGGGGAATTGCGTGGAAGTGTGCCCGAAGCAGATTCCGCTACTGGAATCGATCGCGACGGTGCAGAGGCAGGAGACGGTTCACGCGATCAAGAAGTTCTTCTCGAAGTGATCCGCGAGATCCTTATCCAAGTGGCAGGGGGCTTTGCGACTGCGTTTTTCCGAATGCGCGGATGCGAAATCCGAGCCGGCGCAGGGGGAAATTAATTAATGCGCCCCGATTGATTTGATCTTGGAATGGAGCGGGGGTGCGGGGTAGAATCGAAGCGCGGGTGAAACCATGATCAAATGCTGGAAATGCGGAAACACCGTTGAGCCAAACGTAGGCGGCTTTTGCCCCGCCTGCGGGGCGGGATTGATGGCGGCAGGCAGTTCGCCGTGGGCCGCGCGCGTGTCGGGGGGCGGGGAGGGGCCGGCCTGGGCGCTGCGGCTGATATGGATTCTCTTCGCGCCCCTGACGGCGCTGGGGTATCCGATCTTCTGGATCGCAGCGCGGCGCAACCTGGCGCGGCATACGATGCAGCGTCTCAATTCGCCGGCGCTGACATCGCCTTATGTGACGCAGAATCCGGAAGGGCAGGCGGTGCTGGCGCGGCTTCACCGGGCGGGCGGGGCTTCAACGGGCGTCCTGCCGTTCATGATGACGCTGATGCTGATGATCGTTCTGGCGGCGGTCGTGTTCATCCCGCCGGCTTTCGCGCCGACGCCGATCCGATACGAGCGGACGATGGAATGTATTCTCGAAGGCCGGAGCGCGCGGGGATACCTCTATGTGGATACGCCCGAGCAGTACGAATCGACCTGGCGGTCGATCAGCTCGCGAAAATACTCGCGCGTCTATGTCGAGAGCTTTTGGGGCGAATACGTTGATGAAGCGCGGATGCGCATGAAGTACCCGGGCGCGGGGCACTGGGTGGGGTATAACAACGACACGCCCGAGCGGCATCGGCCGTACTATTATGTGGACGATTCGTATTCATCGGGACAATCGGCCACGGTGTATGTGCGACGCGCCAACGCGATCGTCGTGGAGTGGTCGATGACGGAGAAGGCGTCGATCGTGTTTTATTGCGGATTGATTCTGCTGTATCTGGCGCTGGTGGGGTTGGGGATCGGGTATTGGCTGCGCCTGGCGCGGCATGCGAAGGCCGAGGCGCTGGCGGCGGCTTATGCCACCGGCGATGTGGGGTATCACGACCGGCTGGTGCCGCAGGTGGCATCGCACAACGGGCTCTGGATTGCGCTGGGGATTATCGCGGCGGTGACGCAACTGCAACTGGTGCTGTTCCCGCTGCTTTCATCGCTGGCGATGTCGACCCATCTTTCCTGGGAGGGCCGGACGGGGATCGGCGGCGTGCTGGGGACGGGAATTGCGCCAGCGCCGCAGATGAATCCGCCGCAAGGCTGGCCGCAGGGTTGAGACGCGGGCTCGAGGCCGGTTTTAGCTGGCGGTGGCCGGATGTTTCGGAAAGCGCATCACTGCTGCGGTTTTTTCGGCGAATCGACATAGGTTTTTTCCGAGCGTTTGGCGCGTTTTCCGTAGCGGGTGCCTTCTCCGGTATCTCCGGCCTTGGAGCCGGCCAGGGGATTTTTGGAGGCGTCGCCGTTGGTCATGGCGGCCTTGGCGAGCCCTTCATCGAGGGGTTTCCACCAGAATTGCTTCAATCCCGATTTGATCACTTTGACGCATTCTTCGGGGGTATCGACGATCCGGAAAAT
This sequence comes from Tepidisphaerales bacterium, assembly GCA_038244055.1. Taxonomy (GTDB): domain Bacteria; phylum Planctomycetota; class Phycisphaerae; order Tepidisphaerales; family Tepidisphaeraceae; genus DASPKW01. The sequence continues at coordinate 1,825 of JBBRTW010000398.1, read as the reverse complement.
ATCCGTGTCTTCGACATCGACGAAATGCGGGCTGAGGGTTTTGAGCCATTCCACCAGGCCGCTCCAGAATTTCTTGCCGTAGAGAACGACAGGGAAGGCCTGGATTTTGAGGGTCTGGATGAGCGTGAGCGTTTCGAAGAATTCATCCATCGTGCCGAATCCGCCGGGGAAGCAGATGAAGGCGGATGAGTATTTCACGAACATGACTTTGCGGGCGTAAAAATAGTGGAAGTCGAGGCTGATGGTCTGGTAGCGGTTGGCTTCCTGCTCCTGGGGGAGTGTGATGTTCAGGCCGACGGATTGCGCGGTCGATTTGCCGGGGGTTTTCTTGATCATCTCGTAGGCGCCCTTGTTGGCCGCCTCCATGATGCCCGGGCCGCCGCCGGTGATGATGGTGAAGCCGGCCTTGGCGAGCAGGCCGGCGGTTTTCTCGGCGGCGCTGTAGAAGGGATCGGCCGGGCGGGTGCGGGCCGAGCCGAAGAGGGAGATGCCGGTCCCGGCGTTTGCCATGACCTCGAAGCCTTCGACGAACTCGGCCATGATGCGGAAAACCCGCCAGCTCTCCTGGCTATCCAACTCCACGGACTTGCGAATCGGCATGATAATTCCCTCGAAATGGGGCGATGATGCGCCCGAATCCTCGAACCGCCGTTGCTCCCGAAGATTCACCTTATCGGGCGGGCGATGGGTTCGACAATATGGCACATCGGCGAATTCAGGGGATATCTGGCGAAAGGGCATGTCGATTTTTGGCTCATGTTCGCGCGGGTCTGGTTCCGATAACCAGTCTGTACGAATAGCCGATAACCATTGCGGAGCCTCGTGCCATGCTTGATTTGACTGTTACGGCGGATGTGTTGCGAAGCGTTCGTAAGGCGCGCGATCATTTTTTGGCGCTGTGGATGCTGGATCGCATGCTGGGCCGGGCGAAGGCTACGCACAAGTTGCTGGAGGAGGTTCAGCATGATGGGCGGGGGTGTGATCGGGAAATGGATGCACCCGACTTTGACTCTGACTCTCCGGAATGACCGATACTGTTTTGTAGAAGACCATGCCAGGCATTTCAACTACAACCGGGCTCGTCAGCGGCATCAATACCAAAGATGTCATCGATCAGCTCATGGCATTGGAGGCCGCGCCCAAGGATGCGCTGCAGAAGCGGGTTGATTCGGTCAACCAGCAGAAGCTGGCGTTCGCCGATTTGTCGGCCAGCCTGGTGTCCATCAAACTATTCGGCACGACGATCAAAAAGGCGCAGACCTTCGGGGCGGCCAAGACGTCCACCAGCGATGAGAACGTACTGACGGCGACGGCCTCGAATGGGGCCGCGATCGGCTCCTACCAATTCCAGGTGGCCCGGCTGGTGACAACGCAACAGGCGGTTTCGCAGGGGTTTTCAGATATTTCAACGCGCGTGGGGGCCGGGACGCTGACGATCGAGCAGGGGGGCGGCGAGATCACCGCGCCGACGGCGCTGAGCCAGCTCAATGGTGGGCAGGGGATTCAGCGCGGGCTGTTTCGGATCACCGATGGCTCGGGGCATTCATCGGTGATCGATATTTCCAATGCGATTAACGTGGATGATGTGCTCAAGAAGATCAACACGTCGCTGGATATCAACGTCAAGGCGACGGTCTCGGGCGATCAGATCAAGCTGACGGATAACACGGGGCTGACGACGGCGGCATTTTCGGTGACGGATCTCTCGGATGGGCATGCGGCCGCGGACCTGGGGCTGGCGGGCGTGGCGGCGGCCGCGGGCGTGATCACCGGCGGGGATATCAATTACCTGGGCAGATCGACGAATCTCAATTCGCTCAACGAT
>JBBRTW010000397.1:0-6940 GCA_038244055.1 Tepidisphaerales bacterium | reverse complement strand
TCGGGCAAGATTCTCTCCGGTGGCGTGGATGCCAACGCCCTGCAGAAGCCCAAGCGATTCTTCGGCGCGGCCCGCTGCATCGAAGAAGGCGGCAGCCTGACGATCCTGGCCACCGCCCTGGTGGATACCGGCAGCAAGATGGATGAAGTCATCTTCGAGGAGTTCAAGGGCACCGGCAACGCCGAACTCCACCTGGACCGCCGCCTGGTCGATCGCCGCGTCTACCCCGCCATCGACATCAACGCCTCCGGCACCCGCCGCGAGGAACTGCTGCTCGATCCCAAGGAACTGGAGCTCATGTACCGCCTGAGGCGCGTGCTGAGCGACATGAACCCGGTGGAAGCGGTGGAACTGCTCAAGGGACGGCTGGAGAAGGTGCCGAGCAATGCGCAGTTTTTGATGTCGATGAATCTGGATTGATGCCGGAGGATTCGCCACCGGGAATTCGCCATAGAGACACAGAGACACGGAGAAATTGAACGAGCCCCGGCGCGAGAGTGCCGGGGTTCTTTTTTCGTATTGGGATCGGATAGTGGAAGGAGGGGGATGGGTGGCATGGGTAAGACTCTCAGGTCTTACCCGTGGGCGCGATCGGGAGAGGGGCTGCGGCGTCGGCGCTGGCTCGCTTGCCCGCCCTGCGCACTATTTCCCCGCCGCGCCCGCCGTCCGCGCCTTCGGCGGATTCCTCCCCGCCTGCAGTTCGGTCAGCAGATACCGTGCATCCGCAGCGCTGAGCCAGTCGACGTGCCCATCGCCGTAGAGAACATTCATCCCCCCCTTCGAATGATTCGCCAGCGGCTCATAAGCGATGACATGCGCAGCCGTCGCGGTGCCCTGCGTGAAGGCGGCGCCGATATAGATGTAAGAGCATCGTCCGGGCGTGGTGCGGAAGTCCTGCACTCTCAGTTCGCTCGTAGCGCCCTGGGCCTTGTCATCGTTGGAGGAGGGGCAGATGAAGACTGAGGTGCCGACATCCTGCGTGCTGATGAGCAGGTCGAGCGCGGGCGGGTAGTGGCCTTTGTTCTCATTGGCATAGAGGAGGATGGACTGGCCGATCGCGCGGAGGTTGCTGCGGCATTTTACGCGATTGGGGATCTCCCTGCTGACACCCATGTCGCTGCTGAAGGCGATCATGGCCGCTGCCGCGCTCACAGCCATGGTTCCCCACGCGCACATAGTCGCCAGCCGCGCTCGCCGACGTTGGCCGGGATCGCCAGCCGCCCGTTTTCGGGCGCTCCCCGCACAGAGCAAGGCCACCAGGGGGCCTGCGACCACCAGCACAATGAAACCGTAGAGACCCGGTTTCCACATCAACGCGAACATCAACGCGATCAAGCCGAGACACAACCCGCTCGCAACGAGCGAGAGCGTGCTCGCCCGGTCCGCCCCCCGCGCCTCCGCCTGCGGACTCTGGTAAGTCAGAACCCCCGGCCCTTCCCCCGGCGGCGCGGGCGAAAGGGACATCGGCGGCGATATCGGCGGCGCTGACATCGGCGAGATCGGCGGGGCGATGGGCGGCGCGTCTGGGGTCGAGGGCGGATCAGCGGAGGAAGGAGGCATGGTTGACCTGATCGGAGTTCAAGCGGATTCTGCTCGCGGGCAGTATACCCGCGATCCGATCGTTTCGACGCCAGTAATACCCCCTCACCAAAACCACCCCCACCACAATCAACAGAATGCGCGACACCCCCGTCGCCAGCCGCCGCAAGATCCTTCCCAGCCGCCTGATCATGACTTTCCATCTTATCGAACCACTCCAACTTGTCAGGCATCGCCCCGCGCCGGACGCTGGCGTCGCTCGACATTCCGATGTCGAGGCCCGGGCCGCGCGGGAAGGGCGGACTCGACATCGGAATGTCGAGCTACCTCCGGCTATACTGCTCCCATGCCCACCCCCGTCGCACTCATCACCGGCGCTTCCCGCGGCATCGGCTTGGCCACCGCCATCGCACTCTCCAATCTCAACTACCGCCTGGCCCTGGTCGCGCGATCGGCCGAAGCGCTCGCCGAGACCGCGCGCCTGCTCGCCCGCCCCGCAAACGAAATCCTCCCCATCCCCGCCGACATCTCCGACCCCGCCGCCTGCGCCAAGGCCATCGACCAAACCCTCCACCATTTCGGCCAGCTCGATTCCCTCATCCACGCCGCCGGCATCGCCCGAGCGCAATCCATCGCCCAGACCACCCTCGATCAATGGCACCAGGCCATCGATACCAACCTCTCCTCCGCCTTCTACCTCGCCAAATACTCCTGGCCCCACCTCAAACGCCCGATGCGGGCGCTGGACGACATCCATCTCGGAAACATGAAACATGAAGACATGAAACATCAGGCCGAACCACTTTCAGCCATTCCGCAATCCGCAATCGGCAATCCGCAATCCCCTTCCTCCACTCAGCACTCAGCACCCAGCACTCAGCACTTTCCTCTCCCCGCCCCATCCACAATCATCCTCATCTCCTCCCTCGCCTAGCGCGATCCCTTCCCCGGCCTGGGCGCTTACGCCGCCGCCAAGGCCGGCCTCAATCTGCTCGGCCTGGCCGCCGCGCGCGAAGGCCAGGCCGATTGCATCAACGTCCACATCATCGCCCCCGGCGCGGTGGAGACTCAGATGCTCCGCGCCCTGCTCACCCCCGAGCAGTTGCCCGCCAGCAAAACCATGCCCCCCGAAGAGGTCGCCCAGGTCATCGTCGACTGTGTCACCGGCCGATTGCGTCACGCCTCGGGCGAAGTAATCTACCTGCATCGGTCGCTCTAAAGAGGCTCTAAACCTACCGATCCGTGCCATGCTGAGCGCAGCGAAGCATCTTGCTTATTGTTTCAGGGCCCGTTCATGATGGCGCAAGGGCCCTGAAGGTCGAGGCCAGATTCTTCGCTTCGCTCAGAATGACCGTTGAGCTAAATTTTAGAAGCTCGAGAGTTCCGACGTCAACGAGGCACGATTCAATGAGCCAGCCATTGCGGATCAGTAATCCTGTCGTCGCCCTGCTGGCGATCATGCTGTTCGCGACCGCCTCCATCGCCCAGCCCATCACCGGCTGGCGCGGCGACGGCACGGGCAAATACCCCGCCGCCGATCCGCCCATCGCCTGGTCGCAGACCAGTACGGCCATTAAAGGCCTCCGCTACTCCATCGAAAAAACCCCCGCCGATGCCGGCGCAGCCATGGCCGACGGCGTGATCCGCCAATGGCTCATCCTCGGCCCGATGCCCGGTACCAAAGGCCAGCCCGAAGATGACGCCACCCCCGAAGAATCGGCCGCCGATCCACAGGCCGGCGACAAATGGGGCGACAAGACCTGGACCAAAGCTGATCTCGATACCGCATGGCTGGACTTCAACAAGCTTCTCCCCAAGCGCGAGAACGATGAAGTCGTCGCCTATGCCTTCACGCGCGTTTTCGCGCCGGCGGCCGGGAAATTCCGCCTCAATTTCACCGCCATCGCCGGCGGCCGGCTTTACATCAATGGCCAGAAGCCCAAGTCCATGGGCGCCCACATGCTCATCGATCTGGCCAAGGGATGGAACCGCATCCTCCTCCGCATCGCGCCCGCCGACACGGATTGGTACGCCGTTCCGGTCATCCATGCCGCCGGAAAGTGCGACTACGAGCGCTCCGGCATCGCCTGGCGCACCTCCCTGCCCGCCGTGCATCCGGGCTTCTACGGTGGGGGAATGGGCGTTGGCTCTCCGGTCATCGTCGGCGACAATATCTATCTCCTCAGCGAGCCGCACGATCTCATCTGCCTCAGCAAGGCCGATGGCAAGCTCCTCTGGATTCGCCGCGCCAGCTTCTTCGAGGCCGCAACGGATGCAGATCAGAAGGACCCGGCTTACGCCGATGCCAAAACGCTCACCGGCAAGATCGATTCCATCAATGCCTCGGTGATCGCCGGCACCGCCTCCCCCGCCCATCTCGAAGAAAAAGGCAAGCTCGAAGCACAATTGCAGAAGCAGATGAAGCAGGTCAACCGCGCGACCTTCTCCCCCGGCCCGATCCCCGATGTCGGCAACTCCGGCCTGACTCCCGCCACCGATGGCAAGTTCATCTACGCCTTCTTCACCGATGGCCTCAGCGCAAGCTTCACCCTCGATGGCCAGATCCGCTGGATTCGCGTCGATCCCCATGCGGCCGTCGAGCATGGCTTTTCTTCCTCCCCCGTCCTGGCCGAGGGCAAGTTCATCGTCTTCATGCGCGACCTGATGGCCTTCGACGCGGCCACCGGCAAGCCCCTCTGGCGAACGCCCCTGGTCGCCGAGACCGGCTTCAATCCCGGCGCGTGGTTTCACGGCTCGCTAATCTCGGCCGACATCGGCGGGCAGAAGGTCATCGCCACCGGCAACGGCGCGATCGTCCGCGTTTCCGATGGCAAGCTGATCGGCAACGGCCTCAAGCCGACCTATCAATCCGTCTCCTCGCCCATCATCGATGGCCGGCAGTTGCTCACGATCTCCAATGCCATGGATCTGAGCATTCGCACCTTGCCCGTGGCGATCACCGATCCACTTCCGCTCAAGCCCCGGGAAATTCCCATCGACCTCAAGGCCTTTCCCAAGCATTATCTTCCCTGGCATCTCGCCTCGCCGCTGGTGCATGAGGGGCTGGCCTATCTTCTCAATAATGCCGGCATCCTGACCGTGATCGATCTGCAAACCACGCAGGTCATCTACCAGAGGATGCTCGACCTGGACCCCTTCCAGGGCCACAACGAAGGCGCTTCCCGCGGCATCGGCATCAGCCCCATCCTCGCCGGCGGGCACATTTATCTATTGGGTAATAATGGCGCATGTGTCGTGATCGAGCCCGGCCGGGTTTTCAAGCAAATGGCCAAAAACAAGCTCGAAAGCATCGTCATGCTCAATCATTGGTCCGAGCGCCAGGAACGCTTCATCGCCAACCCCGTCCCCGAAGGCAACCGTCTCTATCTCCGCGGCGAGGAGTTTCTCTACTGCCTCGGCGGCAAGTAGCGACAATGCCGTTACGAAACTTTCCCCGCGCCCGCGCGTCAGACTCGCGGTAGACTGTCTTCTCGTGGCATGGGCATCCTGCCCATGTTCAGTGCGCAAATCCCGCACCGTCCAATTTTTGACACAAAGCTCCTCACACGGGCAGGATGCCCGTGCTACGATACGCACAACATCGATTCCCCATCGGAGACACCATGCGGCCATCAAAGCTATTCCTCCTCGTCGCCCTGATCGCCCTCTCCGGCCTCTTCCTCACCACCGAGGCCAAGGCCCTACGGCGGATCATGCCCAATGCCCAGCCCGGCGCTGGCGGCATGGTCAATCTCCCCTACCAGATTCAGGATGGCGCGGGCACCACCTGGATGGTCTACGGCTCGGGGTGGCTGCAGCAGCAGGGGAACCTGCCCATGTACTCGCAGGGCGCGATCCTCTTCATCAACCAGAACCAGCCCACCCAGAACAATAACCAGGCGCGGCTCGACCCCAAGACCGGCGAGGTCGTCTTCGAGAACATGCCCTGCCAGAACACCACCATCACCCGCCGGATCAAGATCGACAAGGAGGCCGGTGTCGCCCGCTACATCGACATCATCAAGAACACCCAGAACGCCGAGCAGACCGTCGCCCTGATGCTCCAGACCAACACCAACTATGGCATCAATAGCGCCACCACCATGAACGACCCCAAGCGCAAGGCGAATCATATCGCCTGGGTCGCGCAGACCTCCGGCAACCGCACCGTCGTCGAGATGTACTCCGGCAAAGGCTCCAAGACCGCCTTCAACATCGCCTACCAGCAGGGGAACAACCAGGTCTCGGCCAATCTCTCGCTGGTCATCCCGGCCGGCAAGGAGGTCGCCGTCATGCACCTCCACTCCACCTCCTCCGACCCCGCCACGGCCCAGAAATGGGTCGAGTCGATGAAGGAGGCCCAGCTCATGAAGGACATCCCGCCCGCCATCCGCCGGCTGATCGTCAATTTCAACAACGGCCAGTCCTTCATCGGCGAGTACGAAATCCTCCGCGGCGAAATCTTCGATGTGGTTGAGCTCCGCAGCGGCGACCAGTACCGCGGCACGATCAAGGAGCCCACCTTCAAGCTCACCACCTTCTACGGCCCGGTCGAGCTCCCGGTGGATAAAGTGATCGGCCTGATCAACGTCGGCGAATACCGCCCGAGGCAGCTCGTCGTCACTTCCGATGGCGAAATCTTCGGCGGGCGGCTGGAGAAAGAAACCATCGCGGTCGAGCTCTCCAGCGGGCAGGTCACGCAGGTCCCCCTCGCCCAGATCGCCCGCATCGGCTACCGCAAGCGCGCGGGCGAGCCCGAGGAATGGACCTTCGACAAGCCCCTGGTGCTGATGCGCTCGGGCGATCGCATGGGCGTGATGATGCCTGGCTATGAATTCGAACTGGCCACGCGCTACGGCCCGCTCAAGCTCAAGGCCTCGGCCATCTCCGCCATCTCCTTCGCCAACGATGAGCATGGCATCCACGAAATCTTCCTCTCCGATGGCAGCAAATTCGCCGGCCTGGCGACGGCCGACAAATTCGACATGAAGCTCTCCACCGGCGGCGGCACCACCGCCGTCTCCTTCCCCGCCAGCACCGTCGCCCGCATCCAGCTCAGCCCCCGCGCTGAAGAACCCGATGACACCACGCCGACACTGAATCTCTCCAATGAAGATGTGCTGGTCGGCACGCTGGCCGGAAAGCTCAAGCTCGAAACCGCCTTCGACACGCTGAACATCGAGGCCGCGCAGATCAAATCCCTCAAGCACTCCAAAGGCTCGGTGCAGGATGTGCAGATCACGCTCTGGGATGACACGACCGTCTCCGGGCAACTCGCGGAGACCGAATTGCCCTGCACCCTGCGCTGCGGCGTGACCATGAAAGTCCCCGTGGCCCTGGTCGAGGAATACAACCAGCCCACGCCCCAGCCAAGCGATCAGCTCATCAAGAAGGTCAAGGA
>JBBRTW010000396.1:0-6948 GCA_038244055.1 Tepidisphaerales bacterium | reverse complement strand
TCCGTTTTCATGGGCTACTCCGATCTGGGCTGCTACGGCTCCGAAATCGCCACGCCCAACCTGGATAAACTCGCGGCCGGGGGCGTCCGCTTCACGCAGTTCTACAACACCGCGCGCTGCTGCTCCACCCGCGCCTCCCTCCTCACCGGACTCTACTCCCATCAGGCCGGCATCGGCCACATGGTCGAAGACAAGGGCCTCGATGGATATCGCGGGCAGCTCAACGACAAATGCGTGACCATCGCCCAGGTCATGAAGTCCGCCGGGTATGCCACTTACATCACTGGCAAATGGCATGTCACCCGCGAGCTCAAAGGCGATGGCCCCAAGACCGCCTGGCCCCTGCAGCGCGGCTTCGATCGCTACTACGGCACCATCCTCGGCGGCGGCAACTACTGGGACCCGGCCGGCCTGACGCGCGACAACACCTTCATCACTCACATCACCGACAAGGAGTATCAGCCAAAAGCCGGGGAGCCTTTCTATTACACCGATGCCATCGCGGATAACGCGATCCGCTTCATCTCCGAGCATCATCAGAAGATGCCCGAAAAACCCTTCTTCTTCTACTGCGCCTTCACCGCCGCCCACTGGCCCATGCACGCCCGCCCCGAAGACATCGCCAAGTACAAGGGGAAGTACGATGCCGGCTACGAGCCGGTCCGCCTCGCCCGCCTCGAAAAAATGCGCAAGCTCGGCCTGATCAAGCCCGAGTGGAAGCTCACCGAGCAGGCCGGCGATTGGGACAAGGTCGCCGATAAAGCCTGGGAGGCGCGCTGCATGGAAGTCTACGCCGCCATGGTCGACCGCCTCGATCAATCCATCGGCCGGATCGTCGAGAATCTCCGCCAGACCGGCCAGCTCGATAACACGCTCATTCTCTTCCTCCAGGACAACGGCGCTTGCGCCGAGCCGACCGGCCGAAATCGTGGCGCGGAGGAAGTCAAAGACCGCCCCGCAAAGCCCACCATGGCCCCGCTGCCCGATGGCGAAGTGATGATGGGCAGCAGCCCCACCCGCACCCGCGATGGATATCCCATCCGCCACGGCGTCGGCGTCATGCCCGGGCCGGAGGATACGCATATCGCCTACGGAAAATCCTGGGCCAATGTCTCCAACACGCCCTTCCGCGAGTACAAGCATTGGGAACACGAGGGGGGTGTCAGCACCCCTCTCATCGCCTACTGGCCCAAAGGCATCGAGCGTCATGGCGATCTGGAAAATCAGCCGGGCCACCTCGTCGACATCATGGTCACTGCCGCTGAGCTGGGCGGGGCGACTTATCCGAAGCAGTTCAACGGCCACGACATCACGCCCGCCGAGGGGACGAGCCTGGTGCCCGCGCTGGCGGGGAAGCCCATCGAGCGGGCGGGGATTTACTGGGAGCACGAAGGCAACCGCGCGGTCCGGGTGGGGAACTGGAAGCTGGTGGCCAAAGGCCCGGGTGGGAAGTGGGAGTTGTACGATATGAATGCCGACCGCACCGAGACCAACGATCTGGCCTCGGCGCATCCCGACAAGGTCAAGGAGCTCAAGGAGAAGTGGGAAACCTGGGCCAAGCGCACGGGGGCGATTCCCTGGCCTTGGAAACCCGCCTACGGCGCAAGCGACGCCGGGGCCGATGCGGGCGGGGCGGGAACTGGCGCGGCGGCGGGGGGCGCGGCGGGAGGAGCAGGGGGGACCAAACCGGGCAAACGCGCCGCCGGGAAAGGAGCAGGGGGCTTTTCCAAGGAGAGAGTCTTTACACTCAAGGCCGGCGATCTGCTCGATGGCGAGGCCGCGCCCGATACGGGCGGCAAGTCCCTGCGCATCACCGCGAAGATCGCCGAGAGCGGCGAAGGCGTCATCCTCGCGCAGGGCGGAACCGCCAGCGGATTCACGCTCTACATCCACGATGGCCTGCCCACCCTGGCCGTGCGCATCGGCAACAAACTCCACGCGGTCGCCGCCATGGAAAAGCTCCCGTCCGGCCCAATCGAACTCTCCGCCTCCCTCGCCAAAGACGGCGCGGCCACGATCGCGGTCAACGGCAAAGAATCCGCCCGCGGCAAATTCCCCGGCCCCTTGAACCGCACCCCCACCGACTCCCTCAGCGCCGGCCAGGACTCCAACGCGGCGGTGGGGGAATACACCGCGCCCAATGCATTCAAGGGAAAGCTCGGGGAGATCAAGCTGGAACTCGAGTGAGCCCTCTGTGCTTGTATTGGGCCAATCGCCTCCGACAACGCCGCCGAAGCGAATGATCCCATGCGCCCGGCCATATCGCCAATTACCGGCCAGGGTATCATGGGACCCGCCTTGCTTACCGTCTCGCTTCTGATTCACTCTCTGGGAGGAGAGAAAATGCAGAGTATGCCCTCGGCCGCTCGCGGCCGGCCTTCGTGTTTCCATCATCTGCCCGGCCCATTGGCCGCCGCCATCGCGATTCTCTTCTGGGCCGGTGCCGTTTCGGCCTCGATCACCACCTACACCATCCACGATCTCGGCACGCTCGGCGGCTCCGGCAGCGCCACCGGGGGCTTCGCCGGCGGGCTCAATGGCGCGGGCCAGGTCGTCGGCCAGTCGCTGATTACCAACGATGATGCCACACACGCCTTCCGCACGGCGTCCAACTCCGCCATTTCCCCGGCCGGCGACCTCGGCACGCTCGGCGGCGCCAACTCCATCGCCACCGGGATCAACGCCGCCGGCAAGGTCGCCGGTTACGCCGATCTGCTCGGCGATGCCGCGCAGCATGCCTTCCGCACTTCGGCCAATTCATCGATCGTCCCCGCCAATGACCTCGGCACGCTCGGCGGCACTTCCAGCAACGCCAACGCCATCAACGCCTCCGGGCAGGTCGTCGGCTGGGCCCATATCGCCAATGATCTCGCCCAGCACGCCTTCCGCACCACGGATACCGGCGCGATCAACGTCGCGGCCGATCTGGGCACGCTGGGCGGGACCTCCAGCATCGCCAATGGGATCAATGCCGGCGGGCAGGTGGTCGGCTACTCGAACATTCCCGGCGACCTGATCAACCGCGCCTTTCGCACCGCCGCCAATAGCGCGATCAACACGCTCACGGATGACCTGGCGACGCTCGGCGGCACCAACAGCTACGCCTTCGGGATTAACGATGCCGGCCGGGTGGTGGGCAATTCCTTCACGGCCGGCGATGTCGCGATCCACGCCTTCCGCACCGCCGCCAACGCCGCCATCAACCCGGCCACCGATGATTTGCAAACTCTCGGCGGCGCGTACAGTTTTGCCTACGGGATCAACTCGGCCGGGCAGGCGGTCGGCACCTCGCAACTGGCGGCGGGGGGGCAGCACGCCTTCTTCATCGACACCACCGGCGCGATGCAAGACCTCAACGACCTGATCCCCGAGGGCAGCGGCTGGGTGCTGATCCAGGCCGATGCCATCAACGACTCCGGCCAGATCGCCGGCTTCGGCACGATCGGCGGCGAAACCCACGCCTTCCTGCTGAGCGTCCCCGAGCCGGGGAGCATGGGGTTGATCGGGATCGCGGCGATCGGGTTGCTGCGACGTCGCGGATAGGGCCGGCGAATGCCGAATCAAGCCGCTGGAATTCCGAATGACGAAATCAGAATGGCGAATCAAGCGGCTGGAATTCCGAATGACGAATGGGGAGGTTCGTCATTTCCTCCCATTTCTTCTTGATTCGCCATTCTGAATTCGTCATTCGCCATTCCGTATGTCGGCTTCGCCATTCATCAGATAATCCACGGCGCGCGATACGGCCGGGCCAGCAACCGATTGGCCTGCTCGTCGCCTTCGAACTGCTCGATCTGCGGGTTCCATTTCAGTTTCCGGCCGACCTGCATGGCGATGTTTCCGAGATGGGCGGCGGTGATCGAGCGGTGGGCGATCTCGGCCGGGGCGGCCGTGCGCTGGCGGGTTTTCACGCACTGGATGAAATTGGCGTGGTGGTTGGCCGAGTCGTAAAGGTGGATTTCATTCGGGCCAATCGGGTCCTGCTTGAGGACATTCGGACTGGCGGAGTGCTCCAGCTCGACCCAGCCATCAGTCCCTTCGAAGCGGACGCCGCCGCCGCCGGATTTGGCGATCAGCTTGACGCCATTGGCGTAGGTGCAGGTGAATTCGAATTCCTTGGCGGTGTTCCAGAGACTGGCGCGGGGCGGAAATACGCCAGTGCCTTCGACTTCCACCGGCCCGGTGGTTTCCACGCCCATTCCCCAATGGGCCATGTCGATGAAATGCGCACCCCAGTCGGTGACCATGCCGCCGGAGTAATCGAGATTCCAGCGGAAATTCCAGTGGCAGCGGTTGTAGGTGTAAGGCGCTTCGGGGGCGGGGCCGAGCCACATGTCATAATCGAAGCCGGCCGGCACCGGCATCGCCTCGGTGGTCGGCAGGGCATTCTTGCGAATCCAGAAGCCGCCCATGATCCCCACCCGCACCGTCTGGAGCTTGCCGATCCGGCCATTGCGCACCAGCTCGCAGGAAGTCCGGCACTTGGCCGAGGAGCGGCGCTGGCTGCCGCACTGGAAGATCCGTCCATAGCGGGTGACCGCATCGACCATCGCCCGCCCGTCGGCGACCGTCAGGGACATCGGCTTCTCGCAATAAATATCCTTGCCCGCGCGGGCGGCCGCGACGGTGATCCCCGCATGCCAGTGATCGGGCGTGGCGATGCAGACCGCATCGATATCCGGCCGGGCCAGGAGCTGGCGGAAGTCGCCGTAGCCATCCGGCGCGGTCGCGGTGCCGGAGGCGATCTCCGTGGCATAGCGCTTCTGCACGATCTCGATGGCGTTGGCCCGCCCGCGCACCCAGGCGTCCTCGTATCGATCCGAGCCGGCATCGACATCGCAGATGGCCACGATCTGCACCTCGGGGTTGCCGAGGAAGCTCGACATATCCACCGTGCCGCGCCCGCCGACGCCGATGCAGCCCATGACGATGCGATTGGAGGGAGCAGGCCGGCCATCCTTGCCCAGAGCGGAGGCGGGGATGATGGTGGGAATGGCGAAGGCCGTTGAGACAGCGGCGGCCGACTTGATCAGCGAGCGGCGGGAGATGCGTGATGAGGGCATGGTGGTCCTACGCGCGGGGAAGGGGGGTGTTGTGCGCTGCGGGAAAACTAAAAACTAAAAACTTAAAGCAGTGAAGGGGTTGTGTGTGGGAGCGGAAAAGCATCGCAACAAGGAGGTGAGTCACGACAGTGCGGTGACGAACGAGGAGGATGGAACTTCCTTGACTGAGGATCGCTCGAATGGACCCCGCTCTGCCTACCGCCTACTGCCTACTACTGCGCAACCTGGCCGGCCACTTCGGCGAGGTCCTTCGCGAAATCGGCGGGTTTGAAATCATCGTGCATGCGGAGGACTTTGAGGAGTTTATCGGCGATGAGCTTGGCCTGGGCGGGGGTTCCGCCGGCGGCGCGGCTGAGGGAGGCGATGGCCATGGCCTGCTGGGAAGCGCCGTGGTGGCCGGCGATTGCGGACATCGTGGCATCCTTGGCGATTGCGGCCAATATCGCGCGGGCGGAATCGGGCGTGGCGGCGAATTTGATCGTGGCATCCATCAGGCCGGCGGCGGAGGCGGCGATGTCGCGGGCGGCCTGGGCGGCGGCGGGATCTTTCTTGCCCTGTGCCGCCGGGGCGAGCTTGGCGGACAGGGCGGTGAGCTTATCGGCATCGGCGGGGCTGACTTTGCCGGTCTTCAATAGATGATTGAAGGCGATGAGGTGGGACATGGCCTGCTGGTAGGCATCTTTGATGGATTGGTCGGAAGCGTCTTTGGAATCCGCGCCGGCGCGGTCGGCCAATTGGAGCATGGCATCGCGGAGGCCGACGACCTGGCCGGCGGCCCAGAGCTGCGCGGCGAAGACGCCGGGGCGGTCGCGCCAGTGGTTGGCGAGTTTCACATCCGCGCCGAACTGCGATTGAAAATTCTCGAAGCGCGAGAAGTGGGCCAGCTCGAAGATCGGCTGCGGGTGGCCGGCCTCGACGAGCTTGGGCTCCATGCCGAGGTGGCAGGCGGTGCATTTTTCAGCGCGGGCCAGCAGGGGGCGGGTGTCGAAGAAACCGAGATCCTTGAGGAGCTTGGCGTGGGGCGCGGAGTCGGTGCGCTGGATGGACTTGGCGGCGTCGGTGGTGTCGTAGCCGGCCTCGGTGCGGGTCTTGTCGAACCAGCCTTTGCCTTCGTGGGGCTTGAACCAGGCATCGGATGGGCCATGGCAGGAGGCGCAGGTAACGGCTTCGGCGAGATCGAATTTGTCGGCGCGGAGCGCGGCCGGGACCTTCAGGGCATGGCAGCGGAGGCAGGTGTCGGAAGTCTTGGCATCGGCGATCGAGAGCTTTTTCGCGATCTCGGCATAGCGGGCCTTGAACTTTTCATCGAGCGGCTCGGAGAGCGAATCGAAGGCCCAGCGGTGGGGGTCGGTGTTGGCCCAGGTGGCGTACTCATTGCCGGGGCGGGAGTCGACCGGGCCGGCCTGGGTAGCGCCGTGGCAGTTGGCGGTGTTGCAGGTGGCCGCGCCCTGGATTTTTTTGCCGAGGCCGGCGTACTGGGCGGCGGGGGGCTGTGAGGGAGATTGCGCGGAGGCGGGGGCGGCGGAGAGGAGAATGGCGATCACTATTGCGGAGGCGGTGTAGGTGGAAAGTGAACGGCTTGCGAGTCGGTTGGTGGGGTTGGAGGGGTTGGAGCGATTGGACATGATGATTTTGCCTCGCCGCGATGAGTGGAGAGATGAGGATCCACCGCGATGGTGGAGATGTGAGTGAAGTAAACCTTGGGGGGAGGGGGAAGTCAACGAGGGGGGGGCAGGGCATCCGCATGCGTGTAACTCCCGTTTTCGGCACTTATGCCGCCCGTTGGCTCCAGAATTCGGCCCAAAGTCCGCTGTAGTCGAGGCACCGCAGTGCCGTAATGTTCTCCGCATGCTCGGGTGTCCAGCGGGCGCTGTTGAGTTTGAGG
>JBBRTW010000395.1:0-6984 GCA_038244055.1 Tepidisphaerales bacterium | reverse complement strand
TGAACGCATGGGCTCCTCCGTGGTTGATGATGTTGTTGCGCAACTTCATCATAGGAGGAGCCTTGCGTTTAAGCGGCGAACTTGGAACTACTGTAGCTCGACATTCCGATGTCGAGGCTGGACCGTGGAATAGCGGACTGCGCGAGCGCGGGTGGCCATGAAGAATGAGCGGTCGGGGCCGGGATTCCGCGTTGGAGGATTGGAATGATGAGCGTCGCCGCCGCCGACTCGACATCGGAATGTCGAGCCACATTGCCGTGCCTTTCACCGCCCCGCCACAAAACGAACGGTCCGCGGCGTCTCCTCCAGCACGTTTCGAATCGCCCCGGCCGTCTTCTCCCAGGAAAACTTTCCGGCCTGCTCCAACCCTTTTCTCGCCAGTTCCTCCCTGACGCCCGGCCGGCGCACTTGGCGCATTGCATGAACCATCGCCTCGACATCGTCCGCCCCGACGCGGAGGGCCGCGTCACCGCCGACTTCCGCCAAGGCGCCGTTGGAAGTTGCGATCACCGGGCAGCTGCAGGCCATCGCTTCGATCACGGGCAGGCCGAACCCTTCGTAGGCCGATGGGTGCAGCAGCGCCGCCGCACCGGTATACGCGGCCGCCAGTTCATCATCGCTGAGGTTGAACGCCTTCACGCTCTTGCCGGGGATCATTGCCTGAAATTCCGCCTCCAGGGTGACGTGACCCGCGCAGAGAATGTCGATCGAATCGAGCTCGGCCGGCGAAAGGCTTGCCAGGGCGCTGAATGTCAGCCGCGTGTTCTTGTACCCCCCGCGCGCTCCCACGGTCAGAAAATAATCGCGCTCGATTCCCACCCCGCGCCGGACATACTCCACCTCGGCTTGGGGGCGCGGGTGAAACACTTTGGCGGCCGCCAGTGGAGCGACGGTGATTTTGTCGGCCGGGATGTTTGGGAAATATCGCAGCAGATCGTGCCGGGTTGACTCGGAAACGCAGACAATGGCCGAGGCATGCCCGAGGCCGCGGTGTTTCTCCCGCCACATCGGATGGTTCAGATCCCAGCCGAAGAGCTCGGGGATCATATCGTGGGCCATGAAGACACTGGGCGTGGAGAGGGGCGTCGTGTAGTAGGTGGAAGCAAAAACATCGGCCGCCTCCTCATCGCAGACCGCCTGGAGCATGGCGCGGTCGGCATCGGCGCGGGAATAGTCGAAGGCCGGGATGATGCGGGTGCGGATGCCAGGAATTGTCGGGGCGGTGTTGGCGCGGTCGAGGAGAAGCAATTGTTTGCCGAAATCACCCGCCGCCCAAACCTCCATCAATGTGGTCCAGACCCGCGCGATCCCGGTCGGCGCGATCTGGTAGAACACGCCATCGATGATGACTTTCGCGCTCATCGTTGGCAGCTCCGCATTCTCCATCCTCTCATTCTCCATTATCGCGCACCATTCCCAAAATCATCCACGCTCCATTCGCACGGCTTCACTCGCCCCATTAGAATATCCCAGCGCCGCTTTCGCGAGTGTTGCCGCGCGCTTGCTCTCATCCGCATGAACCAATCCGCCTCTCCCATCCTCCGAACCCTGCAGATTCCCGGCACGCGGCACCATTGCCTGGCCGATGATGGGGCGATTTCCCGCCTCTGCCTCCAGGGCGGCCGGCTCGACTGGGATCGGAGCTACCTCGCCATTCCCGAAATCGCCGCCCGCCTGGTTCCCGGCGCCACCGTGATCGATGCCGGCGCGTTCATCGGCGATACCGCGCATCTCTTCCTGGCCCGCGGCTGCAAGGTCATCGCCATCGAGCCGCAGGAGGATGCCTTCGCCGTGCTCGAATACAATTGCCCGGATGCAATCTGCATCAAAAAAGCGGTCGGGCAGCGCGGGCAGCGCATCCTCCCGACTTTCCAGGTTTCCAATACGCCCGCCAATAACCTCGGCGCGCGCCAGGTTGCGCAGACGGCCGAGGGCATGCCCGTTCTCGCGCTGGATGATCTGGATCCCCATCGCTGCGACTTCATCAAGATCGATGTTGAAGGATTCGAGCCTTACGCGCTCCTCGGCGCGGAGCAACTCATCCGCCGAACCCGGCCAGTGCTTCATATCGAAGTGAATCTGCCGGCGCTGCGCAGCCAGGGATTCGCGGATCATCGCGCGGTTTACGATCCACTGGAAGCGTGGGGATATCGGATTTCGGTGCCCTTGATGCGCGAGCGGATTGGGACGGATTTGCCGTGGGATATCGTCTGTATTCCGGAATAAACTTTTGGAACGGATGCGAGGTGTCATCCTGAGAGAGCTTCAGGCGACCGAAGGATCTTGCTTTTTCGTCGCGGTCGATTCGCCACGCTGATCGGGCCAGTGGGACAGATGCAAGATTCTTCAGTCGCCTGAAGCTCCTTCAGAATGACCATGCCTCTCATGCCGCCCAGGTGACCCAATATGACCACGCCGCCAACGTTCCCCAAAATCCTTTCGTGCCTTTCGCGCCCTTCGCGGTTCAATCTTTGGAGAGTTGCCCCTCCACCCTTCTCCATATTCCCAGCGGATTCCCATCGCGCAGTTCCGCCGGCAGCGCTTCGCTCGGGAATCCCTGCCACGTTACCGGCCGGGCCCAGCGGTCGATCGCGGCGCTGCCGACACTGGTGACGCGGGAGTCCGTAGTAGCGGGATAGGGGCCGCCGTGCTGCATGGCGTGGGTCACTTCCACGCCGGTTGGCCAGCTATTGAAAATGATCCGGCCGACTTTGGTTTGCAGGATGTCCACGAGCTCTTTCCAATCGGCCAGGTCGGCGGGCGTGCCGTGGATCGTGGCGGTCAGATGTCCGTGCAGGGCCTGGGCGGCCTGGAGGATTTCCGCGCGCGACTGGGCCGTGACCGCGACCGTCGATGGGCCGAAGACCTCATCGGCGATCTCCGGATGCGCCAGCAGATTGGCGGCCGAGGTTTGGAACATCATCGCCTTCTGCTCCGAACCCGCTCCCGCGCCGCGGCCGCCTTTGACGCGGAGTTGCACGCCATTGACGCCGAACAGCCTGGCCGCGCTTTTCTCGAAATTCGCGCGAATCCCCTCGTGCAGCATCACCCCCGCCGCAGACACGCCGAACAGCGCCTCCGCCTTGGCGAAAAACTTCTCCGATTCCGATCCTCCTTCTCGCTTCTCGCTTGCCGCTTCCAACGTCTGCCCTGAACCCTGAACCCCGAACCCTGAACCCTCGGCCAAGAACACCAACCCTGGCTTCGTGCAGAACTGGCCCACCCCCATCGTCACGCTCGACACCAATCCCTGGGCGATCTGTTCCCCGCGCTCGGCCAGCGCGCCCGGAAGGATGAACACCGGGTTGGTCGATCCCATCTCGGCGTAAACGGGGATCGGCTCGGGCCGCGCGGCAGCGGCATCGAAAAGCGCCCGCCCGCCGCGCAGGCTGCCGGTGAAGCCGACGGCCTTAATGGAAGGATGTTTGACCAGCCATAGGCCGACTTCGATGCTCGCGCCCTGGATGAGCGAGAACGTCCCGCGCGGGAAACCGCATTGGGTGACGGCCGCCTCGCAGGCCCGGGCGACCATTTCGCTCGTCCCCGGATGCGCCGGGTGGCCCTTGCAGACCACCGGGCAGCCGGCCGCCAATGCCGAGGCGCTGTCGCCGCCGCCGACGGAAAACGCCAGCGGGAAATTACTGGCCCCGAAGACCACTACCGGCCCGATGGCGATCAGCATCCGCCGGCAATCGGGCTTTGCCATCGGCTGGCGCTCGGGCTGGGCGCGATCGATGCGCGCCTCGACCCACGAGCCCTCTTCGATCACCTCGGCGAACATCTTGAGCTGTCCGCAGGTGCGCCCGCGCTCCATCTCGATGCGCGGGCGCGGCAGGCCGGTCTCCTCCATCGCCCGCAGCACCAGCGCATCGCCCAGGGCCATGATCTGATCGGCCATCGCCCGGAGCAGGGCGGCGCGGTCCTTGGCGCTCTTGGCGCGAACTTCCGCGAATGCGGATTCGGCCAGCCGGCAGGCGCGGTCGACTTCCTCGATCGTGGCTTCATGAAACTCCGGCCCGATCGCCTGCCCGGTGGCAGGGTTGGTGGCGTGGAAGGTGGATGCGGAGCCGGCGGATAACTGGCCGCCGATGATCTGCTGGCCATGGAGTGTGGATTGCATGGGCGAGACGGTAATCCGTGGGGCGAGAACCGGCAAGTTCAATAATCATTGCGCAATAATCGCGACAATGCACGAACGAGAGTCGTGGTTTCCCTGTGCGTTGGCGTTCGCCTTAGAGGTTCGAGAAGAAACGACGTTATACCCCCAAATTTCGTCCATATGCGGTGTAATTCAATCCACCGAAAGTGACCACTGCGACCTTGGAGTAACCGAAAAGTCGTGCAGAGGATCAACTAAGACGATATGATAGCTTAGCCGTGCGACAAAAGTCCCCGCCAACTTCGTTTGAAATCCACTTCGGTGGATCCGGGATTAGCCCTGAAGTTATTCCGTTCAGGGTATTGGCCCGCGCTTTGGCCGCTGTTCAGCGATTGGTTTCAGACAGTGAGCCTGATGAAGAATTGTCCACCGACGACACAACGGAGGATTCCGATTTGCATCTTCTGGATGTTCGTCGAGGATCGGCAACGTATCCAGTCTATGCCGAGAGGCAACCAGAAGCGCTGGACAGGCTGAAACAGACCGGCTTGGTACTACAGGATCCGCAGCACGCGGACGAAATGCCATACGTTCTCTCTCCGATCGAGGATCTGAGTGCAATTGCCAAGTCATTGGGCTGCATTATCGAATTCCGACTTCCTGGAAAGGGCAACGATATCTTGGCGACGATAACACCAGATAGTTATCGGTCTTTGGAAGGTTCGGTTTTCGTGAGCGGTGAAACGACGATATCAGGCAGGGTCGAACGTGTCGGCGGGGCGACAGAACTTCACTGTGGACTCCGAGTTCAGCAACAATCTGAACGTATGTTGATTTGCCGGGTAGAATCTACCGATGTGGCGCGTCAGTTGGGACAGCACCTCTATGACGACGTCATCGTGAGCGGTGAGGCGACGTGGTATCGACGAAACTGGCGCCTTCGATCCTTCTCGATTCGATCGATGCATCAGTTGAAGCGAGGATCGATTCTTGAAGCAATCGGGGCGCTCCGCGGAGCCGGCGGCAGCGCGTGGAACAATGTTGAAGATCCTGAGAAACTTTTAAATGAGGCCAGGGGCGATTGATTTGTGGCTCCGCAGGGATTGTTGATCCGGCATACAACCGTCGGGTGTTCCGGGCCGATACGCTGATCATTGCCTCGTTAAAGGTCGCGGGTGTGTCCACCTTCTACACGAACGATGAACAATGCAGGAAGGTAGCATCACAAATCATGACAGCACGAGATTTGCCGACTCACGACGAAAACTTGTTTCCGTAAGGCCAAGCGGCCGAATAATTTGAATCATTCGGAGAGTAGGAGAGTAATCGTCACTCCCCTCCCACCTTATAAACCCGCAACATCGACGCCCCCGGCAATTCCCCCGTCCTCGGCCTATCCCGGTTCGGCCCGAGCGTCTCCCACTTCATCATATACCGCACGCCCTTCTCCCCGGCCGAGCCCAGATCCTCGGCGTGGCGCATCTGCATTCCATCAAAAGTCGATTCGAGCTTGCCGATCTCGCGCGGCGTGCGCTGCTCGGCGCGGTAGTCGCCGGTGGGGAAAAGGGTTTTGGGATCGAGAATCGCGCCCTGCGAACCGTATTGCTTGGAGGTCCAGGTCTGCACCAGTTTTCCATCCACCACCCGCGCCGGCGCGACGCTGACGCCGAATTCGATCGATCCGCCGCCGGAGAATTCCCAGCGCCAATCCCATTGGGTGGCCTGCGCGGCTTTCCACCCGGCCGGCTCGCGGCGGGCGTTGTAAATCTGCGTCTTCCCGGCCGAATCGTACTTGTGATAGCTGATGATCACCTTGCCATCCGCATCGAAGCCGATTTTCGTGTTGCCGTTGACGATCCCGCCCTTGACCGGAATCGGGTCCACCACCTCGGCCGTCGCGGGGGTGATGGGCAGGGCGAGCGGCTTGCCATCGCTGGTTTCCCAGTGGATCAGGTCGCGGCTGCGGGCGTAGGAGACATCGTGATTCGTCGAGCAATCCGGCGTGTTGCGCCAGACCCAGGTGAGATGGAAATAGCCAGCGGGGCCCTTGATCGGGCCAATGCTGTAGGCGTTGCAGGTTCCCTGCCCATCGAGAAGGGGCGTATCGATCAGGCGCTTCCACGAGGCGCTGGCCGGGTCGTAGCGGTTGTAGATATCGACCCCATTGCCCGAGCGCCCATCGCGATACGCGAAAATCAGCGATCCCTCCGGCCCGTTGATGAAGCGCGGATACGTGCAGCTCACCTCGCGCTCGCCGACCATTCTGCCGATCCATTTCAGGCTCGTCACATCGCCGGCCGTGGCGGTGCGGAAATAGACGAGCGGGTTGCAGTGCATGTTGCCCGAGACGTGCAACTGCCCGGCCGAGTCGAGGGCCATGGTGACACTGTTGTGGCTGTCCCAGCCGAGCTGGCCGGGGTCGCGCTTGCCGATGACGCCTTCCATTTCAGTGAGCTTCTTAAAGGTCCAGATTTTTGCGCCGAGCTTGCGCGAGCCGACCGTCATGCGGCGCTGGTCATCGTAAAAGGCGACGTACTGAATCCCGCGCGGGGCATCGGTGAGGAGGCTGAATCCAACGGGGTGCCCGGCCCAGACGGGAGAGATGTCGCAGGTTTCGAGAAGCTGGGGGGCGGCGGCGCGGGAGAGGGGTGAGGAGGCGAGGAGGACGATGACAATGAGGGGAAGCGAGAAGCGCATGAAGGATGCTACCCCGCGGCTGGGCGACTGTTTGTTATTGGCTTGGATTTCGCACTCGATAGATACATTTTGATCGGTGGCCTCGACTTTCGAAGCAAGATCCTTCGCCGGCTCGGGATGAAAATGCCGCCGGCTCGGGATGAAAATGCCGCCGGCTCGGGATGAAAATGCCGCCGGCTGCAAATCTA
>JBBRTW010000394.1:0-6995 GCA_038244055.1 Tepidisphaerales bacterium | reverse complement strand
CTAATTCGGCGATCCGGCGATCACGCCGGGCACAACCAGGACAAATGGGCGACGGGAAATGGGTGGGATCGGCCTCCATGCCAGGAGTATCTACGCCGCCCGATGGAAAAGGTGCGGGAGAGGCGGTAAACAATTACGTTTGATATTCTCAGTGGTTTATTTGTTTAATTGAGCGGTTTGACGGAGATAATGATGTCCGAACACGTTGTGTATGAGTTGCTACCGATGCTTGATGACCCGGCCTTTTCGTGCTTACAGAGTGTAGAGGAAGAGCCGCTTATCGCTGGTGAAACGATGAGCTCGGCCTTTCGACCAAAGGAGACTAAAACGCGAGCTTGGCAAGCACCGATGCTAAAGGATCGATGGAATCGCCCCAAGGTTGTGGACCTACTACCGAGCCAGGTGAACGACTACCCAACAGTCGGACTATTGGTTCCAGCCTTTAGTGCGAGGGCTGTCGACGCTCTACGGGAGTTTCTCATTCCAAATGGGGAGGTTCTGCCCCTGGATTGTGATACAGGCGAGTTTGTTGCGTTTAATGTAACATCGGTAATGGATGTGCTAAATCGCGACATGTCGATTGTGGAATGGCCGGCGGAGGTTCGTCTCAAAAAAGCAGAGCCAATTAGGGCGGTGCAGATTAAACATTATGAATTTGTCCAAGAAAAGGTGGAGTTACTGTCGATTTTTCGAATTCCCGAGAGCATTACTGACTATTTTGTGACCGAACGTTTTGCTGAGAGAGTGTGGAGTTGTGGACTACGGGGCTTTAACTTCCGGAAGATATATCCTCTGCCGCGACCAAGAACTGGCGGCTTTGCCGAGATGGAACGCCGCGCCAAACCATAGCGGTCGTACATTGGGAGCTTTCGCTATGGCGTCGTCGATATCGGTAATGATTATGATTGACTGCAGGCTGATGTGGGCCGGGCTTCGCAGGATTGCGGAGTTTTCATTCGATCAACTTCAGCCGATTTGCGCCGCTTTTGGTGCAACATAGCCAGATCAATTGGAAAATAAAGAGGGTCAGGATTCGATTTCACGAAAACCTCGTCCGCCGGGGCGGGGCCGGGCGCGCTGGGCCTCCTCCTATCCGCCGCCACTGCGCGGTTGACTCCGGCGAGCTCGACTCGACCGAGCTCGTCGAAGTCAGTCGAGCCGTGGCGGAAATGCATCGACGGAATACCGGCGGGTGTGCTGCTCCCCTCCGACCGCGGCCCCTTCGACAAACTCAGGGCAGGCCGGAAAAGGCCCAGCCCGCCATCACGCGTGACGCTGGGCGCGTCCGTGATGGCGGATATCATGGCCGTATCGAGAATCCGGTGCCCGAGTGTTTGGCACGGCGCTTTGGGATACGGATCTAGCGGGTTGTGGGAAGTGCGGCGAGGAATTGGATCATGCGGGAACTCACCGACTGTTTCGGCCAGAAGGTTCGGCTCACTGATGAGCGGCGGGCGCATATCCTCGAACACCCGGAAATGCGCGATCTGGAGGCCCAGCTCGCGGTGGCGCTGGAGCGGCCCGAGTTGGTGCGGGTCTCGCGCAGCGATCCGACCGCGCGATTGTTCTATCGCTACTACGCCCGGACGGTGGTGGGTGGCAAGTGGTTGTGCGTTGTGGTGAAATACGCCGATGCCGATGCGTTTGTGGTGACGGCGTACCTGACCGACAAACCCAAGCCCGGAGAAGACCGATGGCCGACAAAGTAAAGGTATGGTTTGACGCCGAGGCGGATTTCCTGGAAGTGCGCTTCTCCGATGCGCCGGGCTACGAGAAACAGACCGGGCACGATGCGCTGATGGAACGCGTGGATGAAGCGGGAAAGGTGATTGGGTTCAGCGTGCTGGGCGTGTCGCGGTTTCGCAGGGACAAGCCGCTGGAAATCGAGCTGCCCGCGGCATAGTCGTGGGGTGGGCAGACGAGGAGTCGAAGCAATGAGATCAATCATTCTTGCATGGGTCGTCGCGCTGCTGGCCTTGACGCCGGCACTTTACGCCGCCGGCGCTGCCCGGCCCAATGTCGTGCTCATCCTCATCGACGATTTCGGCTACGAGTGCGTCACCGCAAATGGCGGCGAGAGCTATAAAACGCCCGTGATGGACAAGCTCGCCGCCACCGGGTTGCGATTCGAGCAGGTGCATGTTCAGCCGCTCTGCACGCCCACGCGCGCGGCGCTGATGACCGGAATCATCAACAAACGAAACTATACGCACTTCGCCCACCTCGATCCGGCCCAGAAGACCTTTGGCAACCTGTTCAAGGATGCGGGCTATGCAACGTGCATCGCGGGAAAATGGCAGCTTGCCAACGGTTTGGAGGGGCCGGGGCATTTTGGATTCGATGAATATTGCCTGTGGCAGGTGAATCGTCGGCCGGGCCGTTACAAGAATCCCGGGCTGGAGATTAACGGCAAGCAGCATGACTACTCAATGAACGAATACGGCCCCAATCTCGTGAGCGACTACGCTCTGGATTTCATCCAACGGAAAAAGGACCAGCCGTTCTTTCTTTACTACCCGCTGATGCTCACTCACGAGCCGTACGATGCGACGCCGGACAGTCCGGATTATCTCACAACCAAGTCCGGCCAGAATCCGAAGAACGTCGGCCATTTCGCGGACATGACCACCTACACGGATAAGCTGATCGGCAAAGTCGTCGCGAAACTGGATGAACTGAAGTTGCGCGAGAACACGGTGTTGCTTATTCTTGGCGACAACGGCACCGGTCGCGGCACGCCCTCGCGATTCAAGGGCCGGGACGTGGTTGGCGGCAAAGGCACGAGCACGACGTGGGGCACGCATGTTCCCGCCATCGGCAACTGGCCCGGCCATTTCGCCAGCGGCAAGGTATGCACGGACCTGATCGATGCAACGGATTTCCTGCCGACGATCTGCGAAGCGGCGGGGGTAACGGTTCCGCCGGAGTTGAAAATTGACGGTCGGAGTTTTCTGCCGCAACTGCGCGGTGAACCGGGCAATCCGCGGGAAGCGCTGTACGTCTGGTACAACCCCAGCGGCGGGGCATCGGCCAAGTTCGAGTTCGCACACGATCGGCAGTTCAAGCTCTACGCGGATGGGAGATTCTACAACGTCGCCAAGGACGATCGTGAGAAGACTCCGCTGGATGTCGCCGCGCTCGATGACAATGCCAGGGCCGCCAGGGCGAAACTGGAGGCGCTGCTCAAACAGCACCAGGGTCCCCGCGACGCCAATTTCGTGAAGCAGACGCAACCCTTCGGCGGTGAAGCGGGCGAAGATCCCGATGGAAACAAAGTCCCCAAGCCGGCCGCCGGCAAGGCGGCTAATAACCGGTCGGCCCGCTTTGATGAGCGCGACGCCAATCACGATGGTAAGATGACGCTGGAAGAGTTCCTGTCGAACCAGACCGACAAGGAGGCTGCTAAAGGCCGGTTTGAGAAGTTCGATGTAAACAAGGATGGCGTGCTGACCCGGGAAGAGTTCATCAACGTGGGGAAGTAGGCGTAGCAGGGTCGGTATCAACCCATTTGTGCATCTACTTGGCCTGCGGGATTTCGACAATCTGAATCGCCGCCACACCGAGCCAGCCGCCGCCGAGGGCGCCGTTGAAATCCACGGTGATGTCGCTGGCGGTATTTCCGGTGAAGCAGATGTAGTTCGAGCCTTTGGAGTCCTTGGCTTCTTTGAGCGTTTTCGCTTCAGACTTCACATACTTCCCCGCCTGCCAGTTGAAATTGCAGAAGTAAGCACGCGTCGAGTCCACTTTGCCGGGCACTTTGCTGGCTACAGAAATGGTGGCGCTGCCTTGTCCGCTCTTATCGCCAGCCGCGACATAGACGTAGACCGCGTAATTCTTATAGGGGATGCCCTTCACGGTGATCATAGGGCTGTGCCAGATCATCCCCGACTGGAGAATCAGGTTCGTCTCGGTGAAGCCCCATGCAGCGCCGTTGGTGCCCCAGACTTGCGTGTCGGCCGTGGCGGCGACGGTCACGCTGACACCTTTGGCATCCTTGCCAGCGCTGTCGATGACCTTGTCGAGGGCACCGCTGTTGTCGTGCCCATTGGCATCATCGTCGCTGACGGCGAGGTGGTTCCAGTGGTCCTGCGCCACGGCGGCAACGCCTGCGCTCTGGTTGGCTTGCAAGGTCTGCGTTTTGGCGTCCTTGCCGACAAAATTGACGCCGATGCTCTGGGCATGCGAATCGACCGCGAGAGCGAAAATCAGGAACGAGCAGACACCGAGCAGCATCTTCATGATCGTGACCTCCACAGCCAGACACTGTGCACTGGAAACACGACAAGACGTTAACGCCGGGCTGCGGGGCTGTAAAGCCGAGGAAAGACCGTCATCCCTCGTCCGCCTTGAGGGCGGGGTCAATGTGCTCGGCTTCGTTCAGGGCGCAGGCAAATGTATTGTGAGGTCAACTCCAGGGGTTAAAACCCCTGGCAACGGACGCCCGCCCTCCGGGCGAAGAAAGTCCGCCACCTATCCCCTACACCCCCCCTTCTCATTGTCTCATTGTCTCATTGTCTCCCGGTCTCATTGTCTCATTGCCTCATCGTCTCATTGTCTCATCGTCTCATAGTCTCATTGTCTCCCGGTCTCACTGTCCCATCGTCCCACGGTCCCAGCGCCCGATCGTCTGCACATCCGTCCTTACGCCAGCGACCCCAGATCCTGATTCTGCGACATCATCTCCTTCAGCCGCTCCTCGACGATGCCGCCTTCCTGATTGACCACGCCTAGAACCTGTTCGTGCAGGCCTTTGCCGGCGGGGACCATCGGGTAGACGTGCTCGTTGGGCTCGACGACGAAATCGACGACGCAGGGGCCGTCGTGCTCGACCATTTCCTTGACGACCTTGGGCACATCGCACTTGTATTCGCACTTGATGCCGCGGACGCCGAAGGCTTCGGCCATCTTGGAGAAGTTGGGGTTCTTCATGACGGTCTGACTGTAGCGTGCGCCGTAGAAGAGGTCCTGCCACTGCTTGACCATGCCCTGGAAGTCGTTGTTGAGGATGGCGACCTTGACGGGGATGTTGTACTCGGCGCAGGTGGCCAGCTCGTAGCAGGTCATGAGGAAGGAGGCATCGCCATCGATATCGATGACGGTCTTGCCGGGCGAGCCCACGGCCGCGCCCATGGCGGCGGGGAGGCCGAAACCCATCGTGCCCAGGCCGCCGGAGGTGATCATCTGGCGGGGGTAGCGCCAGCGGTAGAACTGGGCGGCCCACATCTGGTGTTGGCCGACGCCGGTGGTGATGGTGGCTTCGCCGCGGGTGGCGCGGCACAGTTCCTCGATCACATACTGGGGCTTGGCCTTGGCCGAGTCATCGAAATACTTGAAGGGGAAGCGCTTCTTCCAGCCGTTGATCTGGGTGAACCATTCCTTGCGGTCGCGGTGCTCGAGGTGGGGCGCGATCAGCTCGAGGCTGAGCTTGGCATCGCCGATGACGGCCACATCCACATCCACATTCTTGGAGACCGATGCGGGATCGATATCGATGTGGATGATCTTGGCGTGGGGGGCGAAGGTGGCGAGGTTGCCGGTGACGCGGTCATCGAAGCGAGCGCCGACGGCGATGAGCAGGTCGCACTCCTGAACGGCGTAGTTGGCGAAGGCGCTGCCGTGCATGCCGAGCATGTAGAGGCTCTTGGGGTCGTGCTCATCGTAAGCGCCCAGGCCCAGGAGGGTGGTGGTGCAGGGAATGTTGGCGCGGTCGGAGATCTTGCGGAGGATCTCGTGGGCGTTGGCGATGATCGCGCCGCCGCCGACGTAGAGGATGGGCTTCTCGGACTTGTTGATCAACTCCGCGGCCGCCTCGGCCTGCTTGGCGTGATTGGGGTTGGTCGGGGCCTGGCGGCGCTTGTTGACGATATGGGCGCGGGGGGTGTCATCGACTTCATCGGGGCAGATGCCGCTGGTCACATCCTTGGGCAGATCGACGAGCACCGGGCCGGGCCGGCCGCTGGTGGCGATCAGGAAGGCTTCGTTGATCACGCGCGGCAGATCGCGGATATCTTTGACGAGGTAGTTCCACTTGGTGCAGGGGCGGCTGATGCCGGTGACATCGGCCTCCTGAAAGGCATCGTTGCCGATCACCTTGGTGGCGACCTGCCCGGAAAAGACGACGATGGGAATCGAATCCATCTGCGCGGTGGCCAGCGGGGTGATGGTGTTGGTAGCGCCGGGGCCGGAGGTGACGACGCAGACGCCGGGCTTGCCGGTGGCGCGGTAGTAGCCATCGGCGCAGTGGCCGGAGGCTTGCTCGTGGCGGTTGAGGATGAACTTGGCGGGGGTGCGGTAGAGCTGGTCGAAGACGGGGAGGATGGCCCCGCCGGGGTAGCCCCACATGACCTCGACCTTGTGCGGGCCGATCAGCATTTCATGGAAGATCTGCGCCCCGGATTTGCCCTTGTACTTGGGCTTGGAGGTGGAAGTAGAGGGGGCCGCCTGGATGTCGCTTTGCACAGTGCTCATGTGTGATTCCTAATAGGGAGTCCCGCCAATCTAGGCATATCTGCTGGCGGAATCAAGAATTATCGTGATTGATTGGTGACGTTGATCGGAAAATACGGTTAACCGGGGCGAAATTCCGGCATTGCGCCGGATAGGGCGGGACTGGGCCGGTCGCGAAAGGAGCCTGTGGGGGGCAGACACCTGACAGCGATACCGACCTAGAGTACGGCGACCGTAAGTCGAATAGCGGATCTCACGCGGGGAAATATAGAAAGATCGGGGATCGGCGTCAAGAGGGGGCGAGACACCAGGGCAATTGCATTTCAATCCTATCGCATCGATTTCGGATTGTGGATTGCGGATTGCGGATAGAAGACCGCATTTCAATCCGCAATCCACAATCCGAAATCACTACTGTCCGGTTGATTTCCGCCGTTAGGGTTGATTTCCCATGCACTGGTCGAGTCGGATGGCTTCGATGTTAGGGTACACGATTTCAATTTCGTCCGCCTTCCCGCCGCCCGCGTCGGGCGGTTTTGCGTCACGAT
>JBBRTW010000393.1:0-7000 GCA_038244055.1 Tepidisphaerales bacterium | reverse complement strand
GAGCTGATGTGTCGGCCGGTGAGGTCGCTATCGGCGGATGGGTTGGAGTGTGGGTCTGACATGGCAAGAGCGAAGCATTTCGCGGCACGTTTTTTCGAGACGAGTCCTATGCGCTGGCGTCGGTGGTCACAGGCGATTCAATGGATGCCGGTAGTGGTATGGAGACGTCCTTCGCCGGCACGTCGCTGAGCGAGTCATCGGTGACAATGCCCGCCGCTCGACGCTTCAATTCGTGATACTTGGCGACCGAAAGGTACTCATATATGCCGAGGAGCCTGCAGAAGATATAGCCTGCCTTGCCATCAAGGAATCCGGCCTTCCAGATGTAGGCATAAAGAAAGCGAAGCAGCGGACGGAACGGGAGCTTTCGTGAAAGATTCTTGAGCTTTCGCCGGCGGGACAAATCGGTGCTGCCGATGACGGCGGAGGTCTTTTCGATTTTTTCGAACTGCACCGCCGCTTCCCAATTGCTGTAGCGATTGTGCTTTTCCATGAAGACAGTAATGCTCGGGAAGGCGAAGTGGAGCATGTCCGTCGAGAGATGCCCGACTTCGCCCGCGGCGACAACATGCTCATGCACTTCGTTGTCGCCGCTGCCGGTGTTGCCGATCTCGGTGAGTTGTTCGTATTCCCCAAATCCGCGGCGGATGAGGCGGAGATTCCAACTGGGGTAATAGCCGCAATGCTTGATCCATTGTCCCATGAAAATGAAGCGGCGGTTGATGTAATAGCCCACGAACTGGTCTGATTTAACGGCCTGCGCGATTTCGGAAGCCAGGTCGGAAGTAATCCATTCATCCGCATCGACGATAAGCACCCAGTCGTGCCTGAAATCGACATTGCGCAGGGCCCAGTTCTTCTTCTTGGGCCATTTTCCATCCCATTTGAATTGAATGACGCGGGCGCCGTACGCCTCGGCAATGGCGCAGGTATCATCCTTGGACCCGCTATCCACCACAACCACCTCATCTGCCCACTGGAGATGATCCAGGCAGCGGCGCATGTTAGATGATTCGTTAAGTGTGGGGATAAGCACCGAGACCGGCGCTTTGCCTGGGTGCGCGCTCCGAGCCACGCGAACGGAGTTCGCGGGCATAATTGGACTCGGCGCGGCTACTGACACATTTTTTTCGGGCGCAGCCGGCGGCGGGGATTGGATGGCCGGCGAAATGGGCAATTTGATCGTGGCTTCCGTCCCTCGGACATTGCCCCGGTGGGCGACCAGCATCTGGCCTTCGGGGATGGCAAGGCCGCCGATCCGCGAGTGATGTTGGCCGCGCAGACGCCGCAGTTCGCGGTATTTTGAATAGACGAAAAGATCATATGAAGCGATGTAGCTGCAAAGCATCCAGCCAGCGCGGCGGTCGAGAAGCCCCATTCGAAGGACATACATGTAGAAGAATCGAAATAGCCAGGGCGCGGGCAGTCGCGGCACCACCCGGTCCTTCAGGAAGCGCGTGCGGGCGACTCGGTCGGTGAACATCCGCTTGATGCCCGGCCAACTTGCGCGCGAGTTGTAGATCGACTTCGCCTCAAGGGTCGAATAGCGATTGTGCTTGGCGATGAAGTGCTCGAGCCCGCGGCGATCTTCGTGGATGAGCAACTGCTTGAGATACGCGGTCGGCCCGTTCACTGTCATGTGCTCGTGGACTTCGCGATCCTCGTAGCGCGCCATCCCGCGCTTGAAGAGACGGAGATTCCAACTGGGGAAGTATCCGCAATGGTAAATATGCTGGCCGAGAAAAATGAGCACCCGATTGATGTAATATCCAGCCGTCTTCACTCGATCGACCGGGCGGCTCACCACTTGAACGATCTCGTCTTTCAGCGATGGGCTCACCGCCTCATCGGCATCGAGGATCAAGATCCAGGGGGACTCGAACGGCAGGTAATCCAGCGCCCAGTTCTTTTGTGCCGCGTATCCTTCCCATGGATGGACGATGACCACCGCCCCGAACTCGCGCCCAATTTCGACGGTTCTATCCGTGGAGCCGCTGTCGACAACGAAAACCTTGTTCGCCCACCCTTTGAGGCTCGCCAGAGCATGTGGAAGGTTTAATTCCTCGTTGTGGGTTTGAATCAGGACGTCAATCATTTTTGGCGCGGGTCTGGTTCGGTTCAGGGCGGAGGCAGCGTATCGAGGCGATCTTCAATGTTTGGAAATCAAACCATTCCGAAATCATCTCGCCCCCAGCCAGTATATATCGGCCGATTGTACATTCCATTCCACCGAGCAGGCCTGAAATCGACCAAGGGCCCACGACCATCGCCCAATTCGATTGGGTCGATCATTTCACACGTGCGGAAAATGCGGATTAAACGCCACCTCCCAGAGAAATCCATCCGGATCGGCAAAGTACGATGAATACCCGCCCCAATCCGCGCGGGCCGGGCGTTTGATGATCCGAACGCCGGCGGCCGACAGTTCGGCGATCAGGGCATCGACCGCCGCTTCGGAGCCTACATTGTGCGCCAGCGTGAATCCGGGAAAGGGGGCATGGGCCTGCTGCGAGGGCGAAGCCGGGTGGGATGGCAAAGCCAGTCCAGCGTCGGCCGCCAGTTCGTCGCGCGGGTAGAGCGCAAGCCAGGTCTTGCCCATTTCGAAAAACGAGATCGAAGGATGCGACTCGAGTTTGGGCAGTTTGAGAATGTGCTGGTAGAAGTCGGTGGAGCGGGCGAGGTCGGAAACGCCGAGAGTGATGAGGGAAATTCGGGGGTCCATTTCGAAAAGCTCCTGGATGGCTGTGGGTTGCCTCTCCAACATGGGCAGGATGCCCATGCTACGGGAGGGGTGCTCACGCTACTTCGGCGGGCGCATCATGAGTTCTTTGATCTCTGTTTCCAGGCGCTGGGTCAACTGAGTCGTGGCGGCTCTTGGACGGAGGTCTTTTGACGCCGCGGCGACATCGATCGGCCGGCCGAGGATGACTCGGGCCGCGCGCTTGCCCTTGGGCCGGGCCATCTCTCCATCCACATCTTCCTCGAATTTCTCGATCGTCTCGGCCATTCGTTCGAGCGTGGGATTCTCCGCGACGTAGTCGCCCGGATAGCTGTAGAGTTGTATCACCAGTTGCACATCATCAATGGCCGCGCGAACGGTTTTGCGATGCTCATCATTCGCGGCCTCGTCGGCCCACGATTCAAGTAGCTTCTGGCGAAGTCCCTTCACGCGCTCCGAGACCGAACATTGCGCCATGGTCTTACCCAGCCATTTATTCTCCAGGCGCTCCAGCAGGCATTGCACCAGATTCTTCAGGCGGCTGGAGAGATCGCCCATCGCCTCGAAGCATTGATTGAACTGCTCTTTCTCCTTAATCGTCAGCATCGCCTCGCCGAAGCGGAGGATTCGCTCGGCCAGCGTTTTGTCCTTGCCGTTCCGCAGCTTGATGCGGTCTTCCAGCCCGTCCATCGCCTCTTCGAGCGCGGGGGTGACATCTTCGAGATAGCGATAGCGGATGGCGGTGGGGACGATCCAGACTTTGTGCGTCCCGGCCTCTTTCGCCACATCCCGGGCCGCCGAGCAGGCCATGAAGGCGACTCCTTCGCGCAGGGGCGTCAGCCGGTCGTTGGTGTGATAGATTTCACCTTCCGGAAAAATGACCACCCATTTCCCGGTGGCCACCAGTTCAATCGCCTTTCGGATCGCCCGACGATCGCATCCTTCGCGATCCACCGAGAACGCGCCCATCCGCTGGAGCACGAAGCCATCGATCCCCTTGTGGCCCTTGAATATCTGCCAGGCGGCCATGAAGTAGAACTGCCGGTCGAGCCGCGCGGCCACATCCATCATGACGTGCGGATCGGAATCGTGTGAATGGTTGGGCGTCAGAAGCACACCGTCCTCAGCGCTGATGACCGACAGGTTTTCCAGGCCTTCAATCGATACATCGCCGATGCCATAGAAGGCTTTGAGGTAGAACTTTCGCAGCGGCTTGAGCACAACCCGCCAGAATCCCGAAGGGCGCGGAGACCAGAAATCAGCCGCCTGACCGATGTCGCCGATGGGTTCCCACATGATGGGATTGTCAATTGTCCATCGTCAATTGTCCATTGCGAAGGTTGTGGTGCGGACCCTCACCCATTCAAACTCGCCCGAATCCGCTGGTAACTTTCATCGCGCCATTGCGGAGCCGTCCCGGCCTCGACATCGGGGAAAAATCCAGTGAGGTTCTCGCGCGTGACATTCCACAGGCCGAAGAGCTTGACGCCCGGCGTATCGATGACGTACCCACCCTCGGCCAATAGGTATCGCCGCGCCGAAGTGGTCGTATGCCGCCCCTTCCCCGTATATCCCGAAATCTCCCCGATGCGGAGATTCAGGCCGGGCTGGATGGCGGCGATGAGGGATGACTTCCCAACGCCGCTGTGGCCGGCCAGCACGGTCGTGCGATCTTTCAGACGCTCGCGCAAGTCATCGAGTCCGATCCCGGTCGTGACACTCGTCAGCAGGCAGTTCACCCCGATCGATCGGTAATGCTCTAATGCCGCCTGCGCGAAGTCCCATTCCCTTCGCCCATCCTCCGTTTCCGCCAGATCGGCTTTGTTAAGGCAAAGGATGGGAGTGAGCCCCCCCGCCCTGGCCGCGATCAGCATGCGATCGATCAAGCCCCACTTGGGCCACGGCTCGGCCAGCGCGGCGACGATCAACATCTGATCGGCATTGGCGACGATCGGCTGGGATTCCATCGCCTTGAAACTATCGGCGCGGGTCAACAGCGTCGTGCGCGGCATAATCAGTTCGATCACCGCCTCGGGGCGACCCTGATCATCCGTCACCCCGGTTTCGCGAAAGCGCACCCGGTCGCCGACCACCGTGGCCGTGTCCGATAATTTGGCCAGCGTTTTTCGCAGAACGCAGAGGCGGATAACCCCCTCGCTCTCAACTTCGCAGAAGAGGGAAAAGACGAGAATCACCTGCCCGATGGGCAGCGTCTCGATGTCGGCGATGCTGTCGGCCTCCTCCGCCGCCCGCAAAAGCGCCGTTTTTTCGATTTTTCTCTGCTGGAAATGCTTGGTGCGGTCGCCGAAGCGCTGGCCGGCCTCCATGCGATCCTCATCGAGATTTCCCGACAGGTATCGGCCGGTGAGGTCCTTCTCGCGTCCTGACTTTTTAGATTTTCCTCTCATCGACTCTCAAAAAAGGTTGGAGACATCTGTTTCATGGGTGACGAGTATAGAGCGTCCGCACGGAAAACGGGTACTAAATCGGTCTATGCTGGGGATTGGCGGACACTTCCGATTTGAGAATTGCGGTTGAAGTACGCTTGAGAATCGATTGGCAAGCGAATAGGATGGCGCGCGGAGGGGGAGAGTGCGGGGGGAATAGTTTGGACGTGAAGGGGGTTGTAACGCGATGGCGCTGTGAGCTTGTGCTCCGGCTTTTCGTGCCATATCGCCAACCGCTGGTGTATGGTGCTTTTTTACAACAAATGGTCTGTCGCCCGCGTTTTAGGACTGGAGTGAACGCGGCGACAAGCGGCGGCTCGACATGCCGCCCCGTGAATGGCAAAACACCAACACGGACAGATGTACATCTTTTGAATGGATCAATTATGGCAAGGCTCACTTGGGACAAGAATGACATCCTCCAGGCTTTGAAGAAACTGCACAAGGAAGGCAAAGAGCTTTCCTACACGCAGCTCGCGAAGAAAAACCAGCCGCTGGTCTCAGCGGCCGCGTATCACTTCGGCTCCTACCGCGCCGCGGTCGAGAAGGCGGGCATCGCCTATACCGACGTGGTCCGCCGCCCCCGCTGGACCAAGCAGGAGATCATCCGCCTCATCAAGCAGGCCAAGCGCGATGGAGAAGACCTCCATTGGTCCGCCGTGACCAAGCGCGGCGATGAACTTGGGCGGGCCGCTTTCGCCTCCCTCCAGGACCGCCTCTTCGGAAGCTGGGACCGCGCCCTGTCCGGGGCCGGCCTGGATGCAGATGAGATCAGCCAGTATCGCAAGTGGGGCAAGGAATCGATCGTCTACGAGCTCAAAGCGCGCGGCCGCGAAAGCGAAGCGCTCAACAGCGGAGCGGTCCAGAAGGATGATCCCGGCCTGCATGCCGCCGCCGTCCGCCATTTCGGCAGCTACGATTCGGCCCTTCGCGCCGCCAAGGTGGATCCGGCCAAGATTCGCCGCCGGCAACGCTGGAGCCGCGAAGAAGTCGTCCGCCAGCTCAAGACCTTTTCCCGAAAGCACGAGGTCACCGACGCCGCCCTGCGGACCCACCAGCCCGCGCTCTACGGCGCGGCCCTGCGTTTGTTCGGAAGCGTCGCGGCCGCACGCGATGCCAGCAACTGATGCGGAGCGCGCCGTGCGGGTGATGCGGAGCGCGCCGTGCGGGTGATGCGGAGCGCGCCGTGCGGGTGATGCGGAGCGCGCCATGCGGGATGAAAAAGAGGGCGGCACTGGTAAGCGCTCTTCACTCTTACCGGTGAGGGTCAGCCTGCTCCATTGCCATCCCTATGATGTCGCCCGCCCACGGGTAACGGTACTTACCAGTGCCACCCATGCGGTGGATTCACCGGGTTTTATGGGACCGTGAGGCGCACCTGTGGACCGTCGGATTGCCCACAGCCTGCGGGGCTTATTGCCGGTATACTGTGGGGGCGTCCTTGGTGGGCGCGTTATCGGAGTATGCGGGTGGGGTTGCCGGTGGTGAAGCGGTATGGCTGTTTACGGTCAATTCGATCCTGTGGCCGAGCTCGGGAGATCCCGCAGCGCGGTCGTTCACCGCGCGCGGCCGGCCGATGGCGGATGGGACCTGGGGTTTGACGACCTGGGTTCGGATGCCAGCTATGCGATCAAGGTATTCCTGGTGCGCACGGCCGAGAACGCGGCCGATGGCGAGGCCACGCGCTTTCTGATGCGGGCGCGGGATCAGAAGCGCGCCGGCGACGCGAAGACCAGGCACTGGGCACCGATCATCGAGGCCGGGGAGGTGCGCGGGGAGGCGTATTACGTCACGCAGTATTTTCCGAGCTCTGCCGCCAAGATCGCGGCGGCGG
>JBBRTW010000392.1:0-7042 GCA_038244055.1 Tepidisphaerales bacterium | reverse complement strand
TGCTCGCGGTCCATCCGGCTGTCTTCCCATTCCACGCTCAGCGGGCCGGGATACCTCACATCGTTCAGCGCCACGATGATGTCCTCGAACTTGATATCCCCATGCCCCAGCGACCGGAAATCCCAATACCTGCGCGCATCGGCGAAAGTCGTATGCCCGCCGAACACGCCCGCATCCCCATTGCCATGTCCCCACCAGGCATCCTTCATATGCACGTGGTAAATCCGCGATCCGAAATCGCGGATAAACTTGACGTAATCCACATGCTGATATCCGAGGTGTGACGGATCGTAGTTGAATCCAAACCGCTTGTGCCCCTTGACCGCCTCCACCGCCCGCTGCGCGCTGGCGATGTCGAAGGCGATTTCGGTTGGATGCACTTCCAATGCGAAGTTCACGTTCTGCTTCTCGAACTCCTCCAGGATCGGCCCGAAGCGTTTTGCGAAATCGTCA
This sequence comes from Tepidisphaerales bacterium, assembly GCA_038244055.1. Classification (GTDB taxonomy): domain Bacteria; phylum Planctomycetota; class Phycisphaerae; order Tepidisphaerales; family Tepidisphaeraceae; genus DASPKW01. Next base: position 6,589 of record JBBRTW010000392.1, on the reverse strand, counting down.
AAACCCTTCTGCCAGTATTTCTGATCCGTGGGAGGGAAGGCATAGATGCTGTGCCATACGCTCGACCCCGTAAACCCGTTCACCACCGCGCCGAAACCGGGAATGGCCGGGCACTTGTCCGGCCGCGCATCCGCGAAGAGCCGCGCCGCCCTGGCGGTGTCCTTCATGCGCTGCGCCGCCCGCCCGCGCACGCCCTCGGGGTCCCCATCGCCCCACACCTCCGGCGGCAGGATCAGCTTATGCCGCTCGTCGATCAGATCGCAGATCGCCTGCCCGACCAGGTGCGCCGACAGCGCATGCGCATTCAACCCATTGGCGGCCAGGATGTCCCAGCGGCTCTTGCAATAGTTCTTGTCCTTGAGGGCCTTATCGACCTCAAAGTGATCGCCCCAGCAGGCCAGCTCGATGCCTTCGTATCCGAAGCTTTTCGCCTTCTGGCAGATCGTCTCAAAAGATAGGTCGGCCCACTGCCCGGTGAACAACGTGACGGGACGCGCCATGTCGCCTGCTCCTTCGCTCTAAATGAAGTGACAAACAGTTCTTAGTTACGGCGGAACCTCGTTCCGCGCAAGCCGGAATCAGAACGCCCGAGGTTGCGATTGTCAAACCACTCACGCCCGCCGATTCGGGTAAATCGCCGTCATAAACCCACCCCCAAAAAAAACACCGCTCCCGCAATTTTATGCGCTGGCAGCAAACCGGCCGCGGCGGTAAAAGTGAAAAATGGTTGGCGGCGCGATCTAAGGCAAATGCGGCCATGAAATCGCACAATTGGAATGATTTTCAAAAAAACAACGGCATAAACGAGAAGAAAACCATGCACTCAGGCAAGCCGCTGGTCATCACCCTCTTTCTCACCACCGCCGCCATCCTCCTCGCCAGCATCGCCTTCGCATTCTGGGTCGGCAACATCGCCGTCACCAGCACGCGCCATCTCTCCTCCATCACCTCCATCACCCACCGGCTCGACCAGTTCCTTTCCACGCTCAAAGATGCCGAGACCGGCCAGCGCGGCTACCTTCTGACCGCCGATGACAAATATCTGGCCCCCTACAACCAGTCGGTCGCCACCGTCCGCAAGGAAATGGATTCACTCCGCGCCTCCGCCGCCGCCGGCGACCTCCCGGCCGCCGATGTCGATCGCCTCCAAGCCCTCACCGAAGAAAAACTCGGCGAGCTTGAAAAAACCCTCAAGCTCAAACGCGACGGGAGCACTGAAGGCGCCATGGCCATCGTCCGCTCCGATGAAGGCCGCCTCTTCATGGACGGCACACCCGATCGCGAGGGCGTCCGCGGCCTGATCGCCCGCCTCGTGGCCCACAACGATGCCCGCATGGTCGATGAATCCCGCCACGCCCAAAGCGCGACCACCCTGCGAACCACCATCTTCATTCTCGTCGCCATCGTCAACGTCGCCTTCCTCGCCTGGGCCTACCGCCGCCTCGCCCAAGCCATTCTCCAGCGCGAATCCGCCATCACCCAGCGCGATCTCCAGAATGAGTGGCTCAACGTCACCCTCGCCAGCATCGGCGACGCCGTCATCATCACCGATCTCGACGGCAAAATTACCTTCATCAACGCCGAAGCCCAGCGCCTCACCGCCTGGCTGGATAACCAGGCCATCGGACAGCCCCTCACCGATGTCTTCAAAATCGTCAACGAGCAGACGCGCCTCCCCGTTGAGAGCCCTGTCGAAAAAGTCCTCCGCCTGGGCACTGTTGTCGGACTCGCCAACCACACCATCCTCCTCGCCCGCGATGGCCGGGAAATCCCCATCGATGACAGCGGCGCGCCCATCCGCAAGCCCGGCGGCGAAATGCGCGGCGTCGTCCTCGTCTTCCGCGATTTCTCCGAGCATAAAGCCGCCCAGGGCGCGCTCCGCGAGAGCGAAGAGCGCTTCCACACCATGGCCGATGCCATGCCCCAACTCGCCTGGATGGCCAACCCCGATGGCCATATCTTCTGGTACAACCGCCGCTGGCACGAATACACCGGCGCAACCCCCGCCGAAATGGAAGGCTGGGGCTGGCAGAAGGTCCACGACCCGGAGATTCTCCCCGAGGTCATCGCGCGATGGAAAGAGTCCCTCGCCACCGGCCAGCCGATGGAAATGGAATTCCCCCTGCGCGCCAGCGATGGCCGTTTCCGCTGGTTCCTCACCCGGGTCACGCCCTTCAAAGACAATCATGGCCGGATCATTCGCTGGTTCGGCACCAACACCGATATCAGCGAAAAGCGCGAGGTCGCGCAGACCCGGCAGCGCCTGAGCGCGATCGTCGAATCCTCCGATGATGCCATTCTCTCCAAGAACGTCGACGGCATCATCCTTACCTGGAACGCCGGCGCCCAGCGCATGTTCGGCTACAGCGCTGAGGAAATCGTCGGCCAGTCCATCACCCTCCTTCTTCCCAGAGAGAGAGTTTGCGAAGAAGAAGGAATTCTCCAGAGCCTTCGCCGCGGTGAAGTCATCGACCACTTCGAGACCGTCCAGATCACCAAAGACGGCCGCCGCATCGATGTCTCCACCACCATGTCTCCGCTCAAGGATCCCCAGGGCCGCATCATCGGCGCTTCCAAGATCATCCGCGACATCACCGAGCGCAAACGCGCTGAAGATGCCATGCGCGCCGCCCGCGACTCCGCCGAGGCCGCCAAATCCGAGGCCGAGGCCGCCAACCGCGCCAAGGATCATTTCCTGGCCGCCCTCAGCCACGAACTGCGCACGCCACTCACCCCCGTCATGGTGGTCGCCGGCATCCTCGAAGACGACCGCCGCCTTCCCGATGAGGTGCGCCAGGACATTTCCATGATCCGCCGCAATGTCGCCTTGGAAACCCGCCTCATCGATGACCTGCTCGACCTCACCCGCATCCGCCGCGGAAAAGTCGACCTCGAGCTCGGCCCGGTCGATGTCGCCACCATCCTCCGCCAGACCGTCGAAATCTGCGGCCCCGATCTCGATGCCAGGAGTCTTAGCCTCACCCTCGACGCGGACGGCGGCCCCTTCGTGATGCTCGCCGATTCCCCCCGCCTCCATCAGATCTTCTGGAACATCCTCAAGAACGCCATCAAATTCAGCCCCAACGGCGCGCAGATCGACATCCGCTGCAATCAAGTTAAGCCCCTCCGCGCTCGCATCGAGATCCGCGACCAGGGCATCGGCATGGAACCCGAAGTCCTTTCCAAACTCTTCGAGCCCTTCGAGCAGGGCGATCGCAAGATCACCCAGCAGTTCGGCGGCCTGGGCTTGGGGCTGAACATCTCCAAGGCCCTGGTCGAAATGCACGGGGGCAAAATCTCCGCCTCCAGCGCGGGCAAGTCCAAGGGTTCCACCTTCATCATCGAATTCCCCCTCGCCGAGCGCGGCGCGCTGCCCCGCCCTAATATGGACATCTCCTCCTCTCCAGCCGATCATGGCCGCAAGCAGGAGATCGGCATCATGCGCATCCTACTCGTCGAAGACCACGCCGACACCGCCAAGCTGATGATGCGCCTCCTCAAAGGCCAGGGCCATGAAGTCCAGACCGCCAGCAACCTCGAATCCGCCCTGACCCTCGTCAAAGCCCACCACTTCGATCTCCTGGTCAGCGACCTCGGCCTGCCCGATGGCACCGGCCTCGACCTCATGCGCCAGGCCAAAACCCTCCACGCCCACCTCCGCGGCATCGCCCTCAGCGGATACGGCACCGATGAAGACATCCGCCGCAGCCGCAGCGCCGGCTTCGACCAGCACCTCACCAAACCCGTCAACTTCTCCCGCCTCCTCGAAGTCATCGCGGTCACCGCCAACTCGCGCCCCCCCGAAAACGGCGGCCAGAGTTGATGACCCACGTCTTCGCCCCCCCCGCCGGCCTTTCTTGCCACACCTCCCCCGCCCCGATATATCAACCGATATGAAAGCCGCACGTTCGACGACGATTCTTTCGGTCCGGCGCAATGGGCAGGTCGCTCTCGGCGGCGATGGGCAGGTGACGCTGGGCAACACTGTCGTCAAGCACGATGCCAACAAGATTCGCCGGGTCGGCGGGGGAAAGGTCCTGGTTGGTTTCGCCGGCAGCGCGGCCGATGCCTTCGCCCTCCTCGAGCGCTTCGAGAAGAAGCTCAGCGAGTTTCCCGATAACACGCGGCGGGCGGTGATCGAACTGGCGAAGGATTGGCGGATGGACCGCGCCATGCGCCGGCTGGAAGCGATGCTGGCGATCGCGGATAAAGATGTCAGCCTGATCGCCGGCGGATCGGGGGATGTGATCGAGCCGACCGATGGCATCGTCGGCATCGGCAGCGGCGGTTCTTACGCGATCTCGGCCGCCAAGGCGCTGATGGCCCATTCGACTTTGTCGGCGAAGGAGATCGTGGAAGAATCACTGAAGATCGCGGGGGAGGTTTGTATTTACACGAACGGAAATATCAAGGTGGAGACGATTCCTTAAGGCTACGGAAACACCTGAAAATTACGAAAACATAAAGACATAAAACATAAGGAGGAGGGGTCGCCTCCTCCTTATGTTTTATGTTTTATGTTTTGTTAGTGAGTCTACTTCTCTTCCTTGATCCGAATATTCTTAAACTCCACGATCATCGGCGGGCCCGCGTGGATCTGCAGGGCGATGATGCCGGACATTGCGCGGTTCTTCTCATCGTTGTCGATCACATCCACCGTCTGCACGTTGTTGATGAAGATCTGGATGTGGTTGCCCTTGGCGATGATGATGAAATCGTTCCAATCCCCCTTCTTATTGGCGGCCGCGATGTCGGCATTGCTGGCCAGTGCGCCGGTGGCCTTGGAGACCCCGTCCGCGCCGATCTCGACTTTGTCGCCCACCCACGCCAGGTAGCTGGCCTTGGTCGCATAGCCGCGCCCCTTGGGGCCTTTTTCGGAGTAGAGGAATCCATCCTTGCCGGGGATGCCGGCGATCTCGCACTGATATCCCGAGACGACCCAGTCATTGTCCTTGTGGCCGACCAGGTGCTTGGAGCGGAACTGCACGCCCGAGTTGCCGCCCTGAATCTTGACGGAAAAGCGCAACTCGAATTCCTTGAACTCTTTGCCTTCCTTGCCGTCGCCGGTGTAGATGAGGAAGTTGTTGCCCGGCGCTTTATTCTCGACCGTGGTCTGCCCGCGGATCATTCCATCGACCGCCGTCCAGAGCTTGGGGTGGCCATTCCAGCCGGTGAGGTCCTTGCCGTTGAAGAGGGGCACCATCCCGGCCGGCTCGGCCGGCGCATTGGCGGCTGCGGGCGTGGCGGAGGGTTTGGAAGCTTCGCCGGGCGCATTGGCGAAAGCGGGAAGGGTGATTGCGAAGGCGAGAATGGCGGCAAGGAAGAAACGAATCATGCGGGAGCTCCGGTTGGGGAAGCGTGGTTTATACACCCGGCGTGTTGGGGAAGACAATGAGACGATGAGACAATCAGACAATGGAAGGGCTGATTCACCCGTCTCATAGTCTCATAGTCTCATAGTCTCATTGTCTCATTGTCTGATCCTCACGCCCCGCCCAGCACCTTCCCATACCTCCCATACGCCTCCTCCCACGCCGCGCGGTCCTTCGGGTGATAGACCTTCACCGGAAAACTCCTCCGCACAATCGCCCGCAATTCCGCCAGCGAACCGATGTCGCCCGTCGCCATCGCCGTTACGCCCATGTTGCCGATCGCGGTCGCCTCCACCGGGCCGGCGATCACCGTCTTCCCCGTGGCGTCGGCCGTCATTTGATTCAGCAGTTCGTTCTGCGTGCCGCCGCCGACGATGTGAATCGTATTCAGCCGCCGGCCGAGGACTTCTTCCAATCCTTCAACCGTCCGCCGATAGGTCAAGGCCAAACTCTCCAAACACGTTCGCACGAATTCACCGGGCGAGGCGGGGATGCGCTGGCTCGTCCTGGCGCAGAACTCGGCGATCTTTTTCGGCATCTCGCCGGGGGAGAGGAAGGGGCCGTGATCGGGGTCGATGGCCGCGAGGAAGGGTTTGGCCTCGGCCGCCAGGCGCGTGAGCTCGCCGTAGGTCAGCTCGCGCCCATCCTTGAGCCACTGCCGGCGGCATTCCTGCACGAGCCACAGGCCCATGATGTTCTTGAGAAAGCGGATCGTGCCGCCGACGCCGCCTTCGTTTGTGTAATTCAGGCGCAGCGAAGTCGCATTGATGATCGGCTCCGCGATCTCGACGCCCATCAGCGACCAGGTCCCCGAGGAGATGTAGCACCAATCGCCTTTGGCCGCCTCCGATTCTTCCACCGGGACGGCCGCGACGGCGCTGGCGGTATCGTGCCCGGCCGTGGCGATCACCGGAATGTCGCCGATGACGCCGCACTCCTTGGCCACATCGGCGCGCACATTGGCCAGCCGCGTTCCGCAGGGAACGATCTGCGGAAGAAAATGCGTGGGCAGGCCGAACTTCTCCAGCATCGGCCTGGCCCAATCCTTCGTGCGCGGGTCGACCATCTGGCTGGTCGAAGCAATCGAAAACTCGGCCACTTTTTCGCCCGTGAAGAGATAGTTGAACAGATCGGGCATGAAGAGCATCGTCTGGGCCGAATCCAGGATGGGGCATTTACGCTCGCGCATCGCCAGCAGGTGATACAGCGTGTTGAGC
>JBBRTW010000391.1:0-7045 GCA_038244055.1 Tepidisphaerales bacterium | reverse complement strand
GACCGTCATGAAGACCGAGGGGCTCAAGCAGGCGCTGAACAAGTACGGTTTCGATGCGGCCTTCGGCGGGGCCCGGCGCGATGAGGAGAAGTCGCGGGCCAAGGAGCGCGTTTATTCGTTTCGGGATAAGCTGCACCAGTGGGACCCCAAGAACCAGCGGCCGGAGCTGTGGAACCTTTACAACGGCAAGGTCAACAAGGGGGAATCGATCCGCGTCTTCCCGCTGTCGAACTGGACCGAGCTGGATGTCTGGCAGTACATCCACCTCGACAATATCCCCATTGTCCCTCTTTATTTCGCCGCCCCTCGCCCGGTGGTCGAGCGCGATGGCAACCTGATCATGGTGGATGATGAACGGATGAAGCTGCTGCCGGGGGAAGTGCCGCAGAATAAGGTCGTGCGCTTCCGCACGCTGGGCTGCTACCCGCTCACCGGCGCGATCGAGAGCACGGCGACGACTTTGCCGGAGATCATTCAGGAGATGCTGGTGGCGCGGAACAGCGAGAGACAGGGGAGGATGATCGATCACGATGAGGCGGGGAGCATGGAGCAGAAGAAGCGGGAGGGATACTTCTAAATGCGACTACGAAAAGAAGCCGACCAATGCGGTCGTCAGAGCCTTGGAGGTCGCCGCATCGAGCTGTCCGAGGCGCTTGCCGAGACGAGAAATGTCAACGGATCGGATCTGATCGAGTGCAAATTCCCCAGGCCGACCGCCGAAATGACTGCGGAGTCGGGTGGGAAATCCCGTCAGCGATCCCGTCATGGGGACGATGACAACGGTATAAAGATTGCGATGCATTTCCACGGGCGACACAATTACGCACGGTCGAATCTTACGCATCTCCGCGCCGATGGTCGGATCCAGTTTAACGAGATGCACGGCAAATCGTTGCGGAAGAATTCGACTTACCACGTCCACTCCTCTTCATCGAATTTGTTGGACATATTCTGCCAGTCGGCCCATTCCTCGCGCTCGCGCTCCAGAGCTCCGGGACCGAGTTCCGCCAGAGCTTTGGCAAATGCCTCATCCCATCCAGCGCGGGGGTGCTTCTCCGTGGCGGACCGGATGATGACCTGCCCATCGACAACCGAAAGCTCGACCTGTTCCGTAAGCCCCGCCTGTTCGATCACCGCTTTTGGCAAGCGCACGCCGCGCGAGTTGCCGATTCGTACCAGCCGCGCCTTCAAGCCGGATTCCGCTGGACGCGGCTTGAGCTTGGGCTTCGTCGGCTTCCGAGTTACCTTTGTCTTCATATCCACATTGTAATTACGCCGAAGACCCGAATCAATGACTGATCATGCCATGAATCAGATGACCACCAACGACATCCACGCCTACCTCGACCGCCACCAGCGCAAGGAGCTTCTCCGCTTCCTCACCTGTGGCTCGGTCGATGATGGGAAATCCACGCTCATCGGCCGGCTTCTCCACGACACCAAGACGATCTACGAAGACCAACTCGCGGCCGTCAAGAGGGACTCGGCCAAGTTCAACACCACCGGCGATGTCACGGCCGTCGATCTGGCCCTGCTGACCGACGGCCTCAAGGCCGAGCGCGAGCAGGGCATCACCATCGATGTCGCCTACCGCTATTTCTCCACCGACAAGCGCAAATTCATCATCGCCGACACGCCCGGCCACGAGCAGTACACGCGCAACATGGCCACGGGCGCTTCCACCTGCCAGCTCGCGATCATCCTCATCGATGCCCGCTACGGCGTGGTCACGCAGACGCGGCGGCACTCGTTCATCGTCTCGCTGCTGGGGATCAAGCACGTCGTGGTGGCGATCAACAAGATGGACCTGGTCAACTTCTCCGAGGAAGCCTACAACCGCATCCGCGATGATTACACGGGCTTTGTCGCCAAACTGGGGATTCCGGATGTGCAGTTCATCCCGCTCTCAGCGCTGAAGGGGGATAATGTCGTCGATAAGTCGGCCGCGATGCCCTGGTATTCCGGGCCGCCGCTGTTGGCGCATCTGGAGGCGGTGCATATCGCCTCGGATCGCAATCTGGCGGACATGCGCTTTCCGATTCAGTACGTTCTTCGGCCAAACCTGAACTTCCGCGGCTTCGCCGGCACGATGGCTTCGGGGATTCTGCGCAAAGGGGAGGAAGTCATCGCGCTTCCTTCGGGGCGAAAATCGCGGGTGAAGGCGATCGTGACGCGCGATGGCGAACTCGATGAGGCGTTTTCCCCGCAGGCGATAACGGTGACTCTGGAAGATGAGATCGATGTCTCGCGCGGGGACATGCTGGTGCATCCGGCCAATCAGCCGCACGTTTCATCCACGCTGGAGGCCATGGTCGTGTGGATGGGCGAGAAGCCCTTCGTCCCCGGGCGGACCTACTGGGTCAAGCAGACAACGCGCACGGTGGCCGGTGAGATCGCCCAGGTGCGGCACAGCATCGACGTCAACTCGCTGGAACACCGGCCAGCCACTCAACTATCGCTCAATGAAGTTGGGCATATCGTGCTGTCGCTCAATCAGCCGCTCGCGCACGATCCGTACAAAGTCAACGCCGCCACGGGCGCGTTCATCCTGATCGACCGGCTCTCCAATACGACCGTCGGCGCGGGGATGATCCTCGAGCCGGGCGATCGACGCGGTTCGGGAGATCACTGGAACCAGCAACCGGTCGGCGGGCGTCTCAAGGCCCACGCCACGCACGTTCCGCTGGAAGCCCGGCAGCAGCGCCTCGGGCAGGTCGGGGCGACAGTTCTTCTCTATGGGCTGACGGGCTCGGGGAAGGAATCGATCGCCTACGCGCTGGAAGAACGCCTATTCGACGTGGGACGAACGGTGACTGTTCTTTACGGCCCGGACATGCGCCTGGGCCTCTCGCGGGACCTTGGATTCACGGCCGATGACCGCTCGGAAAACCTGCGACGCTCATCGGAAGTCGCCAAACTGCTCAACGATGCCGGGCTGCTCTGCATCTGCGCCTTCGTCGCGCCCCACGATGCCGTGCGCGAGAAGGCGCGTCAGGTGGTCGGTTCGCAGCGGTTTCTTTCGGTGTACCTGGATTGCCCCATCGAGGTCTGCCGCCAGCGCGATAAGAGCGGCGTCTGGAAAATGGCGGATGAAGGGAAGCTCGCCCAATTCCCCGGCGTTACGGCCGACTACGAGGAGCCGTCGCAAGCCGATTTGCGACTGGCGACGGATCAACTCTCGGCCGGGCAGTGCGTCGATCAGATTATCGAGGCGATGAAGCTGCGGAAGTTCTTCTGAACCGCCCTCTATCGCTGCACCGAGAATTCGAACACTTTGCCGCCTTGCTTATCGAAGTATTTGTACCACCCGCAGTCGCCTTTGTCCTGATGGGATAGGTCAAGCCGCATTACCGCCCTGCGGATTTGGCGGCGGCCGCCTTGATCGGCTTTTTCTCAAGGTTCGTCATCAGATCGGCCGGGTCGAGAGTCACTGGCGCTCCGGCTGCGGGGATTTCCACCTTGGCGATCCACAGAATGCCGTTGACGGCCAGTCGCCGCAAACCGGGCAGGGCCCAGTTGCGGTGATCGTGGCCACCGGTGAGGACGAAGGACCTTCCGCCATCGGGGCGGTCGTAGGTCCAGCAGACGATGTTCTCCGGGCCCGTGATGGGCTGCTCGGGTTTGGCCTTGGGGGATAGCTGGGTGGTGCGCAGCAGCGGGGTGACGCCCTTGAGATTGGGGACGAAGGTGAGTTTTAGAATCCATCCATCGTTGAGCTTGAACGGCTCGACCCCGCGCGTCACGGCATGCTCGGGAAATTTATCGAAGGCTTCATCCCAATGCCCGCGCGCCCCGCCGCTCTTGGCATCGTAAACGCCGCCGAGCCATTTGATCGCCTGCTTGCCGGAATCGGTGGGATAATCGATGACCTGATGGAAATGGGCGATCCCCACGCCCGCATCGGCGAGTTTCTGAATCTCCGCGGCGTGCGCGATGGTGGTCTGCTTGCCGCCGCCATCCATGTAGAAGACGATGGCGCGGGCATCCTTGAGCGTATCGGGATTAGTCGGCCAGCCATCCTTGACCATTACCGGCGCGACACCCGGCGTCTGCTGGAGCATCTTCATGAAGAGCGCGCAGCCGGCGAAACCTTCATGCTCGGCGTAAGGATGGGTGTTTCCGCCATCCAGAGAGATCAGCACGATCTTGGCGGCCTTGGGGTCGGTGGGCTGGGCTTCGATGGGGACCGATGATCGATCGAATGGGTCTTTGGGAGCGGCGGGCTGGGCGGAGGCAGCCAAAGGAAGCAGCGCGAGCAGGATTGTGGTGAGTCGAATCATATTTGTCGGGTTGGTGTTGTTTCGGGCAGGGTTGGATTTGAAGCTGCGGGAGCGTGATCTTCAATTATTGATGCTTCGATGCAAAGGGCGCTTTACACGGGTAAGGCCCTGACGCCTTACCCATGCCACCCATCATGCGATGATTTCCTTCACCACATGCCCATGCACATCGGTCAGCCGGAAATCCCGGCCAGCGTAGCGGTAGGTGAGCCGCTCGTGATCCAGGCCGAGAAGATGCAGGATGGTGGCGTGGAGATCGTGCATGTGGGTTTTGTCGCGGACGGCGCGGTGGCCGAACTCATCGGTAGCGCCGAACGCGAAGCCGGGCTTGGTGCCGCCGCCGGCCAGCCAGACCGTGAACCCGCCCGGGTTATGATCGCGGCCAGTGCCGTTCTTCTCGGCATAGGGCGTTCGGCCGAACTCGCCGCCCCACCAGACGAGCGTGTCTTCCAGCAGCCCGCGAGCTTTGAGATCGGTCAGCAGCGCGGCGATCGGCTGATCCACGGCCTTGGCATGTTCGCCATGCTTGGGAAGATTGGAATGTTGATCCCAGGCCGGGTTTGCGCTGGAATCGCCGTAGGTGACCTGGATGTAGCGCACCCCCTGCTCGGCAAGACGCCGGGCCATCAGACCCTGCCGGCCATAGGTATCGGTGGGCTTGGAACCGATGCCATACATCGCCAGCGTCTCGGGAGATTCCTTGGACAAATCCAGCGCATCGGGCGCGCGGCCCTGCATGCGCCAGGCGAGTTCATATGAATTGATGACTGCTTCGAGCTCCGCATCGCCGGGCGTTCGCCGCAACTGCTCCGCATTGAGTTTTTGCAGCAGATCAAAGCCGCGCCTCTGCTCGGCCGGCGAGGCGGCGGGATTGCCGAGGTTGCGGATGAGCAGATCGGAGGCCGCCCCGCCCGCTTTGCCGATCGCGGTGCCCTGATAGACGGCCGGGAGGAAGGCGCTGCCGAAATTGCGCGGGCCGCCATTGCCCATCGATGGGGCAATAGAGACGAAGCCGGGAAGATTCTCGTTCTCGCTGCCCAGGCCATAGGTGATCCACGACCCCATTGATGGCCGCACGAAATTCGTTGACCCGCAGTGGAGAAAAAGCGTCGCCGGGCCATGGGCGACGCCTTCGGTCTCCATCGAGTGGAGGAAGCAGAGGTCGTCCATGTGGGTGTTGATGTGCGGGAAGAGGTCGGACGCCCAGTGCCCGGATTGGCCGTACTGATTGAATTTCCAGAGCGATTTCATCACGCGGTGGGATGAGCCGCGCCGGCCGGTGTTGGCGAGGATTCGCGCATCATCGAACTCGGCCATCTTCCCATCCTGAAGGGCAAGTTGCGCTTTGTAGTCGAAGGAATCGACATGGCTCACGCCCCCCTGCATGAAGAGGAAGATCACGCGCTTGGCCTTGGCGGCGAAATGAGGCAGGCGGGGGGCGAGCGGATTGGCGGCCGGCGCGGATTCTGTCGCGGCCGATGCCCGACCTGCACTCAGGCCCTCCATCGCCAGATATCCAAAGCCGCACGCGGCCGATCGAAGTGCGGCGCGACGGGAAAAAGGATTCAAAGGTGTTGCGTTCATCGCTCATTCCTAGTCGACGTACCGGAAATCCATCGAGGCAAACAACGCATGAAACAACTCAGTCCAGGCGGGCTGAGCTTGTTGCGGATTCGACCCTGATCGAGATTGCTCCACAAACCCTGTCGCGATTCGCGCTTCGTCGTCCGTCGGCGGCCGGCCCAACGTCAGCCGATACGCCCGAACCACGCGCGCCCGATCATCGGCGCAATCTTTCATCTCCAGCAATCGTCCGGCCGCGAATTTCGCCTGTTCAACCACGCCGGGATGATTGAGCATGAACAGCGCCTGCGGGGCGACCGTGCTCACATTGCGCCGGCCGGTGCTGACACTCGGGTCGGCAAAATCGAAGGCTTCGAAAATTTCCGGCATCGAGTTGCGGAAGGCGGGGACGTAAACGCTGCGGCGGTTGTCGGCGTATTTGAAATTGAAGTCCGAGGCCAGCCCCGCTTTGTAAGTCGGCCCGCCGGCTTCGAGGCTGAGTTGGCCGCTGACCGAGAGCATCGCATCGCGAATGCACTCCGCATCGAGGCGGCGACGGTTCATCCGCCAGACAAGCCGGTTCTCAGGATCGAGCTTGAGGCCATCGGGCTGCGACGATGTCGAGAGCTGATAGGTGCGCGACAGCACGATGGTCCGAATCAGTTTCTTGACCGACCAACCCTCATCCACAAATCGCGTCGCCAGATAATCCAGCAGCTCAGGGTGCGAAGGCCCTTCACCAGTCGTGCCGAAATTGTCGGTGGTCCGCACGATCCCCGCGCCGAATAACCAATGCCACACACGATTGGCCATCACCCGCGCCGGCAGCGGATTGTCGGCCGCCGCCAGCCACTGGCCGAGCTCGCGCCGCCCGCTCTCTTTGGCGGGAATGGCCGGCCACCGCTTCACCGGCACCACCTGCAAAAACCCGCGCGGCGCGGATTCACCCAGCGTATGCACGCTGCCGCGGATATGGATGCGCGTATCGCCGATCTCCTTCGACTCGCGAACCGAAATCACCGCGTCGCGCTTCAGGCCCGAATCGGTGATCTGCTTGAGTTCGGCCTCCAGGTCTTTCAGAGCGCCATCGGCTTTCGTCGCCGTCGCGGCGACCGGAGCGGCCGCACCACCACGAACGGCCACGGCATTGGCTGCAGTCGTTGCCGAATCCGCTCCGACGCCCGCAACGGCTCCTGCAGTGG
>JBBRTW010000390.1:0-7057 GCA_038244055.1 Tepidisphaerales bacterium | reverse complement strand
GCGCCATTCCCGTCGGCGCGCAGCCGGCGATGGATGAAACGCGGCGGGGAGAGATTGCGTTCCACGATGCCACGCATAGTTTTCAGCACTGGCTGAGTTGCGGCACCTGCCATCCGAATGATGGCCGGGTGGATGGGATGAACTGGGATTTGCCCAATGATGGGCTGGGAAATCCCAAGAACAACAAATCGCTTTTGGGCGCGGACATGACCGAGCCGATGACCTGGCTAGGCATTCGCGAAGATTATCTGGAATCGACGGCCGCCGGCTTCCGCTTTCTGTCGGTGGTGCCATCGGCGGAGGATGTCAAAGCCACGGCCGCGTTTATTCGCTCGATCAAGGCGGAGAAGAGTCCGCATCTGCTCGCCAATGGTCAGCTATCCCCCAGGGCCGTGCGCGGCAAGGCGATTTTTGAAGATGCGAAGGTGGCGTGCGCGCTTTGCCACATGGGGGAGTGGTTCACCTCGCAGAAGCGATACAATGTCGGCACGCATGGCGCGCTGGATCATGAAGGGGAGGATGCTTTCGATACGCCTTCGCTGAATGAACTCTGGCGCACCGCGCCTTACCTTCACGATGGACGGGCCGCAACCATCAAAGAGGTGATTACCACCTCCAACCCCCACGACAAGCACGGCCACACTTCCAAGCTGTCGCCCGAGCAGATCGAGGATCTGGCGGAGTATTTGCTGTCGCTTTAAGCGAGGAATGATCGACATGATCAAATCAGGCCCCCGGGCGTTGCCGGTCGTGGGATGGACGTTGTTGTGCTGCGCCCTATGCGCTGGCACGGCGGGGGCGGCGGAAGCGCCAAAGCCGGCGGTTCGCGATGATCTTCTTCCAAAGGCGCTGGCCGGGCCGCTCAAAGGCGCGGAGGAAATTGTCTTCGCGGCGCGCAATGTCGGCACCGATCCCCACTGGTACGCCAATATCGGCTACTGGAGCGAGGATGAAACGAAGATGATGTACGGGCCGGCCGGTGGGCGGCTCTGCAAACTCAACCTTCGCACCGGCAAAGTGATCGACCTCCTGAGCGATCCCCTGGGCGGATTCCGCGATCCCAAGATTCACTACGATGGCAAGCGAATCATCTTTTCCTACCGCAAAGGCGAGAGTAAGCAGTACCACCTCTACGAAATCAATATCGATGGCAGTGGGCTGCGGCAGCTCACCGATGGACCATTCGATGATTTCGAGCCGGCCTACCTCCCCAACAACGAAATCGTTTTCATCTCCACACGCTGCAAGCGCTGGGTGAGTTGCTGGTTCACGCAGGTGGCGACGCTGCACCGCTGCGATGGCGATGGGAAAAACATCCGCAGCATTTCGGGGAATATCGAGCACGATAATACGCCGGCGGTGATGGGTGATGGCCGGGTGCTCTATACGCGCTGGGAGTACATCGATCGCAGCCAGGTGGAGTTCCACCATCTCTGGACGGCCAACCCCGATGGGACGAACGTGCAGACGTGGTTCGGCAACATGCACCCCGGAATCGTCATGATCGATTCCAAGCCGATCCCCAATTCAAAGAAAATCGCCTCCATTTTTTCGCCGGGGCATGGGCGCACGGAGCATGTCGGGCCGCTGTATGTCGTCTCGGCCGATGGCGGGCCGGATGCGACGGAGGAGGCGGAGGCGGTGCTCGGATGCCCGCGCGATGTCCGCGATCCTTATCCGTTGAGCGAGAAGATGTTTATTGTGGCGCGGCGCAAGGAGATTCTGCTGGTCGATGCCGCATCGGCCGCGTATCAGGTGATTTACACGGATAAACAGGAGGTGCATGAGCCGGCGGTTGTGCGTTCGCAGGCGCGCGAGCCGGTTGTTCCGGATCATGCGGATACCCGCGCCGCCATGGGCCGGATGGTTTTGGCGGATGTCAATCACGGCCGAAACATGGAGGGAATCAAGCCGGGCGAGATCAAGAAGCTTCTCATTCTCGAAGCGCTGCCCAAGCCCATCAACTTCAGCGGCGGGCCCGATCCGCTCTCCTGGCTGGGCACATTCAATCTCGAGCGGGTGCTGGGCACGGTGCCGGTGGAGGCCGATGGCTCGGCCTATTTCGAGATGCCGCCGAATCGCTCGCTGATCTTTGTTGCCCTTGATGACAAGGATCTGTCGGTTAAACGCATGCAGAGCTTCGTCAGTGTCATGCCGGGGGAGACCACCAGTTGTGTCGGCTGCCACGAGCAGAGGCGCGAGGCGCCCATCCCCCGCTCCGATCTGGACGCCCTCCGGCGCAAGCCTAGCAAGATCGCGGCTTTCACCGGCCTCCCCGATGTAATCGACTACCCGCGCGATGTGCAGCCGATTCTTAACAAGCATTGCGTGAGTTGTCATAATTATCAAAAGCCCGATGGCGGCATCATCCTCACGGGCGATCATGGATATGAATTCTCCCACAGCTACTGGGCGCTGTTTTCGTCCCGCCAGATCGCCGATGGGGGCAATGGCTACGGCAACCGCGCCCCGCGCACCATCGGCTCATCGGCCAGCGCGCTAATGGAGAAGATTTCCGGGAAGCATTACGAGGTCAAACTCGATCCGCGCGACTGGCGCATCATCTGGATGTGGCTGGAAACCAGCGCGACCTATTCGGGGACGTATGCTTCGTTGGGGTGCGGGATGGTCGGCCACGCATTTCCACCGATTCCCCGTACCGATGCGAAGGATGTCAAAAGCCGTCCTGCTCTTGCCCTGCAAAAGCGCTGTTCGGAATGCCATGCCGCACCCGAAGACGCCGCCGCTTTCCCGAAGAAGATTCAGCTTCCCGCGTCTTCGGGCCCCAAGCCGCCGGGATCGGCCGCCCACGCGCGGGTGATTCGACCCAACGATCCGCTCATTCGCCGCAGCTCGCAGATTCTCTTCAACCTGAGCCGGCCGGAGCAATCGATCGCGCTGCTGGCGCCGCTGGCCAAGGATCACGGTGGGTGGGGAACCTGTGCCGCCAAGTCGGGCAAGGCGGTGTTCAAAACCGCGGAGGATGAAGACTACCGCCAGCTCCTGGCCACCATTGTCCGCAATAAGGACGCCCTCGATCAGATCAAGCGCTTCGACATGCCCGGCTTCAATCCCCGCCCCGAGTACATCCGGGAGATGAAGCGCTTCGGCATCCTGCCGGCGAGTTTTACGCTCGGCAAAGATCCCATCGACTTCTACGCCACCGATCAGGCCTATTGGAAATCGCTCTGGTGGACCCCGACGCCGGCGGCACCGTAGCATGGGAAACCGGCCCCGTAGCATGGGCATCCTGCCCCGTAGCATGGGCATCCTGCCCATGTTCAGTGGTTGAAGTTTTGAATGCCGGCGGTTTTGGAATTGTGAATGTCGCGGACACGGGCAAGATGCCCGTGCTACAGTGAATGAGGAATGTCATGTCTCGAAGCGCTTACCTTGTCTTCCTCCTTGCCGCTCTCGTTCTCCCTTCGATCCCCGCGCTCTCCGCGCCTCCCGATCCCGACCTCCTCAAACCCGCACTCGCCGGGCCGCTCGCCGATGTGAAAGAGATCGTCTTCGCGATGCGCGAGTTCGGGCGCGATGGCCACTGGTACGCCAATTTCGGCTACTACTGCCTGACCGATTCCCGCAAGGCGTACGGGAGCGGCGGCGGCAAACTCTGCAAGCTGGACATTCGCACGGGGAAGGTTACGAACCTCATCGATGATCCCGAGGGCGGCGTGCGCGATCCGCAGGTCAGTTATGACGGCAAAAGGATCATCTTCTCCTGGCGCAAGGCGGGCACCGAGAACTACAACCTTTACGAGATCAACTGCGACGGCACCTCGCTGCGCCGGCTGACCGATGCCCCCTTCGATGATATCGAGCCCTGCTACCTCCCCGATGGCGATATCACTTTTGTTTCCACGCGCTGCAAGCGATGGGTGAACTGCTGGCTGACGCAGGTGGCGGTGATGTACCGCTGCGATGCCGAGGGCAAGCACATCCGCATTTTGTCGAGCAATATCGAGCAGGATAACACCCCCTGGCCGCTGCCCGATGGCCGGGTGATTTACACGCGCTGGGAATACGTCGATCGCAGCCAGCTTGGCTATCATCAACTCTGGGTCTCCAACCCCGATGGCACGGGCGTGATGACGATGTTCGGCAACATGAACTCCGGCACCGTCATCATCGATGCCAAGCCGATTCCCAATACCGACAAGTTGATCGCCATCTTCTCCCCCGGGCAT
The DNA here is from genome assembly GCA_038244055.1 of Tepidisphaerales bacterium. Taxonomy (GTDB): domain Bacteria; phylum Planctomycetota; class Phycisphaerae; order Tepidisphaerales; family Tepidisphaeraceae; genus DASPKW01. The sequence goes on along the minus strand of JBBRTW010000390.1, from coordinate 2,867 downwards.
GGCCGAACCGAGCACCAGGGCGCGATGACGATCATCGATCCCAAGGGCGGCCCCGATGAAGTCTCCTGCACCAAAACCCTGAACAAAGGGCAGAGCTTTCGCGACCCGTTCCCTCTCTCCGAAGACTGCTTCCTGGTGGCCGAGGGACCGCGCCTGTTGCTGATGAATCAGCAGGGCCAGACGCAGACGATCTACAGCAGCGACAAAACCCCGGTCCACGAGCCGCGCCCAATCATCGCCCGCCCGCGCGAAACGATCATCGCGCCCAAGGTCGACCTGATGCGCGACACCGGCACGGTGATTCTCAGCGATGTCAACCACGGCCGGAATATGGAGGGGATCAAGCCCGGCGATATTAAAAAGCTCCTGGTCCTGGAGACACTCCCCAAGCCCGTGAATTTCACGGGCGGCACCGAGCCGCTCAGCCATGGCGGCACCTTTACGCTCGAGCGCATCCTCGGCACGGTCCCGGTGGAGGCCGATGGCTCGGCCTATGTGGAAATCCCCGCGATGCGGCCGGTCTTCTTCGTCGCCCTCGATGCCAATGACATGGCCATCAAGCGCATGCAGAGTTTCATGAGCGTGCAGCCGGGCGAGACCTTGTCCTGCGCCGGCTGCCACGAGCAGCGCTATCAGGCCGCCCCGCCGCGCGGGCATCTGGCCGCGCTGACCCGCGCCCCCAGCAGAATCGAGCCCATCGCCGATGTCCCCGATGTCATCGACGACCCGCGCGATGTCCAGCCAGTGCTCGATGCCCACTGCGTCAAATGCCATAGCGCCGACAAGCCCGAGGGCGGCGTGAATCTTTCCGGCCACCGCGGCCCGATCTATTCCCACAGCTTTTATACGATGTTCGAGAAGAAGCTGGTCAGCGATGGCCGAAATAACCGCGGGAATCTGCCGCCGCGCTCGATCGGATCATCGGCCAGCCATCTCATGACGCTTCTCGATGGCAAACACTACGATGCCAAAGCGAGTGTACTGGAGCAAAAGCGCCTCCGCCTCTGGATCGAAACCGGCGCGGCCTATCCCGGCACCTACGCCGCATTATTCACCGGCATGCTCGGCGGCTACGATGAGAATCGCCTGGTGCTCAACGGAACCGATGACCCGGCCGTGCAGGCCGCCGCACAAACGATCACCCGCCGCTGCGCCTCCTGCCACACCGACAAGATCGGCATTCTCCCGCGCTCGCCCTGGGATGACACCAAGAACCAGCCGTGGCTCGGCATTAAAGACCGCATCTCCCGCCACGCCATCTTCGACCTGACCGAGCCCGCGAAATCGATCCTCCTCAAAGCTCCGCTGGCCAAAATCGCCGGTGGCTACGATCGCTGCGCCGGCAAGACGGGGCAGTCTGTTTTCACAACCGTCGAAGACCCTGACTACCGGCTCATCCTGAGCGGCATCCATGCCGCGAAACAGCAACTCGACCAGATCAAGCGCTTCGACATGCCCGGTTTCATCCCCAATGACGCCTACATCCGCGAGATGAAGCGCTTTGGCATTTTGCCGGAAAGTTTCAGGGTCGGAAAAGATGCGATAAACGCGTATGAGGTGGATCGGAAGTATTGGCGGTCGCTGTGGTGGACGGCGTGGGGGAGGGAAAACTAAAAACGAAAAACTTAAGGCTGGGGGGGGTGACGCGCCACAACTTCTCTCAGAGCGGCGGAGGCTGTGGCACAGAAAACGGTTATCGGAAACCCTTGGCTGGTGTGCGAAATTAGATGATTCTTAACAGTGACACCGGTACGACTGCTCAGCGCCCATCCAATTTCGCGCAGGCTGGTTTGACAGTTGAGGCGTGGCCCCTATAATCAATATCAATGATCGCGGGGTAGAGCAGCCTGGTAGCTCGTCGGGCTCATAACCCGGAGGTCGGAGGTTCGAATCCTCCCCCCGCTATGTTACTCTGCAAATTGCCCTCGGCTCCCGCCGGGGGCATTTGCTTTGATACCCTCACCAGTTTCCCCATGGTCGGGATTCTCATGCTTTCCTCAATTTCCGACCCCGGAAGTCGCTTTTGCAATACGCTGCCATCCGGTTGAACCTCCATCGGACCGACAAACTCATCGACGAACCGATTGAATTGCTCCGGGGTCGCTGCCGTGGCCAGCGAATCGCGGGCTTCATCGAATGCCAGCCGGATCGCGGCGGCCAGGCGATCGGCCGCCTGGGCGATCAGCTCCGCCGTGATCGCCGGCTTGACTTCGGCGAGCTCCGTCGAGTCGTGAATCAGCATTCCGATGGCGCGATCGATCGGGGACGTCGGATGCCGCATCAGCAGTTGCAGGACGCGGATGTAGTGCCGGTCGCCGGTGCGCGGACCCAGTTGATCCTTGAACGCGCTTCGCAGCCGCTCGAACGACTGCGGCAGGTTCCAGTCGCGGATCGCCGGCACGTGGTCCAGCCACGCGGGCTTGCGTTCCAGGGCCGCCACGAAGTGCAGTGGGTCACCGCCCGGGGATTAACCCACCGGTTTGCTCCGACGGTAGCCCGGCGGCTCGCCGGTCTGCGACCGGATCGCCCGAGCCACCGACTTCTGGCAATGGCCCAGTCGAGCCGCGATCGAACGGATCGATTCGTCCGCCGCATGAGCCTTCCGAATCTCAAGAAAGTTCAGCACTGTAAGCATCCTCGGTTTGTCACGGCCCGGCCAACAAAGGCAACCAGACCCGTAACAAATCTGCTAATCAGTGCAGGCATTTTCCGCGCCCCTCACCCAGCCCCCGTGCAGGCATTTTGCTTGCCCCTTCCCAATTCACAAGCGCTTCCTTGGATGACAGAAGCAGGGCGGCGGAATCGTACAATTGATCCCGCACCAGCTTTTTCAGGAGGATTTCATAGCGTCCGGCGTACGAGGCATT
>JBBRTW010000389.1:0-7090 GCA_038244055.1 Tepidisphaerales bacterium | reverse complement strand
TAACAACTAGCAACTAACAACCTACTTCTTCTTCTCCCTCACCGCCGCGTCATACGCCAGATGAAACGCCTTCTCCCCCGCGCGAATCTGCCGTTCCACTTCGCGCCCGCGCCGGTCCCTTTCGATTTCATCGCGCCGCAACTGCACGCGCCGTTCCTGGGCGGTCTGAAGCTGGGCGATTGCCTTGAGCATATCCGCCGACTTGATCGTTTTATCCGTCCAGATGCGCTCGCGTTGGATCGCCCACTCCCAGCGCCAGACGGCGATTTCCCGCTCTCCCTCGGCCGCGAATGCTTCTTCCCTGACTTGTTCCGCCAGTTCCAGATCGGCGCCGGGCTTGAATGCCTCGGCCGCCCGACCCCATGCCTCGGCCGCCGACTTTTTCGCCTCTTCCATCGCCAGCAGGTAGGGCAGCAGCCCTTCCATCAGATACCGCGATTCCTGCACGAACCACTGTTCGTTGACGGCCGCCGTCGCCTGCTTCACCCGCAGTTCCGTGATGCGATACTTCCAGAGATTCCGCGTTTTCTCCGCCTCATCCGCCTGCACGCGCAAACGCCGCACTTCCTCGATATCCCCCACCCGATACGCCTGCGCGATCTGCTCGAAAATCACCGCCGTGGCCTCGCACGCCTCCTTATACCTGGCCATATCCAGCTTGACGAACCCCCCGTATCGCCCGTAATCCCCCTCCATCGCCCCATGCGCATCCCGCGTCCGCCGGGCTGTATCGGCCGCATCTTCGATTTGAGCCGCATATCGCACCGTCGGCGGCTGATCCTCCGGCTTCTGCGCTGCGATAAGCATCCCCAACACCAGCGCAGCGGCAACCCCGCCGCCCCATCGCATCGAAACCCTTCCCCAGCCAGCACTCATCCTCATCTCCAATCAAAAAACAGTCCCGGCGGCGCAACCTGCGCCGCCGCGTATTAACCGTACCATCGGAGGGGAGGCAAGTTGATGGGTGAAGCGTCATTCCCCTGCGTCATTCCGAGGGAACTTCAGGCGACCGAGGAATCTTGCTTCGAATGATTGGCCCGATATTCGTCTGGGCGGAGGGCCACCACGGATAAGCCGGATCCTTCGGGTCGCATAGCTCCCCTCAGGATGACACGACCAACTGCGTTCGACGCGCAACTCGCAACTCGCAACTCGCAACTAACAACTAACAACTAACAACTAACAACTCGCAACTAAACCGTCATCCCACTCTCCAGATCCTCGCGCTCGGCCGCCTTCATCGTTTCCCATTCCTCCAGCGAGATCGTCGCCTCGCGGCTTTGCGTGCCTTTGTATTCGCCCACGATCCCGGCCTGGGCCATCATCTCGATCAGCTTGGCCGCGCGCCCGTAGCCGATGTTCAGCCGCCGCTGCAGGAGCGAGACCGAACCGCGCTTGGTCTCCAGGACCACCTTCACCGCATCATCGAACATGTCATCGTTCTTGATATCGTCGCTGTTGAACTTGGCCTTGATCTGGATCAGGTCCGGCTCGTACTGCGCCTCGGCCAGGGTCTTGACGATCTTGACCGATTCCTTGATCTCCTTGTCATCGATGTACGTTCCCTGAGCCCGCTGCGGCTTGGGTTTGGTGGGATCGAGGAAAAGCATGTCGCCATAGCCGAGCAGAAGCTCCGCGCCGTTCTGGTCCAGAACGATCCGGCTGTCCATTCTCGTATTCACTCTGAATGCAATTTTCGTAGGTAAATTCGCCTTGATGAGCCCCGTTACCACCGTCGCCTGCGGGCGCTGCGTGGCGACCAGGAGATGGATGCCCACCGCCCGCGCTTTCTGCGCCAGGCGGACGATGAACGCCTCGCATTCCTTGCCGCCGTTCATCATCAAATCCGCGAGTTCATCGATGATGATCACCCAGTAGGGCATGAATTTGGGGATCTTCGCTTCTTCTTCCGGCGAGGCCGGCATGAAGCGCTCGACCAGCTCGTCGCGGGTCATCGCGTTGTACCCGGCGATGCTGCGCACGCCCGCCTCGGCCAGCAACTCGTAGCGCTCATCCATCTTCTCGCAGGCCCATTCCAACACGCTGATCGCCTTGGAGGCATCATTGATCACCGGCGCCAGCAGATGTGGGATGTCCTTGAACGGCGCCATTTCGACCACCTTGGGATCGATCAGGATCAGCTTCACATGATCCGGCCGCTGCTTATAGATGATCGACATGATGATCGAATTGATGCAGACCGACTTGCCCGAGCCGGTGGTGCCGGCGATGAGTCCGTGGGGCATCTTGGTCAGATCGAAAATCAGCGGTTCGCCGCTGGCATCCTTGCCGAGATAGAGTGGGATGGCCATCTTGCGGATTGAATCCGGCGCGAGTTGCATCAGCTCCTTGAGCCGCACCTTTTCCTTTTCCGCGTTGGGCACTTCGATGCCCACCGTGTTTTTCCCCGGCACTGGCGCGACGATGCGGACGCTGATCGCCGCCAGCGCCCGCGCGATATCGTTCTGCAGCGCCGTGATCGATGAGACCTTGATCCCCGCCGCCAGCGAGATTTCGTACATGGTGATCACGGGGCCGGTATCGATTTCGACCACATGCGAATCGATGTTGAACTCACGCAGCGCCTGCTCGAGAACGGCCGCCTTTTCCCGTACGAAAGCCTCCTGGCTCTCAGCGAATCCATGCTCGGCATCCGCCAGGGCATCCCAGACCGGCAGATGGTATTCTCCAAGCTCCTTGGGCCGGGGGATCGGCGCGGCCTGGCGCGCCTTGAGCGAGGCGGGGAGATGAACCAGGATCTCCTTCTTCATTGCCGGGGGAGCATGCAATTCCGCCAGGGCATCGAGCGCTGCATCGGAATCCTCATGCGCGATCTCGTCGACCACGACCGGCTCGCCATGCTCATTGGCCGCATGCTCCGGCGCGGCAGGGGGGTCCTTGGGCACTTCCTTCATCACGGGCCCGGTCGCCATGCCGCCCGCCATGCCCATCGCGGCCGCCTTTGTTGCTGCCGACTTGATCACCGGCGCAGGCCGGGCGACCGGCGGCGTAACCACCTGCGAGGCTTCGATCGGCGGGATCGTCGCCGCCGCCGAAGGCGCGGGATCGCCCTCATCCTTCCAGGCTGAATCCTCGGCCGGTGCGGCCGGATCATCGTTCGCGTATTCGAGATGGATCGGTTCATCCACCGGCTTGAGCGCCCTTCGCGCCTGCACGGGCTGCGGTTTCCCGGCCGGCAGACGACCGTTCTCCTCCTCTTCCATCCCATCCACATCATCCGTCGTCACGCGCGCGATACCGCCGGGGAGCTGTTTCGCGGCCGCATCGGCCGACTCCTTGGTGATAAACCGCGGCAGCGCCGGCAGCCTGGGCAACTGCGGGAATTTGAAATTCGCCCCCAGGCGCTCGCCGATCTGTGGAGCGCGCTCGCGCACGGTGCGGATCGTCTTGCCGATCATCCCCGGCGCGCGGATCACCAGATCATCAGCGCACAAAAGCAATCCGACGATGAACGTGCAGACCAGGATTAAACTCGTCAAAACCGAATTGCACCGCGCCTTTAGAAAGCTGGCCGCCCCGATGCCCAGGATGCCGCCATTGCCCTCGGGAAACCCCGTGCTGCTCCCCGGCCGGATCAAATGCACCACCGCCGCAAACGCCACCGCCAGCAGCCCGAGCCCAATCACCCGCAGCCACAAATCCGCCACCCGCCCGCCCCGCGCCAGCATGGCGATGCAAATCCCCGAGAAAAACAGGATCGGCAGAACGCCCTGCCCCAGCACCATGTACAGATGATAAGCCGTATACGCCCCCGCCGCCCCGCACACATTGCGCACCGGCCCATACGGATACACCGCATGGCTGGGCCAATCCGTCGCCTGGAAGCTCCCCAGCGCAAGCAGAAAGAAGAGCCAGACGCAGGCGCTGACCACAAACACAACGCGACGAACCATGCTTGGATGATCCATGGGATTAAATCTGAGGGAAGAATGATGAGGTCAATGCTGAATGATGAATGCTGAATGATGAATGAAATGCCGTTTGCGGGAAGCGCCGGTGCGAATATCTTTAGAATTCATCATTCAGCATTCCTCATTCATCATTTCCTAACGCCCCGTATGCCCGAATCCGCCGCTGCCGCGCTTGGTTTCATCGAGTTCCTCGACCTCCGCGAACGCGACTTTCGGAACGGCCGCGATCACCATCTGTGCGATTCGCATTCCGCGTTCCACCACAAACGGCTCTTTCCCGTGATTCACCAGCGGCACCTGCACTTCGCCCCGGTAATCCGCATCGATCGTGCCCGGTGAATTGATCAGGGTCACACCATGCTTGCTCGATAGTCCGCTCCGGGGACGAACTTGCGCTTCGTATCCCGGTGGAATCGCCATCGCGAACCCGCACGGAATCAGGCGAATCTCGCCGGGCTTGAGCGTCACCGACTCCGCGACGGCCGCATGCAAGTCCGCGCCGGCCGCGTGATCGGTGGCAAACTTCGGCAGCGGAACCTCCGCCGCCCCGCCCAACCGTTTCAACTTCACTGTTATCGGACGTGCCACGGCATTTTCTCCACTCAAACCCACTGCCGGTGCGCCCACCAGAGCGCACCTCACCCGCATCAGCCACATATTTCTTATCGACCATCAACCTCCGAAAAGCCCACCCCAACAGGGTCAGGAGCCGGCCACCAACGGTCCAAATACGCAGATCAGGCCTTCCCCGGCTCCTGACCCTCTCTGCCAATCACGAATAATCAGGTTGTCGCGACATCTTCGGCAATCCGCGCGAGAGGGTCAGGAGCCGGACGGACCCCACTCACCCTGTTTTGCCTACTGGTGGCCGGCTCCTGACCCTGAACGCCCATTTGACATTTGACATCGCACTTTTGACATTGGCCTCCGTGCCCGCTCTCCCCCAACTCCGCCAATCCCCCTCGGGCCCGGTCTTTCCGGTCGTTCCACCGCCCATTCTGCGCGAAGTTCCTTTCGTCCGCCGATTCGAGCGCACCAACCCCAATCACCAGTTCTCCACCTCCAGCCTCCCCGGCCATCTCATCCAGTGCATGGTCGCCGGCCGGGTCAGCCAGCGCGTTTCCGGGCAGGATTACGAGCTCGGCCCGGGCGATCTCATCTGGTACTACCAGGATGAACACCACGAAGGGCGGGTGCTGCAGACACCCTGGATCTACTACTCCGTCAACTTCATCGCGCCCGGCCTATCGCCGCCTTCACTGAATCGCCGCGCCTGGCCTGTCGGCCCGGATGTGGTCCAGCTTTTTGATGGTGTCTGGCGCGCCTGGCAGGATCAAACGCTCGGGCCTCTCCGCCGCGCCATGCGCGTGCAGGCCCGCGTTCTGCTGCTGCTGGCCGAGCTCGCGTCGGAGCAGGCTCAGGCTTTCCACGCGGACCCGGCCGCCCAGATCTGGTGGGAAATCGAGCGCCGGCTTCGCGAAGACCCCAGCCGCCCGGTCGATCTGCCGGAAATGGTCCGCATGACTGGCAAAAGCCCCGCCACCATCAGCCGCGCCTGCCGGGCCGCGCTGGGCATCTCCCCCATGCGCCGGGTCAAGCAAATCCGCATGGCCTATGCGCAAGGGCTGGTCGAGCTTTCCGATTTATCGATGTCCCAGATCGCCGCGCGGGTGGGCTTTGGCCGAATCCACGAGTTTTCACGCGATTTCGCCAAACATTTCGGAGTGCCCCCGACCACGCATCGGGACCAATTCCGCCGGGATGAGGCGCATGGATGATTTGAACCACGAAGGGAGGAAAGCGCGAAGAAGAGAAGACGAGGATAGAGGATAGAGAATAGAAGATAGAAGATAGAAGATAGAAGATGGAGGACTTGTGCTTGCTGGAGGGCTTTGTGCTGGGTAGCTTGGCTTCCATGAGTGTGGAGCAGTTGATTGACGGACAGATGGCGCGGTGTATTGAGTTGCGGCATCGGTTCCATCAGATTCCGGAACTGGGGTACGAGGAGCATCAGACGGCGGCGGCGATTCGGGGGGAGTTGGACCGGCTGGGGATTGGCTATGTGGCGGGGGTCGAGGGCGCGCCGACGGCGACAATCGCCTGGATCGGGGATACGAAATTGCCTTGTGTGGCGCTGCGGGCGGATATGGATGCGCTGCCGATTGTGGAGCAGACAGGGCTACCTTATGCGAGCACACATGCGGGGAAGATGCATGCCTGTGGGCATGATGGACATATGACGACACTGCTGGGGACGGCGGCGGTTCTGAAGCAACTCATGGGCATGGCGGATGGGGGAAAGTTGAATTGCTGTGTGAAACTGATTTTTCAGCCGGCCGAGGAGGGCGGGGCGGGGGCGGAGAAACTGGTGGAGGCGGGGGTGCTCGATGGGCGCATTGGGCCTAAAGTGTCGGCCATTTTCGGGCTGCATGGTTGGCCGGGGTTAAAAGTGGGGACAGTGGCGACCAAGCCGGGCCCTCTGCTGGCGGCAACCGATACCTATGACATCACGTTTATCGGCAAGGGGTGCCACGCGGCCTTCCCGCATATGGGTCGGGACCCGATCGTGACCGCGGCGGAGGCGGTGCTGAATTTGCAGAATTTCGTATCGCGCGAAACGGACCCGACCGAGCCGGCGGTGGTGACGGTGGGGATGTTCAACGCGGGATCGGCCGAGAACATCATTCCCGACTCGGCCAACATCAAAGGCACCGCAAGGACCCTGACGCCGGCGATGCGGGTGAAGATTCGCGAATCGATCGAGCGGCGCTGCCGGGGGATCGCGGCCGCCAATGGATGCGAACTGGATTTCAAGTGGGAAGAGGGATATCCGCCGACGATTAACGATCCGGCGATGACACAGTATCTGGCCGATGCGGCGCGGGCAGCGCTGGGAAAGGAGCGGGTATTCATCGTCCCCCGGCCGGCGATGGGAGGTGAGGATTTCGCGTATTACCTGGAGAAGGTGCCGGGGTGCTTTTTCATGGTGGGCGTCGAGCCGCTGGAGGCGGCTGGTTATCCGCCGCTGCACAGCGATCGGTATAATTTTACGGATGAGGCGCTGGCGATTGGGATGCGGGTGTTTGTGGAGGCGGTGTGGGGGTGGGGAAGAGGGGAGGGATGAAGGATGAATCGAGAATGATGAATGAAGGAGGGGG
>JBBRTW010000388.1:0-7138 GCA_038244055.1 Tepidisphaerales bacterium | reverse complement strand
GTTACCGGCCACAGTTACGTCGTCTACGGCCCGCTGGCCAACGGCGCGACCACGCTCATGTACGAAGGCGCGCCCAATCACCCCGATTTTGGCCGCTTCTGGGACATCATCGAGCGCCATCAGGTGAGCGTCTTCTACACCGCGCCCACCGCCATCCGCGCCTTCATGAAGGCCGGGCGCGAACTCGTCGATAAGCACGATCTCTCTTCCCTGCGCCTGCTCGGCAGTGTCGGCGAGCCGATCAATCCCGAGGCGTGGATGTGGTATCAGCAGGTCATTGGCCACGCCAAATGCCCCATCGTCGATACCTGGTGGCAGACCGAAACCGGCGGGATCATGATCACCCCTCTGCCGGGCGTCACCTCCACCAAACCCGGGTCGGCCACGCTCCCCTTCTTCGGCGTCGACGCGGCCATCGTCGATTCCTCCGGCAAGGAACTGCCCCTGAATTCCGGCGGCCTGCTGGTCATCCGCAAACCCTGGCCGAGCATGCTGCGCGGCATCTTCAAAGACCCGGATCGCTTTCTCCGTCAATACTGGCAGGATGTTCCGGGCTTCTACTTCACCGGCGACGGCGCGCGGCGCGATGCCGATGGCTACTTCTGGATCATGGGGCGCGTGGATGATGTGCTGAACGTTTCCGGCCATCGTCTGGGCACGGCCGAGATCGAATCGGCGCTCGTGGCCCATCCATCGGTGGCCGAGGCGGCGGTGGTCGGCATGCCCCATGAGATGAAGGGCCAGGGCGTGGCGGCGTTCGTCACACTCAAAACCGGAGTCACTCCCACGGATGCATTGAAGAAAGAGCTGATCGAATCGGTCGCCAAAGCCATCGGCTCGATCGCCAAGCCCGACCAGATCCGCTTCACCGAATCCCTCCCCAAGACCCGCTCGGGCAAGATCATGCGGCGTCTGCTCAAGGAAATTGCTTCCGGCGGTGAAGTCAAAGGCGATACGACCACATTGGAAGATTTCGCCGTAATCGCCAAGTTGAAGGAGAAGGAAGAGGCGTGATGGCGGTTCGACCCGCCCCATCGTTTGCACACCTCCCATCCTCAACCGCGCCTGCGTCATTTCGCCACAGCACCGTCCCATAAGCGGCCGCCGCCCTCAAAAACGCACCGCTTTTGCCCTCTCCGCCGCTTGCTCAACTTCGCCGGGCGTTCATAATCTGTGCAACTGACTGGCGGTGAAAACTGATGGCCAAAAAACGCTACAAAACCATACTCCTTTTCGGCGCGCCCGGCAGCGGCAAGGGCACGCAGGGGAAGATCCTGGGTGAAATCCCCGGGTTCTTCCATTCCTCCACGGGCGATATCTTCCGCTCGCTCGATTTGCAGAGCGAGATTGGCCGGACCGTCTGGGAATATTCATCCAAGGGCCGACTGGTCCCGGATGAACTGACGATCAACATCTGGAAGCAGTACATCCGCGGCATGGAGTGGATCAACGGCTTCCACCCCGAGACCGAGATCATCATCCTCGACGGCCTGCCCCGCAACGCCAACCAGGCGCAGCTCCTCGAGGACACCATCGATGTGCTCAAGGTGATCCACCTCATGGCCGACCAGGCCAAGATGAACGAGCGCCTGCGCCGGCGTGCCCTGAAGGAAAACCGCGTGGATGATGCCTCTGAAGAGGTGATCAAGAAGCGCTTCGACATCTACGAACGCGACACCAAGCCGGTGCTGGCTTATTACCCGCCCGAAAAGATCGTCAACGTCAACGCCGCCCAGTCGCAGGTGCGCGTCTTGAGCGACATCATCAAGATTCTCGTGCCCCTCAAAGAGCACATTGACGATGAAAGCAAGGAAACCGATGAGGATGAGCAGAACGCGCCGGCCCTGGCCGCGGTCTCCGGCTGAGACCCCGCCCCCAGCGCCGGCATGCCGGGCCTCGCGCCTGACATGTCCATCGCGATCGACCATCCTCAACAATGCCTTCCCAAGGCGGTAAACCCTCTGTCCGTCCTGGTCCTCCTGCGCGCCGCTTTCGCACCTCGCAGATGTCAACCATGGACTCCTAACATCACGATTCAGGAGCGCCTTTCGATGCCCGCACTTTCTTCCCGGTGGTCGGCCATTTTCGTCGCCTCAATCTCACTCGCCGGCATGTGCTTTCTGCCCGCCAGCGCCGCCGATGCGCCCAAGCCTGCCCCGGCGAAAGAAACCAAGCCTGATCCCAAACCCGCCGATCCCAAGGCCGCCGACCCTAAAGCCGCCGATCCCAAGCCCAAGCCTAAAGATGAGCCCAAGCTCCCCACGCCCTCCCCTTCCTCCCCCGAGTGGAAGCTTGAAGTCCTCAAGGAAAAACCCAACATCCACGTCCCCTCCGTCGTCTGCACCACGCCCGATGGCCGGATTCTCGTGGCCGAGGATCCGATGGACCAGTTCGGCCCCGGCAATCAGCCGGGCGACCGCATCCTCTGCCTCTGGCCCGATGGCCACACCACCGTCTTCGCCGACAAACTCTACGCCGTCTTCGGCATCGCCTACCTCGACGGCAAGGTTCACGTCCACCATTCCCCCAAGTACACGGTTTTCACCGATGACCCGGCCACCGGCGTCGGCAAAAATCCGGTCGTCATCTACGACACCGACAACCCCGCCACTTGGGGCGGCGGCTCGCTCAACGACCACATCCCCTCCCAAATCCGCCTCGGCATGGATGGCTGGATGTACATGTCCACCGGCGACAAGGGCATCTACGGCCTGGTCTCCAACATCGATAAATCGGCCGTCGAACTCCGCGGCGGCGGCATCATCCGCTTCCGCCCCGATGGAACTCACTTTGAAAACTACGTCTCCGGCACGCGCAATCACCTCGACATGTCCATGAACGCCGAGGATGAAATCTTCACCTACGACAACACCGATGACGGCCTGGGCTGGTGGACGCGCTTCACCCACCTGGTCGATGGCGGCTACTACGGCTACCCCTACGATTACCGCGCCTCCGAAAACGATGCCGAAGGCATGGCCCACTGGAAGGCCCTCAAGGAAGAAGTCACCAAAGCCCGGGCCGAGTACGACAAAAAAATGAAGGAGGCCAAGACCGATGAGGAAAAGGCCAAAATCGCCAAGCCCTCTCAGCTCATCGCCCCCTTCAAGCCCTACACCCTCTGGGCCATGGAAGATTACGGCGGCGGCTCCCCCTGCGGCGCTACGCCGTATAATGAAGATGCCCTGCCGCCGGAGTATCGCGGCAATCTCTTCCACAGCGAATGGGGCAAGCAGGCGCTGGAACGCTTCATCGTCGAGCGCATCGGCGCAACTTATCGCGTCGTCAAGCGCGACGACAAATTCCTCAAGGGCGGCACCCAGTCCTTCCGGCCGCTCGGCGTGTGCGTCAGCAACGATGGCATGTCCTTCTACATCTGCGACTGGAACTACAACGGTTGGAACAACAAGACCGATGCCGGCCGGCTCCTCAAGCTGACCTACACCGGCAAGTCGCTGGCCCAGCCCAAGCCCACCTGGTTCATCCCTGCCGCGATGGGCCAGACCTTCGACGCCACCACCGCCGACCTGATCGCCGCCCTCAAGCACCCGGCCCAGAGCGTGCGCCTGGTGGCATCGCGCCGCATCGGCGAGCGCGGCGCGGAAGCCGTTGCCCCGCTCGTTGCCTTGATGAAGGACAAATCCGCACCCGATTTCGCCCGCTGGTCCGCCATCTGGACTCTCGACCGCACCGATGAGGGCAAACCCGCCCGGCCTGCGATCATCGCGCTGGTCACCGATTCCAGCCAGGAGGTTTCCGTGCGAATGCAGGCCGCCCGCGAGCTGGGCACGCGCCGCGCCAAAGAAGCTGGCCCGGCCCTTATCGCCGCGCTGGACGATTCCGATGCGGCCATGCGCTTACGCGCCTCCACCGCCCTGGGACGCATCGGCGATCCCTCCGCCGTTTCCGCCCTCGTCTCCAAGCTGACCGAATCCGATCTCTTCGCCCGCTTCGCCTCGTTCACCGCGCTCAATCGCATCGCCAAAGCCGCGCCGGCCGCGTGGGATTCGATCATCAAAGCCCTCTCCTCGCAGGAAAAGCGCATTGTCCAGGGCGCGACCTTCGCCATGCGCGATGCCTACGATCCGGGCCTCGTCTCAGGCCTGGCCAACTACGCCGCCGATTCCGCCAACCCCGCCTCCGGCCGCGCCGCCGCCATCACCGCCCTCGCCCCCCTCACCCGCCAGCCCAAACCCTGGAACGGCAAGTGGTGGGCCACCCAGCCCCAGCGCGGCGGCCCGCCCGCCCACGATGTCGATTGGACCGGCACCATCACCGCGCAGGCCGCGCTGAAAAAATCCCTCGAAGACACCGATCCCTCCATTCGCAGCGCCGCCATCGCCGCCCAGCAGGTCGCCCCCGACCCTGCCGCCGCCGATCTGCTCGTCAAGATTTACGAATCCGACAAGGACATCCAAACCCGCAAGGCCGTCCTCCGCGCCCTGGCGGCCGCCAAATCTCCCTCCGCCGCCACGCTGGCCGCTTCCATCCTGAACAACGCGGCCGACAAGAACAACGCCGACCTGGTCCTCGATGCCATGAGCCTGGCCGTCTCCATCGGCACCCCGCAGATGATCGACGCCCTGGGCGCGATGCTGGCCGCCAAACTCCCGGCCGAGACGCTCATCGCCGTCACCGATGCCCTCTCCAAAACCAAGGATGCCAAAGCCGTCGCCGCCTTGCAGAAAGCCATCGCCAACAAGGACCCGCAGGTCGCCTCCGCGGCCGCGACCACCCTCGGCAACATCCCCGGCGATCCATCGCTGAAAGTCCTCACCGACACCCTCAAAGACCCGCGCCTGCAGGTGCGCAAAGCCGCCGCCGCCGGCCTGGGCCTTTTGAAGAACCGCAAAGCCGTCGATGCCCTGCTGGTAGCCTACAAAGACGCCGAGATGAGCAAGGAAGCCCTGAGCGCCCTCTCCACCACGCCCGATATGAAGGCCCTCGATGCCCTGCTCGATGGTTTAGCCAGCCCCGATGGCACCGTCCGCGGCAATTGTCGCAAAGCCATCCAATCCCTCGGCCGAAAAGCTCTGACCGTCATCGAAGCCCGCCTCGACACCAACCCCCTGCCCACGCAAGCGATCACCGAACTGCAGGGCGCGTATCAAAAGCTCATCCCCGAAAAGGAGCGCGATACCAAGCTCTGGAAATTCGATACCAAAGCCCTCTCCCCCCAGGCCTTCGAAACCTTCGCCAAGGCCCACCCCGGCAACGCCAAAGAAGGCAAGAAAGTCTTCAACAACCCCAACATGGCCTGCGTCAAATGCCACAAAGTCGGCACCGAAGGCGGCGACATCGGCCCCTCTCTCACCGGCGTCGGCACCAAGTACGACCGCCAGTTCCTCATCGAATCGGTCCTCTACCCCTCCAAGCAGATTCTCGATGGCTACCAGCAAACCATCATCCGCATGAAAGATGGCGATGCCCAATCCGGCGTCCTGAAAGTCGAAACTGATACCGAAGTCACCCTCTTCGACGCCGCGGCCCAGAAGATTGTCATCAAGAAGATGGATATCAAGGAGCGCGAGCATTCGAAACTGTCGCTGATGCCGGAAGGGCTGCATACTTCGCTGAAGCCCGAAGAGTTCTCGGATTTGGTGGCGTATTTGGAGTCGTTGAAGGAAGCGCCGAAGAAGTGATTTGGGAAGGATGAAGGCAGAAGGATGAAGGATGAATGTTGAATGATGAATGGGGAACGAATCAGAAGCCGCCCGACTCAATGCCCGGAAGCCGCCCGACTCCTCGCCCGGAGGGCACACGATCGTTGCCGGTGGATGCCGTTCCATGCCATTTCACCAAGGCGCTCGGCATCGTCTGGAAGCAATGCTATCGGCTCCTCGTTCCCGGCGGACGTCTGGTTTGCGTTGTCGGGGATGTCTGTTTATCGCGCAGGCAGAATGGCGGCCGCCATACGGTCGTCCCGTTACATGCGACGATTCAGGAGAATTGCAAGGCCATCGGATTCGACAACCTCGCTCCGATCCTCTGGCATAAGATTGCCAACGCCAAGTATGAGGCCGAAGGCGCGGGCGGCGGCTTTCTCGGAAAGCCTTATGAACCCAATGCTGTCATCAAGAACGACATTGAGTTCATCCTGATGCAACGAAAGCCTGGCGGCTACCGCAGTCCCTCGAAAATGACCCGCCTTCTGAGCCTGTTGTCCGCACCAAACTATTCGCTGTGGTTCCGGCAAATCTGGAGCGATGTAACCGGCGCGTCCACGTCCAAGCACCCCGCCCCGTATCCCGAATTGCTGGCCGAGCGGTTGATTCGCATGTTCAGCTTTGTCGGAGATACCGTTCTCGATCCCTTCATGGGAACCGCGACGACCAACTACTCTGCGGCGAAGTGGGGTAGGAATAGTGTCGGCGTCGAAGTGGATACCGCCTATTACAAGCAGGCACGCCACAGGATGGAGACGCTCATCGCCGACCTCTATTACCAGGTTGTCCTCGAACATCGAGAGGCGCTATGAGCGTCTTCGATAAACCCTTGCGGAAGGCGGTGCGTTTTTTCTGGCACAAGCGCTCCGAGCAAACCCTCAAGCAGGGGTTCGACAGCGGCCGCAAGGATGCCGGAGATCGCAGTGCCGTGACCGGGGGGAAGCAGATGGACGGCTTCGTCGATCTGATCTGCTCCTTGTTGGGCAAGGCCGGGGTTTCGGATGCCTGCGTCTATCGAAATCGACGCGTTCAGCTTCCCGGGTGGTTTCGCGCGGAAAAACAGTGGGATTTGATTATTAAGGTCGGCGATGAACTGGTGGGCGTGCTGGAACTGAAATCGCAGATTGGCCCCTCATTTGGAAACAATTTCAACAATCGCTGCGAAGAAGCGCTCGGAAGCGCCAGCGATCTGGCCGAGGCATTTCGCGAAGGGGCGTTCAAGCCGTCCCCCAGACCGTGGGTGGGCTACCTGATGCTGCTCGAAGACTGCGAGGCCTCGCGCCGCCCGGTGGGAGTTGAGGAACCGCATTTCAAGGTATTCCCCGAGTTCCAAAATGCCTCGTACGCCGGACGCTATGAAATCCTCCTGAAAAAGCTGGTGCGGGATCAATTGTACGATTCCGCCGCCCAGCTTCTGTCATCCAAGGAAGCGATTGTGAATTGGGAAGGGGCAAGCAAAATGCCTGCACGGG
>JBBRTW010000387.1:0-7174 GCA_038244055.1 Tepidisphaerales bacterium | reverse complement strand
TTGCGAAGGATCTTGCCTCGAACGTTGAGGCCATTCCCTCGCTGTCGAACGGGCCTCGAATAATTGGCAAGATGCTTCGCTACGCTCAGCATGACCCTCGACGATGATTTTGTGTCATCCTGAGCTCGCGAAGGATCTTGCCTCGAACGTTGAGGCCATTCCCTCGCTGTCGAACGGGCCTCGAATAATTGGCAAGATGCTTCGCTACGCTCAGCATGACCCTCGACGGGTCTCGCGCGATCATCGGACGATTTACGCGATCATCAGACGATTTGCGAGATCATCAGACGATCTGATCGATCCCGCCCAGCCCCAACACTTCATGCGTGAAAAACGGCTCGGCGTATTCGGTGCCGATTCGGCCGCCGAAGTAGCCGTTGAGCGTTTTGACCATCTTCGACACATCGCCGGAAGCGTTCTTCGTGAACTGCGACGCATATGCGTTGATCGAGGCCATTTTCGCGTCGATTTCGGCCGAGATGTCGATGCAGAACGTCGGAACGAAATTCATTCGCAGGTGGGTGCAGAAATAATAGATGATCCGCTTGGGGTGCCAGGGCTGGCCGGGGATATTGCTCTTGGAGAGCTTGGCGTCGAAGCGCGCATCTTCGGCGATCCGCGTGACCGCGACATGATCCGGATGGGCATCAACCGGGTATGGAATGAAAATAATCTCGGGGCGATGAATGCGATACATCGCCGCCAGGGCATGCCGGGCCTCGATCGTATGCACCACTTCGCGATTCTTCAGCCCCAGCAGACTCCGGCCGACTCCAAGAATCCGCGCCGCCTCGGCCGACTCTTTGGCGCGGATTTCGACGGACCCAAACGGCGTGGGCTCGCCGTTGGTCATGTCGATCAGATGAACCTGATGGCCCTGCCGCGCCAGGCGGGCGATGGTGCCGCCCATGCCGAGTTCCTGATCGTCCGGATGTGGGCCGACTACTACGATCGATGCCATGCGAATTCCTCGGAAAAGTGATTGCAGGACAATAGACGCGTGAATGTCCATCGTCCATTGTCATCTGTGTGTCAGTTGTCAGTTGTCAGTTGTCCGTTGTCAGTTGAAAGAAGCGATACCTGAAATCGAGCAATGATCAACGGTCAACGGACCACGGACAACGGACAACGGACAACGGACAACGGACACGCTATACTCCCCCCATGGCGATTCGCATATTGTGTCTCGGAGATATTGTCGGCCGGCCCGGCCGGCGCGTGGTGGAGCAGAAGCTCAAAGGGGTCGTTCTCTCCAAAAAAGTTGATCTGGTCATCGCCAACGCCGAGAATATCGCGGCCGGGTCGGGGATCACGCAGAATCTCTTCCACAAGGTGCGCTCCTACGGCGTGGATGTGGTGACGCTGGGCGATCACGTCTATAAAAAGATGGATATCGCCGCCACGCTCCAGGGGAGCGAGCGGATCGTCCGGCCCGCCAATCTCTCATCTCAGGCGGCCGGGCGCACGCATACGGTGGTGCAGAGCAACTCGAACGTGAGCGTCGGCGTCTTCTGCATGCTCGGGCGGATTTTCATGAATTTCCCGGCCGATGATCCCTTCGCGACGGCCGACAAAATCCTCCGCCTGATGCCTTCCAGCGCCAAGGTGATCATCGTGGACATGCACGCCGAGGCGACTAGCGAGAAAGTCGCGATGGGGCACTACCTCGACGGCAAAGTCTCCATGGTCTTCGGCACGCACACGCATATTCCCACGGCCGATGCGAAGATATTGGCCGGGGGAACCGCGTATATCACCGACCTGGGGATGTGCGGGCCTTACGATTCAGTGCTCGGCCGGCGCAAGGACAAGGTGATCAAGTACATGACCACCAGCATGCCCGCGCCGTTCGATGTGGCGATGGGCGATGTGCGCATGTGCGGGGCGCTGGTGGAAATCGATGAATCAACGGGAAAGGCGAATTCCATCGAGCGGATTGAGGTGCAGGGAGATACGGAAACGCAGGCGTACGATTCGGATGATGCGCGGAATCCGCATCCGAAGGAGGAAGGGTAAGGGGGGGAATGGGGAATGGGGAATGGGGAATGGCGAATGCTGAATGCTGAATGATGAATGATGAATGCTTAAGGGTGAAGGGGGATGTGGCGCCCGAAACTGGCGTCACTTGCCTTCCTTCCGCGCCTCCTCGGCCGCTTTTCGCTTGGGCGAGCGCGTTCGCGGCGCATCGGGGGGTTGGGCATCGCCGAGATCCTTCCCCGCGTTCAGCAGTGAATTCGCGAGATCGAAAATCTCCCCCACCGGGCTGCCCGATGAATCGCCCGGCTTCGAATCCGCGGCCTTTGGACTCGATGCATCCGCCTTCGGAGCGGGCGCATCGTGGCTGTCTTTCGGTTTTTTCGGATCCTTCGGCGTCGGGTTCAGCAGATCGAGCAGGCCGGGTGTTTTCTTGTCGTCTTTTTTATCTTTGTTGTCATTGCCAAGGCCCGGGATGCCGGGAATTCCGGGCAATCCGGGGATCAGCCCGCCCGACTTGCCGCCGCCGGTGAACGACTTCAGTACCGCCTGACCGAGATCGAATTTTGGCGAATCCAGCGAACCGGAAAACGGCACATGAATCACATCCGGCATCCCCTCCAGCACTTTTCTGGCATCGAGCAGCGCGAACACCGATTTAATCGCGCCGCCGTTGATCAGTTCCTTCGGCACCGTTGAATCGAAATCCTTGATCTGCCCGGTCTGCAGATTCACCGATCCTTTGAAGCCGAGCACCGATTTATCCGTCACCGAAATCGGAATATCCGAGCTGACGATTCCCTTCTCGATGATGACCGTCCCTTTCTTGATATCTCCATGGACGGCCTTTCCGACCAGAATCTGCATGACGAAATTATCCACCGTCACCTTGGAAATCGTGAGATTCAGCTCGCCGCGGCCATCGACTTCCACCGGCACGCGCGGCCGGGCTTTCTTCCCCGTCGGCTGCGCCGGGGCCGGCGCGGCATCGCGCAAGAACCAGGAGAGCGGCACATTCCGGAATTCCACGGAGGTCAGGCTCACCAGCCCGCTCGCTTCCTTGGCCTTGGCAAACCCCGGGTTGATGTACTTGCCCAGCGTGGAGTGCGCCAGCACGGCGTTCATGCTCACGTTGTGGAACAATTTCTTGTTGGGTTCGGGAATCGAAAAATGCGGGTCGAGTTTATCCGGCTCATCGGGATCGTTATTTCGCAGATCGACGAAGATGCCGCCGACATCGATCGTCCCGCCGTTGCAGATGTACGGCTTGGGCAGGCGCTGCCCATCGGGCTTGGTCGCATCGGACAGATACAGGATTCCTTTTTCGAGAGAGACCGGCAGATCGACATTGCGAACATCCAGCCCCTTGACGTACAGCCGATCGAAGGAAATCCCGCCGTAGGCGACCAGAAAGCGCAACGAAGTGCGCAGGGGCAGGGGAACGATTCGGCCGCGCCGGTCCGTGCCGGTGGCGGGGAAGCTGCCGTTCAATGTGAAGGTCCGATCCATCATCCCCTGGATTTCCATGTCTTTGAGTTCCTCGAGCATCTCGGGGTCGAGCAATGGCCTGGCGACGGCCCAGAACTTCGCCCAGTCAATCTTTACATGGGCCTGGAACTTATCCGAGATCTTTCGCTCGTTGGTCCAACCGTCCAGCCGGCCATTGGTCAACTCGATGGAGAGCATCCCCGTGCTCTGGGTGACGATGCTGAAGTTGTGATTGATGAGCGTATTGGATCCGAGGTCGATCGCGAAATCGTTGGCCATCGTCAGCAGATCCTCCGAGAACGATGGCGTCCCACCTGGCTTTTTCGGATCGATCACCTTGAACTTGATCGCCTTGAGCGAACCGGCCACGCGAATCGCCTTGCCCTCGAGCGAAATATCCTCCGCCAGCACAAAATCGCCCGCGTAGGGATATTCCGAATTCGGCTCCGCGCCATCGATGCACTCCAGAAGTCGCAGCGCCTCGGCCAGATTTCCGGAAATCTCAACCCCGCCCGCGGCCGCCGGCGCATTGGGCGACAGATCCAGCGCGATCGGCCTGGTCAGTTTCAGTTTCGCGAAATCCAGATCGCCGCTCAAATTCGTCACCTGCACGCGCGCGGAACTCCCGGCCGATCCTTTGGCCGCGGCGGAATCGCCCGACTCGATCACGGCCGCGAACGCCAGGTTGATTTTCCGATCCTTGAGGTCGTAAGCCCCCTTGCCGCGGCGCAATTTCAGGTTCGTGACCGAGGCCGATCCAACTTTCAGCGATATCCGCCGGCCCTCAGCGCCCACCGAGCCGCTCACCGCCAGATCGGCCGAATCGATCAGCAGCGGCTGCGCCGGCGCATCGGGGGCGCCGGCCTCGGGCGGCATGTCCATGGCCGCGCCCGCAATTTTCACAGCCAGCGGAGTCGCGGCCGGCAGTTCGAACGTTTTCCCATCGAATTTACCGGCCGCGGTCAGGCTCAGACGCCCGGCCGAAAATTTTGCCAGAATGGGCACGAAGGCCGCGAACTCCTCGCGCGCCTTCGCCAGATCGGCGATGCGCCCCTCGATCGCCAGGGAATCCGATGACATCGTCCGCAGATTCACGCTTCCCTTGGCCAGGAAATCGACGGTGGGCTTATCGGGGTTGTTGCTTTGCAGCGTGATTACGGCATCAGTCAGCGCCTGCGGCGCGCGGTCTTTCATGTTGAGCTTCCCGCGAAGGGTCAGCTTCATCCACGGCTGCTTCAGCGCCGGCATCGCGCCCAGCCCCTCGACGGCGGTATTGGTCAGAATGAAATCCAGGCCCGCCTGAAGCACACCCGAAGGCGCGGTCGGATCGCCCTTGGTGTCGATCACCAGGTTGAACGTCCCCGCCATCTTCGCGCCGCCGAAATCGACGAACTGGCCGACCTGATCGTGCAACTGCGCCAGGTCGCCCTTGCCGTCCAGGTGAAACGACGCCAGCGTTCCATCCGGCCCGGGCTTGCCGCTGATGTTGGCGAAGGAACTGCTCAGTGCATAGGCCAGATCGCGAATCTCTCCACCCGGCGCTTCGCCCGCGCCGCCTGCTGCCACCGGGATGTAAGTCAGATCCACGGTCTGCTCCACCGGCGCCAGCGCGATCGCCTGCTCGGTTTGTTTCTTCGTCGCCGGATCGATGACGATTCGGGTTCCCGTCATATTGCTCAGGGAGAATCGGCTCTTGGTGATGACGTTGACCTTGCTCAGCCAGATGCTGGTTTCCGAGAAGAGGCGCGCCGTGGCGACCTTCACGCCCTCCTGCAGATGAAACAGATGCGGCATCGAATTGAGCAGCGCCGCCGCCTTGTCGAAATCGGCCGTGACCGTCAGCGTTCCATCCCGCCCCGGCGGATTCGATTTGGCCAGGCGCTCCAGCGATTCCTGCGAAACGTTGGCTGTGATGCCGACGATGCCGTAATCCGTCTCCACCCGCAGCCACGCGATCTTGAGCACATTTCGATCCGCGTTCTCCGTCACCCGCGTGATCTTGATGGGAATCTTCAGATTCGATTTGAACGTATCGCCGCACAGCGCTGCTCCGCTGGCCGTGAATGTCGCGACCGTGAATTGCCCCGTTGCATCTTCGTTTCCTTCACCCAGCATCGTCACATCCACCGCTCCATCCGCCATTCCGCCGATGGTCAGCCCGGGCTGGCCCGCCGACCGCGCCACCATCGCCAGGATCGGATTGGCGGCCGACAGATTCACCCCCGCCAGCGCCAGTTTCTCCTTGAGATGTTTCTTGGCCGCATCGACTTCACCCACAATCGTAATCGTTCCCGGCGCGCCGGCGGGATTGGCCGATGCGGTCCCGCCGGCATCCTCCACCGTGAATGCCAGCTTGATGTCGTTCTTTATCGCCTCATTGAGTCCCGTCAACGACACCGCGATATCGCTCGGATTGATCCGCAATTTCTGCGACACGCCGGCCGCGCTCACCGCGCCGATCATCTGCTTGATGTGAATATCCCCCGAAACCTTGATCGCGCTCTTCGAAGACTTGTGCGCGGCCTTCGGCTCATCTGATGCCTTGGCCAGCTTCTCCAGATTCAAAGTGCCTGACTCATCGACATAAACCTTCACCAGGTCCAGCCCATCGATATCCGTCTTCCCCAGCGCGAACTCGCTGAACCCGCTCGCCAGGGTCTTCAGCAGCGACAACTCCGTTTTCACCTTCGTCGCCCGCACCAGAACCTCTCCCTTGTCATCCTTGACCCGCAATCCTTCAACGGTGATGCCGGAGGTCCACCCCAGCGACCAGTCATCCACCTCCACCTTCCCGTTCAATTTGCCATTGACGATGCCCAGGATCATCGACCGGATCGGCCCGATCCCCGCCAGGGTCGGCGCCAAGACGACCAGCAGCAGAATGAAAACGAGAAATCCTCCGAGGAGCTTCAGCCAGCGCCGGCCTTTCTTCTTCGTCACCTTCTTCGACTCGGCCTGTGCCTTGGGAAGTTCATTCGATCGATCGCCTGCGGTTTTCTCATCGGCCATTTTCAAATCCATTGTGGAAGGTTCACCGAATCATACCCCGCCACTGCGACTTGAGTCGCTGCCAAAAAAGAACCCAGGGACATGCCCTGGGTGGATGGGCTCGATTCAAATAACCGGCCGTCGATATGTCGGCCAAACCTATTCGCGAACGATCGGCGTGATTCCGCGCTGACTCAGCAACACCGCCCCCGCACCCGGCGCCAGTCGCATGGGAGCGTTGATAGTCTGGGATGCCGCCGGTCGCGCGGGTATGGTGGTCGAGTTGTTCGGAGCCATCCCGCCGGCCGCACCGCCGCCGCCGCCAACCAAGCCATTGACGTTGTTGGCCGGGCCGCCGGTTTGGAATGTAAAGCTCTTCAGCGCCAGCAATTGCGAATTCTGCGGGCGCATCGTCATGGTGACATACTTGCGGTCGGCCGAGACGGTCGCCTGGGTGTCCAAAATCACACCCGAGTTGACGATGTCCACTTCCGGCTGGAACAGCGAGCCGCCACCAATTGCCTGGGCCCGCCCGATAACCGGGAACAGAAACACGATCGCCGCGGCCGGAAGGAAATAAGACAGGCGCATCGCTGGCTCCTCAAAAGGATGAATCCGCAAAGAAGACCCTTCGCACTTATTGTAGTCCTCGCCACTAGCGGACACAATAAAATGCTTCAGGTTAGCCACGCCGGTTGCTACTGCATCCAGCGCGGTGGATCAA
>JBBRTW010000386.1:0-7237 GCA_038244055.1 Tepidisphaerales bacterium | reverse complement strand
GCCCGGCAGTCAGAATATCCGGGACAGGCTCAAGCACGCTTGATACAATCCCCATATCGACGCCGGTTCAGTTCAACAGACTTTATGCAGAGTGCGACCGGCCGCTCCGCGTTTTCGCTGGCCTTCGGGCGCACTCTGCATCAAGTCCTCTTCGCTATCCCGCTTAGGCACCCCAGCACCATGAAGATCAACCGACAGTTTCAGGATTTACACACCCCCGACGGCGGCACTGTCGATTGGGTGCTGAAGCAGCAGGTCGACCGCGACATCTGCCTGCTCTACCAGCAACTCGCCGACTACGCCTGCATCATGGGCGATCTGTACTGGGGCTCGGTGTTCGCTTTGCCGTATTGGGAGTATCTCGATTGGCGCGCGCTCGAAGACCGCGACCGGACGTTCATTCGCGAGGGTTGTCTGGTGATGCTGCTGACCGCGGCCTGGGATCAGATCGACGGCTCCGGCAATTTCATCAACCGGCATATTCCAGCCTGTCGAGCGGCGATCGCACGTGTCGAAGCAGACACGCCGGAATCGGAGAATCTGCTGCGGGCAGTTCGGCTGGCCCTGGACGCCGCCGAAGCGGGTTCTGACAGCGGAGAGGAACTCGACGAACTCTCCACATGGGTTCATGTTCATTACGTTCGCGGTTACTTCGAACGTATCGCCGCCGAGTTCCGGACCAACCCGTACTTTGGCGGTCCGGCCGCGGGATAGCCACTGAGTTCGTAGGGCGGGCGGTATTTCCGCCAACCGCCCCGCCCAATGTGAAGATCAACCCCGCCCCTTGTCAATGACCGCTTCCCCCGCCACCGCGCCCGCCGCGCGGATCGGATCGGAAGAAGACGAAGAAGAATGGAAGGAATGGGTACATGCGGTTGTTTGGCTCTCACTCATCCCCCGCGGGCCGCGGTCAAGGGGGGGGCAGGAAAGCACCGTCCCGCCATTCCGCGAAGTTGGAGGGCATCCACACCAACCCATAGCGACCTCGCCATCCTCGTCGTTCGCAGGGTCGGTGTAGTCGCCCACCCGAGACGTGGACGGCGCGGCCCGGCGGTGGGCTGAAGGAGTTTAGCGCCTTCGCTGCCGCCGGCATGACGATCATGTCGGATTCGGCCGAAGAGAGAAGCACCCCGTTGCCGGCGGCAGGTCTGGCGCTAAACTCATGCCTCACGGCTCGGGGAGGGTCGTGCGGTGGCAAGCGATCGCGGGAAGGGGGGGGCGAGTGCACCTATCCTGCGCTCTACGAATTACGCACTATTCAAATTCCTGGTCCTCCAAGATGTTCACAATATCGGTTTTCCCGGCGAGCTTCGCACGGTCGATCGGCGTTGATCCTCGAAGATTTCGGCAATGTGGATTGGCTCCAGACCGAAGAAGTTCGGTGACGACCACCGGATCGACAGAGGGGAACGCGACGCATCGGGCGAGCGGCGTGTTTCCAAATGCGTCGGCTGCATCTACCTTGGCGCCGGCAATGATCAGGAGTCGAACAAGATCCAGTCGCTGATCGCGAGCTGCGAAATGAAGTGAAGTCCACCGCTGTCCGCTGTCGTGTAAGTTCACATCAGCCCCTCGGTCGATTAGCCATTTCACAAATTCTGGGTGCGCGTGTTCTGCAAGTATTGCGTGCATCAGTGGAGTCCGTCCGCTGCTGTCGGAACTATTGATATTCAGGCCACCATATAAAAGATCAGCGATCTTCACGCAATTCTCTTGATAAACAAGTCTGATGATTTCCTCGGTACTCATTTGAATTCACCTTGGTATCTCGCCATCATGGTTCAGTGAGTAGTTTGGGCGGCGCGCCGCCCAATGTGAAGATCAACCCCGCCCCTTGTCAATGACCGCTACCCGCCCCCTCACCGCCGCGCGGATCGGATCGGAAGAAGACGAAGAAGAATGGAAGGCCCCGAGATCGCAACTGAAAGCCCCCCCCTTGGATTCATCGCATTGGGCCAACGGCATGAAAGGGTGGGCATGAGAGATGCGGCCGCCTGCAACCCACATCCCTCTTTCTTCTTTGCACCTTTGTCCCTTTGCTTCTTTGCGATGGTCTTTGCCTTCCTATCGCAAAGCCGTCCCTCCTTGGCGTTCCTCTTACCGCACCCATCCAGAATGCTTTGCGCACGAAGTGGACTTTGCCAATTGACAAGAACCGCCCCGCGCCCCACATTCACCTCATGAATTCCCGTCAACTTGGCAAGTCGGATGTGTATGTCTCGCCGGTGATCTTCGGGGCCTGGGCCATCGGTGGCTGGATGTGGGGCGGGCAGGATGAGGCGGATGCCATCGCGGCCATCCAGGCTTCTCTCGATGCCGGTGTGGATACGATCGATACGGCGGCCATCTACGGGATGGGGTACTCGGAGGAACTGGTGGCTAAAGCGATCGCCGGCAGGCCTCGGGGAAAAGTGATTATTGCCACCAAGTGCGGCATGCGCTGGGATGGCCCGGAGGATGAAGGGTCGGACCCGTGGCCGCAACAGGATCGCAGTGGCAAGGACGTCGTCATCCGCCGCAATTCCTGGCCGAGTTCGATTCTTTATGAATGCGAGCAGTCGCTCAAACGGCTGAAGACGGACTACATCGATCTCTACCAGATCCACTGGCCTGATTTGACGATGCGCGTGGAGGAGTCGATGCAGGCGATGCTGAAGCTCAAGGAGCAGGGGAAGATCCGGGCGATTGGCGTCTCCAATTACGATGTCGCATGGCTGACGCGGGCGGCCCGGGTCGCGCCGCTGGCCAGCAATCAGCCGCCTTATTCGATTATCACGCGGCAGATCGAGAAGGAGGTGCTTCCCTGGTGCCAAGCCCATGGCGTGGGAACGCTCTGCTACAGCCCCATGGAGCGCGGGCTGCTCACCGGAAAAGTCCCCGCCGATCGCGTCTTCCCGCCCGATGATCACCGCTCTTCACATAAATATTTCACCAAGGAGAATCGGCAGAAAGTGCTGGATGCGCTGGCCAGGGTCAAGCCCATCGCCGACCAGCACAAGGCCAGTTTCGCCCAGTTGATCATCAACTGGACCTTCAGCCAGCCCGGCATCACCGGGGCGCTGGTCGGGGCACGCAATGCCGAGCAGGCCAGACACAACGCGGGGGCGATGAACTTTACGTTGTCGGCCCAGGAACTGGCGGAGATTCGCGCGGCGTTTGACCGGACATCGGCGGAGCTAACGGGTAAGATTTAGCGAATCAATTGCACGTTATTGGGTGCCGCGCCCGTTCTGGGCGCCGTGGCACTGCGAACCATTCGTTCTTCTTCGAGATTAACTCATGAAAATTCTCATCTCCCTCCTCGCCGCCTCGCTTTCCACGGCCGCTTTCGCCCAGGATGCCGCGCCGCGTTATTACTACCCGGTGCCCAGGGCCAATCCCGCCGAGAAAATCCAGGTGGATGTCGCGGTCTACGGCGGCACGCCCGCCGGTGTGACGGCCGCGATCCAGGCCAGCCGGATGGGGAAGAAAGCCGCGCTCTTCTCGTTCAACAAGTTCGTCGGCGGGCTGACTTCGGGCGGGCTGTCGGCCACCGATATCGGCAAGGCCGAATCGATTGGCGGGATCGCCAAGGAGTTTTACGGCAAGGCCGGCAAGATCGCGGGGTTCAAGCCGGCCGAGGCGGAGACCCTTTTTCTGACAATGTTGAAGGCGGCCCATGTCACCATTTACTTCGATCATCGTTTATCGGGCATCGAAAAGACCGGAGCGCGGATCACCCAACTGAACTTTGAGAATGGCAATACCGTCACGGCCAAAATGTTCGTCGACTCCACTTACGAAGGGGATTTACTGGCCACCGCCGGGGTCTCCTACCATGTCGGCCGGGAGTCGGCGGCCACCTATGAGGAAACCATCAATGGCGTCCGCTTCATGAAGGGGCACAATTTCAATTACGATGTCGATCCGTACGTCAAAGAAGGCGATCCCGCCTCGGGACTTTTGTGGGGCATCTCCGACGAGAAGAATCCGGGCACGGCCGGGCAGGGCGATCGCAAAATCCAGGCCTACAACTTCCGCATGTACCTCTCCAACAAGGCCGACAAAGTCCCCTTCCCCAAACCGGTCAACTACGAGCCCTCCCACTACGCGCTGCTGCTCCGCTATCTCCTCAAGAAGCCCGAACTCAAATGGTCCTTCTCCTATGCCGATGGGCCGTTCCAGCTACAGAATGGCGACTGCAACAACGCCGGCGGTTTCTCGACCGATCTCATTGGCGGCAACTACAAGTGGTCCGATGGCCAGTATGAGCCCGGCGCAACTTCCGAGGTCTCCAAGCCCACCCAACCCTCCAACATCTCCCTCCACGATCTCTACGAACTTCGCGATAAGGTTTTTGCGGATCACGTCTCCTATCAGCAGGGCCTGATGTACTTCATGGCCAATGATCCTGCCGTTCCCGAGGTGCTGCGGGAAAAGGTCGGGAAGTTTGGCCTGGCGGGCGATCAGTTCGTCACCACCGGCCACTGGCCCCACCAGCTCTATGTGCGCGAAGCCCGGCGGATGGTTTCCGGCTATGTCATGACCGAGCACAACTGCCGCTCGAAAATTGTCGCCGAGGATTCCATCGGCCTGGCGAGCTACGGCATGGATTCCCACCACTGCCAGCGGATTGTCATCGAGTCCAAGGGAAAGCCGGTGGTCAAGAACGAAGGCAATGTCGAAGTCCCCTGCCCCAAGCCGTATCCGGTGGCCTACCGCTCGATCACGCCCAGGCCCGCCGAGTGCGAGAATCTGCTTGTGCCCGTTTGTCTTTCTTCCACGCATATGTCCTACGGCTCGATCCGGATGGAGCCTGTGTTCATGATCCTCGGCCAAAGCGCTGGGACGGCGGCGGTGCTGGCGATCGAGGGGGAGAAAGCGGTGCAGAAAGTAGACTACGCCGCGCTCAAGGAGAAGCTGCTGGTCGATAAGCAGGTTTTGGACTGGATCAAATAAAGTGGCCAATCAAGAGGGTGCAATTCAGAATGACGAATGGAGAATGGCGAATCAAGGAGTGGAAATGACAAATTCCGAATGGCGAATACCCCGTTTCGTCATTCGTCATTGTTTTCTTGATTCGTCATTCTGAATTCGGAATTCGCCATTCAACCCCCCACCCGTGACAAACTCTCCCTCCCCGGTTAATCCTATCGACAGGAGAATCCCAGCCACACACGGAGGTTCCAATGGCCGAATCCGCGCCGACCAAACCGACCAGCACATCGACTTCCCCCTACGAGGTCGCCCGCGCCCGCGGCCAGTGTATTGTCTGCAATTCGGCGATCGAACCCGGGCAACCGCTGATGGCCGCCCTGCGCGAGACGGATATCGGTTTCGAGCGCCTGGATCTCTGCGTTCCCTGCTGGCCCTCTTTCGAGCGGGCGGACCTGATCGGGTACTGGCGCACCACCATGCCGCGCGTGGAACAGAAGAAGAAAATCTTCGTGGATGACCAGGTCCTCTGCGATCTCTTCGAGCGCCTGGCCCATGCCACCGAAGCCCCCAAGCTCAGCTTCCGTTTCGTCCTGGGCCTGATCCTGATGCGCAAGCGCCTGATCGTTTACGAGCGCAGCCGGGTGGAGGAAGGCGCGGAAATCTGGACCGTGCGCTTTCGCGGCAAGGAGGAGTTGATGGATTTGGTCAATCCGAAGCTTAATGAGCAGCAGATTCAGGATGTCAGCACGCAGCTCGGTGAGATTCTCAATGAGGAACTGTGAGGGGAGTAGAAGTTAGAAGCGAGAAGTGAGAAGCGAGAAGAAGAAACGCAACGCCCGCGTTGCTGCCGATTTGGACTTCAGGCTGCGATCCACCCCTTCCTCAACTAAAATGCCCGCAACCCATCCAAGCACCGATATGAAATCTCTCCTTCGCATTCTCTTTCCCGCCCTGATCGGCCTGATGGTCCTGACGGGCTGCCCGCCCCGCCAGCAGGCGTTGCCACCCTGGACCGGGCCGACGCTCCCCATGCTCGATGTCGTGCGGGAGATCAACGCGAACAACGCCAAAATCCACACGATCTGGGCCCGCCACGATTTCGAAGCGCTCATCTACGATGACAAGGGACATTCCCATTCCTTCTCCGGCTCGGGGAGTCTGCAGTTTCGCAAGCCCGGCGATCTGCTCTTGAAAGCCGGCGGGGTGATCGATTTCTTCGAAGTGGGAAGCAACGAGCAGTTCTTCTGGTTCACGGGATATCCCAAGGAAGTCAGCGCCCAGTGGTGGGGCCGGCGCGATGCGGCCATCAGTTCCACGAGCATGGCCCAGATACCCATCCGCCCCGACCTGCTGGTGGAGGTGCTGGGCGTTCATGAGATCGACACCGATTTCATGAGAGCCCCGGTTCCCATGATGCGCTTCAACCGCGATGCCCGGGCGTACATGATGGTCTGGAGCATGCCGGTTGCCAAACCCGCGCGATGGGCGGCCGTCAAAGAGGTCTGGTACGATGTGGAAACGAAGAAGCCTCGGCTGATCCTGCTTTTTGATGAAGATGGGCGAATCGTCCTCCGCGCCTACCTGACCGAGCATAAGGCGATCGAAGGGATGGATGCCCAGATGGCCACGCGCTACGACCTGTTCTTCCCGGCCAACAAGAGCCAGCTCTCCTTCCACCTCACCACGGTTAAGGAAAAGAACAAAAAAGGGCCGACGACATTCCCCAACGACTCCACATTCGTTCTTCCCGAAGACCCCGGTGTCGAGAAACGAATCGAAATCCGTTAGACTTCGGGTGGGCCAACCAACATGCGCATTTACCGCCTCTCGCTCAACACACTTCTCGCCACCCTTCTGGGCGCTGCAGCGCTCACTCTCTCCGGCGCGGAGGCTCCGCCCGCCACCCAGTCTCAAACCCAGCCCGCCGCCACTAAACCGCCAGCGCCCGCGCCCGCCCGCAAAGTCGATCTCTTCGCCGATGGAACCTCCGATCGTTTCTGGATCGCCTCGGTCGAGCCGTTCAACGATCCCACCTACACCGAGCCGAACAAGCCCGAAGTCCGCACGGTTATCCGCGCCCAGGCCATCCCCGGCGGCGACTGGCGCGACCTGGGGGCGATCTACTCGCGAGCCGTGGGCCTGGCTCATCTCCAGGGCGAGGCCGCGATTTTCCTGGAAAATGGAGCGTGGAAGCGCCTGGGGGCGGCCCTGTCGAGCGGCCCGAATGTCCCAGGAACCGGTCCGCTGCTGGCGTGCGCTTCGGGCAAGCGCATGCTCTACGCCATCCGCGCCTACGAAGGGGGTCGGGTGGCGATCAACG
>JBBRTW010000385.1:0-7248 GCA_038244055.1 Tepidisphaerales bacterium | reverse complement strand
CTCCAGGCGTCGAAAAGAATATCGGTGGTCGGCAAGATAATCGGCGCGGGCGCGAAGGCGGCGGCGCGGTCATCCGCAGGAAGTTTCAAAAGCGCGTCGGGGCTGGCGTCGCCGTTGAGCCGCTCAAGCAACTCAAGTGTCCTTTTGCGCTGCGGATCGGGTACTTCCACATCGAAATCGTCCCTCTTGGGATGGACGATGTGAATCTCCGTATCGGTGTGCAAGCCAAAGCGATTCACCCGGCCGAAGCGTTGGGCCATCCGCTGGAGTTCTTCTGCGACAGCTAACCATCCGGCCAGTTGGCCAGAAACTCATAAGGATGTGTGCCCCCTTCCCAATCCTCCATCCCGGTGATCCGCAGCACGCCGTGCAGGTCGCCATTGTCAGTAAGTGGCCACGCCACCAGTACAACCCTGCGGGCTTCGTTCACACCTGGAACTGCGTCGTAGTTGGGCGGTTATCCGGAACGCTCATTCGCGCTTTCATCTGTTGCGTTGATTGGCCGCCGAATAAAGCCTGATCTCCCTTGCTGCGGATGACTGCGAAACTGCGCTCATTTTGGGTGCGCTCAAAGATCAACCCCGAAAGCTCCTTCTCCGAAACCGTCAACTTCTTCCGGGCCTGCACACGTTCCACGTCCGCCAGGCGCTTCTCAATCAGCTCGGCCCGGCGGGTCTGGATGGCGAAATAGGTCTGGGCGAAGGCGATCGGCTCCTTCGAGGGATCGCCATTCTGGGCGATAAGGTAGCAGGCGTAGCGGGTCAGCATGTAGTCGGCGACATCCCTTTTTGCCCTCGACCCCAGGTCGACCATTTTCGTGGCTTCAAGAAAATGGTCTGCGGCGTCAAAACCGGCGGTTTTGCAGGCTATTGCCGCCTTGTCGATGACCTTGGCGAAGTTTTCCCAGCGGTCATACCCCAGCACGCCTTGCAGCGCCCGCGCCATCCAGAATTCGACGCCGGTCTCCTGCTCGACTTGAATCAGGCGCTCGAAGTCGCCGCACAATTGATTGATGTTTTCACGCTTCATTTGCTTCTCCGGTTAAAGTCCATACAGCCCCGCCACGCGCTCGTCGATCTCGCCGATTCACTTCACCGCCCCACGCCTCGCAGCCGACGCTTTACCCTGCCCCCGCCCCTGTCAGCTTCCCGAGCTTGGCACCCAGCACGTCCAGCGGGTCGCGGACGGGGCGCGTCTCGCGCAGGAGCGCCCGCTCCTCGGCCGACAGACCGTAGACATCCTCCACCCCCGTCGCCAGCGCCTGCTCCAACTCCAGTTGGCGGGTGAGCAGGTCGATCCGCCGCGCCCGCCCGCGCTCGTAGGACCGAATGATGGCCGGGAGCAGATCGGCCGGCTTCCGCCCGCCCTCCGACAGGGCCGCCAGGCGCCTGACAAAAACGGGCGGCGGCTCGGCCAGCCAGTCGATCGTCCGCGCGTCGGCCCCGTCGACCCCGGCCGCCGCGCACGCCTCGCCCGCGAACTGCGCGTCCCACACGTGCCGCTCCCGCGTCAACTCGATTAGCGACCCCACGAGCTTCCGCATCTGCTCCGCCTGGGCGGGAGTGCCGGTCGAGACGCGGAGGTTCTCCATGATGAACCCCGCCGGGCAGAGCGCCTCGTCTTTCATGTGGGGGAGCGTCCGCGTGAACAGCCACCACATCACCGGTGAGCAGAGCACGCCGAGTAACGCGAGGTCGTCGGTGGGGAGCATGAAAACCTTGTTGTTGATGCACGCCCCGGCGGTGTCGAGCGCGAACCAACTGTGGTACTGAATCTCCTGATAGACCAACTTGGGGCGGAACATGACCTCCACGAACGCGTCGCTGGGACTCGCCTGCAACTCGTGCCACGCCTGCGGCCCGGCGCGCTTCTCCAGCGCTGGCCGGTAGCGGGCGAGGTGCCGCTTGACGGCCGGATAGGCATCGATGTCGGTCCCCCGCCGGACGAAGAGGATGTGGCTGTCGCCCGCGGCGGGGCGCCACCGGTCGATGTCGCGGCCGCGCAGGAGCGGCTTGATCAACTCTGCCGACCGGGGGTCGGCCGCGATCAGTTGGGCGCGGGTCTGGTCGTCGATGTAGAAGGCTTCGTTGAGACCGCTCTTCACGCCGTAGAGCGGTGCCGATTCGCAGAACTCTTTCAGCAAAACGCCGGTGCTTCTCAGGCGTTCGAGTAATCGGTGTACGCGCGGCCCTTCAAGAAGCCACAGTTCGTCCTTGAGCAGTGCGACAGGAACCTCGTGTCGGTGTTCGGCGACGTAGCGCCCGAGGTTCATGTCCGGGCTGTAATCGTCGCGCGGGAGCAGGCAGACCGAAAAGGTCTGTTCGTCGGGCGCGTACTCGGTCGGGGCGAGCACGCCGTCCCGCCGCACCATGACCGGCAAGCAAGGGAACGTGTCGGCGGCGGGGAAGACCGGACTGTGCCCGAAATCGACGATGACCACGGGCCGGGCATGGCGGTGGAGAAAGCGCCGGAGAGTCTCGCCGTAATCGGAGCGCATCCACTTGTTGGACAAAATGAAGGCGAGTCAGCCGCCGGGCCTCAATATCTGCACGGCGCAGGCGTAGAAGTAACAGCACAGATCGGCGGTGCCGCTGTAGACTTCGGGATAGACCTTTTTCAGCGCGCCCTTCTGCGCGCTGATGATTTCCTGCCGCACATAGGGCGGGTTGGCGAGAACGATGTCGAACCCGCTGCGGTCGGAGAAAAAGACCTCGCAGAACTGCACCCGCCAATCGATCGCGCCGGGGCAGAGGCTTTGCAGCTCGAAGGCGATTTCCTTCTGTTCCTTTTCGATCAGCCGGCGCAGCGATTTCTTCCAATCGCCGCGGGCGATCATGTATTTACCCTTGATGATCGCCAGTTGCAGGGCGCGCTCCTGCAAATGCAGCACGCTGAACTGCTGTGGGTCCGGGCCGGTGACGCTGTCGCCGGTTTCGATCTTGAAATCGAGATTCGGAAGCGATTGCGGTGTCTGCGAATCGACGGACAGGCTGAGCCAGAGGCGCAGCATCGCGACATTGGTCGCGAAGGGGTCCTTATCGACGCCGTAGAGGCTGCGCTCGATGATGTTCAACTTGATCTGGTGAAGCTCGCGGTCATCCTTCCTGAGCTTATCGCTATAGAGAAGTTGGTAGAGATCGACGATCTCATGGAGCAGGCCGAGAAGATACGCGCCCGAGCCGCAGGCGGGATCGACGGCCCGGACTTCGTCCAGCGCCTTGGCGACGGCCTTGGCCTGCTCGATGCCGAAGGGCGTTTCATGCCGGTCCACGAAGGCGGCGATTTTCTCTTCATCCAGCTCGGATCGGCCGGCCAGATACCCCTTGAGCGCCTCGCGGCACATGAAGCTGACGACCGGCCGGGGCGTGTAATAGCTGCCGGATTCGTGGCGGCCGGTGACCAGTTCCTCGAAGACCTTGCCGAGCATTTCCGGATCGACGGCGACTTCAATATTGAGCGGCGTGGATTCCTGAACCGTGAAGTTGTAGCGATAGAAAAGACCGGTTTCGCCAAGGATCGGTGCGAAGGCTTCATCGGCGATATCGTCAACCTTCTCATCCAGCGCGTTCTGCTCGAAGAGGCCGCCATTGAGGAAAGGGACCTTGCCGATGGCCTCGGATTCCTGCTTGCCTTCCACGGCGAGGCCTTCGAAGAAGAGTTTCTTGAGCCGGCCGGCATAGAAGGATTTGCCGCGATAGCCGCCCCGGGCGAACAAGCGGCCGAGATATTCGTTGGAAGCATCGCTCGGCGGCTGGAGCCACCCTTTGCGTTCGATGAAGCGCAGGAACATCAACCGATTCATCAGCGTCTGCGTGAACATTTTCTGATCTTCGCCGCTGATTCCTTGGACGGCTTTGCGGAGCTTTTCAAATTCGGCTGCGTAATCCTGGTAGAAGCGCTTGGTGACCTTTTCTACGTCGAAGCCGGAGGCCCACTTCTCCACCCAATCCGCCGCCTTGCCCGCATCCTCCGGCCATTCCAGCGCCGGCAGATTGAACTCGCAGGCCGTCCGGGCCGGGATATCCGGCCCCCAACCAAACGCGGCCAGCGGGGCGGTCTTGGTCCTGGCATCCTCGGGCGGGGCCTTGAGGTAGGCGATGCGGTAATGCTCGTATTGATGGGTGCAGATGAAGAGAAGATGCTCGCGTTTCCAGCTTGAGAGGCCGGACTCCTTGCGGCGGGAGGGGACCAGGCCGCGGAGGACTTTGCGGAGCGTGCCGGTCATGCCGCGTTCGGCGGTGAAGGCGTCGGGGTTCTTGAATTCGAGGATGAAGATGCCCCATGGCTGGGCCCCTTTCAGGTTAGTTCAATTCCATCCACGCCAGCAGCACCGGCCGGGCATCCAGCGGCGCTTGCAGGCTTTTCAAATAGGTATTCTTGATGTGCGATTCAACCGTCTTGCGCAGGTCGGCCAGGGAGGGCGGATCGATGACGGTGACACGGGGCGTCAGCGGGATGCAGCGGATGAATTGGGCGATCTGGGTCGGCTCATCGAGCATCGCGCCGCCGGCCAGGTCCATCAGGATCCAGCGGCAGGGGCCGCCGGGGGTGGTCCACTCGCCTTCCTTGAGCGCGGGCAGCCGGTAGCAGAAGAAGACGGCCCGCGTGCCGAGGGTCGGGTGAACCTTGCCCGAGAAGAGGCGCAGGGGCATGTTGCCCAGCCGCTCCTTGAGGTCCGGGTCGGCCTTGAACAGGTCATCGCACTCGAGCTCCAGCAGCACCATGGCGCTCTTTTTCCCCTCGTAGCTCTCGTTGAAGTGCTGGAGGTCCTGGTAGTCATCATCCTCCTGGAGCAGCTTTTTCCCTTCGATGCCCAGGGCCTTGCTGATGCGCAGGGTTTTGCGGGTGACCTTGTTGTAGAGCGAGAGAAGCTCGTTGAGCTCGGCCGGGGGGAGAAAGTTATGGAAGATGATGCTCTTGCGGGTTTCGATCTGGTCGGGGTGATCGGCGGCCAGGGCTTTTTCGATTTCCGGGTTGCGGCGGCGATCGACGCGGCCGATGCGCTGCATCAGGCGGACGGGGTTCCAGTGCAGGTCATAGTTGATCAGGCGGGCGGCATCCTGGAGGTTGAGGCCTTCGGAGAGCACATCGGTGGAGATCAAAACGCGGATCTCGGTTTCGCCGGCCTCTTCCAGTTTGGGCGACGTGGAGTTGTTGTAGTAGGGGCTGAAGCGGCGGATGACGGCCAGGCGATTGCGGCCGGAAGTGCGGCTGTCGATCCGCTCAACGCCGGTGATTTTGGCCGCGGTCAGGCGCTCCAGCAGGTAGTCGGCGGTATCGGCGAACTCGGTGAAGATCAGCACCTTGCCGGTGGAGAGGGCGGGGTCCTCTTTGAGGAGCTTGAGCAGTTTTTTGAGCTTGTCATCGTTGCGGTGGTCGAACTTGTCGAGCTCGGCGAAGAATTCGACGAGCTGGTCCAGGTCTTCGAAAGTCTCGGTGAGCATGCAGGCGACGTCATATTCCTCACGCTTGAGCTTCTCGAAGCTCTGCATGAATTCATCTTCGGCGACATCGTCATCTCCCTCATCCTCATCCCCATCGCCCACCGCGAAAAGATCGGGCTGATGGGCCTTGATCGCCTCGACCAGCTTGATGTGGGTCTCGCGCCAGTCGGCCAGGTTCTGCCGCTCTTCATCGGTCTGGACATTGGCGGTGGCCCACCCCAGGAGCTTGACCAGCAGGCGCTCGCACGAGCCGCGGAACGCCTCGACCGAGCTTTCGAAGCGCTTGAGAAAGCCGGTGCGGATGAGGGCGACGACGGCCTCCTGGCGATTTTTATCGCCCGCGTCGATATCCTTACTGGAGCCCTTGTAATAGTACAGGGGGTAGTACATCGGCGGGGTGAACAGCGGCGTGCCCTTGGCAAATGCCAGTTCGAGAATCTCCAGCAGACGTCCGTAGACCTTTCGAAGCGAATACTCCGCCCGCCGCGGGGGCTGGCGCGGGGGGAATGCGGTAACGGGGATGCCGGCTTTCTCCTGCTTGGCTTTGACGAAGGCGCGGCTGCGCTGGACGATCAGGGCGCTGACCCACGGGTCGGCCGCGAGAATCTTCTTGGCCTCTTCACTGTCGGTGAAAAGCGGGGCCTCCCCGTGCGCCCAAAGGATACCCAAGCGGGCCGATCAATGCCAATAGGAGTCCATTTGGTGCTAGGAGGCCGCGGCATTCGGTATACTTCGCAATGGGTTGCCAACCGGCGTCATCGACTCGACTTGCATTAATCCGGGGTGGATCAGCGCTTGGAAATAAGGCGTATGTCGAAACTGGTGATAACCGTCGTCGCCAGGCCGGAGGAGTCCCTAGTCTGCTGACCGGCGCAGTGACCCAGCAGGATGCGGTCGCCCGCGAAGGCGATGGCCGTGTAGCAGTACCAGCCCTTTGGATCATCGTAAAGCGTTTTCCGATTCACCCAGCTCTTGCCCTCATCTTTCGAAAGCGCCACCGTCAGTGGCGTGCGCTTGCTGCGAAGCGCTGGATCGATGCCCACATGATCGTTCCAAACCAGCAACAGGTCATCGGTGCCGGGAATGCGCTTGATCGATGCCGGAGAAAGAGGCGAAATCAGATCGCTGGCGGCCGCGTCTGACCAGGTGTTGCCGCCATCTTCGGAGAAGGATTGATACTGGCAACCCAGATCGGTGCGGCAGAGCATCATCGTCCGCCCGCCCTTCAGTTCGACCACCGCGGGCTCCTGCAATCCGGATTTGCTCCTGGTGGGGGCATCAAGAACGGTTTTGCTGCGATGCCATGTCTTTCCACCATCGTCGCTGAAGAAGCACGTGGCGGTGCCCCGGTGTGCGCCAGGCTTGTCGTCGGCCCAATCATGTCTGGCCGCCGGGAGGAGGATGCGGCCGTTCTGCAATTGCACGGCCCGCCCGTTGTTGACCACGAAGTATCCTTCCTCCGGCATGCAGTTGACGGGTTCGCTCCAGGTCTTGGCCTCATCCGCGGAAATCCGCATGACCGCCCGGCAATCCTGTTTGGATTTCTTGACCAGATAGAACAGGGCGATCTTTCCATTCGCCAGTCGGAGCAGTGAAACCGACATGATGTTCTGCACACCCTCCGGCCGGGCGATGACCGCCTCATCGCGGTCGCTCCAGGTTCGGCCGCCATTGGCCGAACCGCGGCTGCACAAATTGGCTGCCGCATCATCGCCGGTGCCGCCGGAGAAATGGGTGTAAATAAACAGGATGCGGCCGTCTTTGAGGACGATGAAGTCGCCTTCGGAATTGCGTGGATTGCCGG
>JBBRTW010000384.1:0-7255 GCA_038244055.1 Tepidisphaerales bacterium | reverse complement strand
CAAGGATTAAGGCGAGATAGCGGATGGCCTCGCCGGTGGAGAGGGGTGCCTTCACGAAGAAAATATTCAGGTTGTACGCGGCCAAGGCAAGCGGCCCATAAGCACAGAGCGCGACGAGTCCCACCAGAGCCCAAGCTCCCGCCGCGAGGTAAACCTTCGTGCGGATTTTCAGAGCGTCGTATTTCGGAAGCAAAGCCCCCGCGAGCAATCCGGCGATGAAGATCATCTGCCAGAGCACAACCATGAACCCCGTCTGGATCGGCAGCGACAACGTGTAAGGATGCCACTGTCCAAACGTGAAAATCGCGACACTCAAGATCGCCAGCGCCCACCCATATCCGCGCCGCACCAGTTCCAGCATGGCGGGTGAAAGGGCAACCATGATGACGTAGAAGATCAGCAGGTCGCACCCCTCCTTGAACAGCAGCACATCGCGCACGAAGGCCAGCGGCTTGGGGTAGTTGCCCGCGAAATCGCGCAGCGGGTAGATCATCACGAAGCTGAGCGAGGCCGCGTAGTGAACGCAGAGAAGGTAGAGCGATCGCCGCCAGAGTGCGTAATAGGCGGGAACCCGTTTGAGGGGGTCCTGGGCTTTCTTCAAAAAGATGTACGAGACGCCCAGCCCCGCGAGAAAGATGAATCCCCCGGCCGCGAAGCGCGCGTACTCGCCAAGGACGACCGTCAGAAACCCGCCCATTTTCACGCCCTCATAAACCAGGTGCACCAGCACCATATCCACCAGGCAGAGCCCGCGCCAGAAATCGAGGCGGTAATCCCGATGCGATTCGGATTTGCGGTGGGAGGTGGCGCGGCTTGCCCGCGAGCTGACTGAGGCAGCTTCAGGCAAAGACGGCGCGATGGGCGATAGGGCGGCGGTCATGGCAGAACAACTCAAACTTCAGACTCCGTTCCGAACAGAACATCCAATACACTTCACGTTGATGGCCACCATTGGGAAGATTTTAGGCCGGCAATTAAGACTTCCTTCGGATCATTTCGACCTTCGGCCCGCAAATTTGGTGCTAACAGTTGAGGCCGGAACGGGATAAAGTGTATTCCTGTATCAGCTTTAACGATTGCACGGTCTGATTCGTTCGGGAAAGCGGAAAATCCACCGAAATATCCATTTTTTCTTTCCGGAAGGAGCATCCATGAAACCCCTGTTTATTTGCGGCCTGATCCTGACGGTACTGCCTTCCATGGCGCGGGCCGGGGTGCATTCGGAGCAAGTCGCCTATAAAGCGGGCGATACGGAAATGGAGGGCGTGCTGTATTTCGACGATGCCGACGCCACCCCTCGTCGGGCGATTCTGGTCTGCCACGAGTGGTGGGGTTTGAACGATTACGCGAAAAAGCGGGCCGAGCAATTGGCGCAGATGGGGTACGTCGCCTTCGCCGTGGATATGTACGGCAAAGGGGTGCTGGCCAAGACGATGGATGAGGCCGCAAAACTTGCCGGCGGGCTCAAGGCCGACCGCAAAACCATGCGCGAGCGGATTAATGCGGCGTTAACAGTGCTCAAGGCCCGCAAGGAGGTCGATCCGAAACGAATCGCGGCCATCGGCTACTGCTTCGGCGGAACGGTCTCCCTGGAACTGGCGCGGAGCGGCGCGGACGTTCTTGGGGTGGTCGGGTTCCACGCGGGGCTATCCACGCCGACACCCGATGATGCGAAGAACATCAAAGGCAAGGTGCTGGTCTGCACGGGCGCGGATGATCCCTTCGTCAAGCCCGAGGAAGTGGCCGGGTTCATCGAGGAGATGAAAAAGGCCAAGGTGAATTACGAAGTCAATGTCTACGGCGGCGCGGTGCATACCTTCACCAACCCGCTGGCGGGGAATGATCCCTCAAAAGGTCAGGCGTACAACGAGCAGGCGGACAAGCGAAGCTGGGCGGCGATGAAGGAGTTTTTCGGGGAGATCTTTCAATAAGCCAAGCTGGCGGCGCGCGATCAGTTCTGCTTGCCTTCAATCGCCGCCATGAGCAGACCCGCCGCAACCGCCAGGCGACGGTCCAGTTGCCCGTGAATATCCGGCGTCAGATCCACCTTCAGTTTGTAAACGAATGGATTGAAATTCTGCTTGAACGTCGCGACCTCAAACCCGCCCACGCTCACGCTGTACTTCTGGGGCATCAGCAGCGATGCGGCCTCCACGAATCGACGCACCAGCGCTTTGAACGTGCTCTCCTCCTGGATTTTGCCGATCTCGCGGTCGAAGGCATCCAGGATCAGCCATTCATCCTTGAAGATCGATTTCCAGCCGCGCCGCCGCAGCGCCCCGACCTTCACCTGCTGCTGCGGATCGAACACATCATAAGAAGCGCCGAAATCGATGATCTGCCGGGCCTGGATGACCAGCAGTTCCCGGCTCATCGAGTCATCCGTGTAAAGGCGGATGTCTTCGCGAAGCTTGAACGCCTTCAGCTTGGAGTAGCCGATCACCTGCCCGACCGCATCGTAGATGTGGAACGCGCCGCCCAGAAACTTGAATACCTTCCGCCTGACCGTGTACTGCGTATGCGAAAACGGCCCCGAAATCGGCGGCGGCGAATGGGCGGGCAATGACGAGCCGGACGAACCCGGCTGAACCGGTGAATTGGCCACGAATCCTCCTTGAATCAAAAGGATTTCTCGAAATCAGTCTCGATACCTACGCGATTCGAGTATCAGGGCCGGGCCAGTCGCTGTCAAAGCATCGATCGCCCTGCCGCACCATCCATGTGCAAGATTACGCCTGGCCGCGGGAAAATGCCCGGCCCATTCGATGAAATTTTTCGCGGCATCGCTTATAGTCCCACACCTCGCCGCGACGTGGCGGCGATGTTTTCCGCATCGACCTTCTC
Organism: Tepidisphaerales bacterium; assembly: GCA_038244055.1. Taxonomy (GTDB): domain Bacteria; phylum Planctomycetota; class Phycisphaerae; order Tepidisphaerales; family Tepidisphaeraceae; genus DASPKW01. Next base: position 4,411 of record JBBRTW010000384.1, on the reverse strand, counting down.
AACCCCCAACGCGCAACAACTATGGCTAATGGCAATGCAATAATCGGTCAGTCCGGCGGCCCGACGATGGTCATCAACCAGTCCCTCGTCGGCGTCATCCAGGAAGTTCAGAAATCCTCCCACATCGACCGCCTCCTCGGCGCGCGCCACGGCGTGCGCGGGATCATCAATGAGGACTTCATCGATCTCAAAAATGCGCCGGCCGAGCTCCTCGAGCGCATCGCCTACACCCCCAGCGCCGCCCTGGGCTCCACCCGCGATAAGCCCGATCACGCCTACTGCGAGAAGATTTTCAAGTCCTTCGCCAGGAACAACGTCCGCTATTTCTTCTACATCGGCGGCAACGACTCGGCCGACACCGCCCGCATCGTCCACGAGATGGCCAAATCGGCCGGCCATCCGTTGAACGTCTTCCACGTCCCCAAGACCATCGACAACGATCTCCGAGTTCACGACCACACCCCCGGCTTCGGATCGGCCGCGCGGTTTGTCGCCATGGCCATGCAGGGTGATGACTACGACAACAAGAGCCTTCCCGGGATCAAGGTCGATGTGGTCATGGGCCGCCATGCGGGTTTCCTGACGGCCGCCTCGGTCCTTGCCCGCAAGTACGACAATGATGGGCCGCACCTCATCTACGTTCCCGAGTCGCCCCTGACGATGGAGAAATTCCTCGCCGATGTGGACCGCGTTTACAGCAAACTCGGCCGCTGCCTGATCGCCGTTTCCGAAGGCATCAGCGCCCCCGATGGAAAATCATGGGCCGAAAAAATGGCCGAGGAAATCGAAAAAGATGCCCACGGCAACGTGCAGCTTTCCGGCACCGGCGCGCTGGGTGATTTCCTGGCCGAGCAGATCAAGAAAGGCCTGTCTTCACCCACCGGCAAGAAGCTCCGCGTTCGCGCGGATACCTTCGGCTATCTCCAGCGCTCGTTCCCCTTCGTGAGCGAAGTCGATGCCCGCGAAGGCCGGCTGGTCGGCCAGATGGCCGCCAAGTACAGCGCCGACCCAAAGAACACCGAAGGCTCGGTGGCCATGAAGCGGGTCAGCAACAGCCCATACAAGATCGAAATCCACCTGACGCCTTTGGCCACCGTCGCCCGCGAGACCAAGCACCTGGACCCCTCATACTATAAAGACGGCAACGACATCACCGATGCCTTCAAGGAATACGTCAAGCCACTGGTCGGCGAATTGCCCGCCGTCGGCTCGTTCTCTGAGTTGAAGTAGTCAGTCGCCGCTCGCGATTTACTGTGCCGCCGCCAATACTCTGGGTGCCACGACAATACTCTGGGTGCCGCGACAATCCTCTGGGTGCCACGGCCAAGCGCCTAATCGCGCTCGCAATTGCGAGGGGCTATCGCTTGGCCGTGTCTTTTTCGCGCTATCGCAGGCCTCTTCTGCAACACCCACGCCACCCCCATCAAAAGCACCGCGGCCGATCCCGGCTCGGGCACCAAAGTCCCCGTGATCGAATACTGTCCGATATCCCCATACCCCCCATGGCTGGCGACCGTCAGAAAATAATCCCCCGCCGGCACCATCGCCGACACCGATTCGCCCAGCGACGCCGTATCCGCAAACGCCAATTCCGCGCCCTGTGCATCGGTCAGTTTCAGCGACAAATCCAGCATCGCCCCGTAGTCCGCGACATTGGCCGTCAACTGCACCAGCCCGCCATCGGAGTGGAAGTGGAACGTGTCCGAATCCGCCATCTGCTCGATCACGCCCGCCTTGGTCGCCACGCCATCCACCCCCGCCGTTAACTCCGCCACACCGACGTAATCATCGGGCGCATAATGAAACCCGTTCAGAACGGAATTAATGATGTTCAGATCATTCTGCTCGTAAGCAGTCCCCTGCTGTGTCGGCCCATCCCACCACAGTCCTCGCTGAGCGTAATAGCTGAACCCCATGATCGGCGCGGTTGCATCGGTCCCGCGATTATATTCGGTGATCTGCGCTCCGGTCGCCGAATAAGCCGCCTGATGCTGCAAACCGAAGGCGTGCCCCGCCTCGTGCGCCGCGGCCTCGGCGACATACTTGGGCAATCCCCCGCCCAGGTTTTTCGGAAACACGAACACGGTATTCGGATCCGGCCCGGTGAATCCATTCACATACCCGTATCCCCCGTACACGCCGCCCGCCCAGGTGCTGTTGCCCCCGATCACCACGCGCACCGTCTGCCCCCAATTGTAAGTCCCCGGGTCGACCGTCGTCACATCGACGTTGAACGGTGAATACTTCTCCGCCACCCGCCCCCAGACCTCATAAATATTCCGCATCTCGGTATCGGAGAATGTCGCGGCATCACTATCCACATCGTAAGCCGGCGTGGCGGGCACATTGGCGTGCCCCCACAGCATGGGATCGACTCCCCGGAACTCCAGGTACACCCGCGCCGGCGCACCCGGCCGACTCGACAACTGTGGAACCTCCGAAAGCGCGTGCAACGCGCCCGACACCGCCGGCGGCGGCACATCGTGCGTCGTAATCAGCGCCGGCAGCGCATCGACATCCCCAAACCCATTCCCCGCCATCAATACGCGCGATTCCAATGCCCCAAACAAGACCCTGCGATCATTTGCGTGTCGCACCGATGGCGCTGCCCTCCCGCGCAGGCCGCGCCCGCCGAAGATTCTGCCGAACCATTTCAGCGACAATCAGACCCTCCAAAACAACCGCCGGTCTCGAACTTCTCCACATGGGTTCTAATACTCAACCCACCGACGGTCAAACAAATTCCCTCCCGCGTGCGGCCTGTAAGGATTATGCCGACAAACAAGAAGACGGAGCCCCTCTCGCGAGGGGCTCCGTCCGAAGTTGCAATCTTGCTTTTGGCCGCCGATTACAGCAGGCCGTCCTTCTTCGCCATGTGGATCATCAGGTCGATCACACGGTTCGAATAACCCCATTCATTGTCGTACCAGGAGACGACCTTGAAGAAGTTGGCGTTCAGGCCGATGCCCGCGCCGGCATCGAAAATGGAGCTGCGGGCGTCACCGATGAAGTCGCTGGAAACGACTTCTTCCTCGGTGTATCCAAGGATGCCCTTGAGCTCGCCTTCGGAGGCGGCCTTCATGGCGGCCTTGATTTCATCGTAGCTGGTCGCCTTGGTGGTCTTGACGGTGAGGTCGACAACCGAGACATCGGGAACTGGAACGCGGAAGGCCATGCCGGTCAGCTTGCCCTTGAGCTCGGGGAGAGCCAGGCCGACGGCCTTGGCGGCGCCGGTGCCGGAGGGGATGATGTTCTGCTGAGCGCCGCGGCCGCCGCGCCAATCCTTCTTCGAAGGGCCATCGACGGTCTTCTGTGTCGCAGTGGTCGCATGAACGGTGGTCATCAGGCCTTCGGCGATGCCGAACTTGTCGTTGAGCACCTTGGCGACTGGAGCGAGGCAGTTGGTCGTGCAGGAGGCGTTGGAAACAACGGTGTGCTTGGAGGGGTCGAACTTGTTGTGGTTCACGCCCATGACCAGCGTGGGAACTTCCTCATCCTTGGCCTTGGTCGGAGCCGAGATCACGACGCGCTTAGCGCCGGCCTTGATGTGGCCCGTGCAGCCTTCGAGATCGGTGAACAGGCCGGTCGACTCGACGACGTACGACACGCCCAGCGCCGCCCAGGGAAGCTCGGCCGGGTTTTTGACCTGAACGCACTTGACGAACTTGCCATTGACGACGATCCCATCTTCCTTGGCCTCGACGGTGCCCTTGAAGCGGCCGTGGGTGGAATCGTACTTGAGCAGGTAGGCCAGATCGGGGGGCGGCACCAGATCGTTGAGGCCGACGAATTCGATATTCGGGTTGCCGATGCCGGCCCGGAAAACCAACCGGCCGATGCGTCCGAATCCATTAATGCCGACTTTAATCGCCATGCTCGTGCTCCTGTGATTGATGAGTGATCGGCCGGAATTTTCCGGGCCGGTTTAGATGTCGAACGATAGAGGCAAGGATGAAAATGTCAAGATTTCCGGCGACCCCGGCGAGCCATCGCGAATGGGTGTTTTTCCCGTGAAATTCAGGGCAAACGTTCGCATTCGCGCGCGGCGAACATCGCGGCGATGGTATGGAGTTCCATGGTCGAACGATTGCAGTCCGGCAAATTCGCGCGGCAACGACTGTATTCTCGTATGACGTCACGACTGCCTCGATTGCCGACTCGCGTCCGTTTTTTGTTTGCGCGATCGCATCTCGGTGGTATAATTCTCGATGAGGACCATCGATTTTGTCGATGCCGAAGAGGTGAGGGCGCGGGAAGCGAATTGAAAAAACGGGACATTTTGGGACATGCCGGGACATTCTGGGGGGTTGATAAGGGAAAATGGCGAGGGGCGAATGGCGAAGCAATCGCGAGCGGCGAAGCAATGGCCGAGGGGGGAAATGGGTGAATGGCGTTGTGCATGGAAGGGTCT
>JBBRTW010000383.1:0-7262 GCA_038244055.1 Tepidisphaerales bacterium | reverse complement strand
CTTACCCGCTCCCCGAAGCAAAACCCGGCGTCGCCCTCGCGGCATTGGAGAATGTCACCCCCGCCAACCAGCCCGTTAAAATCTCCTTCATCGCCTCGGTTGAAGGCATGCTGAAAGTCACCATCTCCAAGCAGGAAAAGGAAATCGCAAACAAGATGGTGCCGGTCTACATCCAGGCCCGCCGCGCCACCGCCGACCGCGCCATCGTCGGCGAGACCAAAGAACTCAGCTTCGATCTCCCGGCCGATGCCGATGGCGTTCTCGTCGCCACCGTCTGGAATGAAAAAGGCCTCCCCCTGGCCGAGCGCCTCCTCTTCCGCGCCCCCGCCAGGGCGATCAAGATCGATGTGAAGCCCGACCTCGCCTCCTACATCCCCGGCCAGGGCGTCAAGCTCAACATCACCACCACCGATGAATCCGGCAAGCCCATCTCCGCCATGGTCGGCCTGACCGTCACCGATGATGCGGTGCTGGAGATGATCGAGAAGCGCGAGCAATCCCCGCGCCTGCCGGTCATGGTCCTCCTCGAAGCCGATGTGAAGGATCTGGCCGATGCCCACGTCTATCTCGACCCCGCCAATCCCAAGGCCCCGCAGGCGGTCGACCTTCTCCTCGGCACGCAAGGCTGGCGGCGCTTCGCCTTCGCCCGGCCGGAGGATTTTATCGCGAACAATGGCGACCGCGCCCGCCGAATTCTGGCGATGCGGGTCGTCACTGAATTGGAATTGTCCAAGAGCGGCGGCGGAGTGGTTTTCTTCGGGCTCGAAGGCGCAGCCCAGGGTATTGGCGGGGGCGTGAGACATGGCGGAATGCCAGTGCCCGCGCCCATGGTCCGTCCGATGAACGCCGAGGCCAAACCCAAAGTGGACGATTTCGCCGTCGCCAAGCCCGAGGAAGCCGCGCCCGCCCCGGAAAAACCGCAAGTCGCCGCCGATATTGCCAAAGCCCCCGAGCCCGCCGTCGCCGCCGCCATGCCCGTGCCGGCCCTCCGCCCCATGCAGCAGAATGCCCTGGCCGACAAACTCGAACAGGCCCAGGCCAAGGACATGGCCGCCGGCGGCGCACTCGGATTGCGCAAGCAAATGGCCCAGCAGCCGGCCCCTCGCAACGATTTCATCCTCGTCCGAGAGTTCGCCCACGCCGTACGCCCCGACCGCAAGCCGGCCGACCGCGTCGACTTCACCGAGACCCTCTACTGGAATGCCGGCGTGAAGACGGATGCGACGACAGGCCTGGCGACGGTTACGTTCGCCACCAGCGATGCCGTGACCTCCTTCCGCGTCTTCACCGATGCCTTCGCCTCCACCGGCGCACTGGGCTCCTCTTCCAGCACGATTCAGTCCGTCCAGCCGTTCTATGTCGAAATGAAGATGCCCCTCGAAGTCACCCAGGGCGATGAAATTCTCCTGCCCGTGACTTTCATAAACGGCACCGCCGAGCAATTTGCCCCCACCGTCCCCCAGCCTACCGGCCCCAGGGGCATCCGCTTTGGCCCGATCAAGCCGACCGGCGTGCCGGCCAACACCCGCTCGCGCTACATCCAGTTCATTGGCATCGACGACATCGCCGGCAGTTTCGATCTCACCATCGCCGGCTCCGGCAATTCCTACACCGACAAAGTCACCCGCAAGCTCAAGGTCAAGCCGCGCGGCTTCCCCATCGAGTTCGCCAAGGGCGGCATGCTCGGCCCGGAGTCCAACAACCTCACCTACGAAATCAAAATCCCCGCCGATCTGGTGGCCGCCTCGGTCACTTCCGACCTGGCCGTCTATCCCACGCCGCTGGCCAATCTGACCCAGGCCCTCGAAGCGCTCATTCAATCCCCCTGCGGCTGCTTCGAGCAGACCTCCTCCACCACCTACCCGCTCGTCATGGCCCAGCAGTATTTCACCAGCCATCAGGGCGTCGATCCGAAAATCATCGAGCGCTCGCGCACTCTGCTGGATGAAGGATACTCGCGCCTGGTCGGCTTCGAATGCAAAACCACCAAAGGCTTCGAATGGTTCGGCGCGGACCCCGGCCACGATGCCCTCTCCGCCTACGGCCTCCTCGAATTCACGGATATGTCGGCCGTCCGCGATGTCGATCGCAAGATGCTCGACCGCACCCGCGAGTTCGTCATCGGCGCTCGCGATGGCCAGGGCGGCTACAAGCGCCTGACCCACACCCTCCACACCTGGATCGCCGACCCCGAATGCAACAACGGCTACGTCACCTGGTCCTTGCTCGAATGCGGCACCCAGCCCAAAGAGATGGCCAAAGAAATCGCCTGGATCAAGGAGAACATCGCCAAATCCTCCAACACCTACGCGATCGCACTCGGCGCGAATGTCCTGGCAATTGCGGGCGATTCCGAAGCCGCCAAATCCATGATGAACAAACTCGTCGCCAAGCAGACCAAGGATGGAATGGTCGATGGCGCAACCACCTCCGTCATCGGCTCCGGCGGCGAAGCGCTGCAAATCGAGACCACCGCGCTCGCCACCCTCGCCTGGCTCCGCTATCCCGAATTCGCCGGCAATGTCGAGCATTCCATGAAGTGGCTGGCCGAGACCTGCAAGGCCGGCCGATTCGGCTCCACCCAGTCCACCATCCTCGCCCTCCGCGCCATCGTCACCTACGACAAAGCCCGCGCCCGCCCGAAAGCCCCGGGCACGGTGCAGGTCATGGTCGATGGCAAGCCCATGGGCTCCCCGGTCGCGTTCGATGAGAAGACCACCGGCGCGATCAAGCTCCAGGACATTTCCGAAATGATGTCCCCCGGCAAGCACACGATCGCACTCAAGATGGATCGCGGCGCGGCCATGCCCTTCTCCCTGGCCGTCCGCTACAACACGCTCAAGCCCAACAGCTCCGAAGCCTGCAAGCTCACCCTCCGCACCGCGCTCCGCGATGCCAAGCTGGCCGAGGGCGGCATCACCGAAGCCGTTGTGAATGTCGAAAACAAAACCAATGAAGCGGTCCCCACGCCCATTGCCATCATCGGCATTCCCGGCGGCCTCGAAGTCCGCCACGATCAGCTCAAGGAACTGGTCAAATCCGGCAAGATCGATGCCTACGAAGTCCTCGGCCGCGAAGTCGTGCTTTACTGGCGCTCGATGTCCGCCAACCAGAAAGCCGAAATCCCCCTCAGCCTCACCGCCGCCATCCCCGGCAATTACTCCGCCCCCGCCAGCCGCGCCTACCTCTACTACACCGATGAGCACAAAGCCTGGACCGAGGCGCTGAAGGTCGAAATCTCAGCGAAGTGATCGGTGGGCTGGCTGAGCGTTGGGTGCCATGGTGCCATGCTTAGACCCGCCGCCAGTCGATTTCCTTCGCGGACAGATATCCATCGGCGGGGATAAGCATGTGAAGCGCGATAGCTCATGGTGCCATGCTTAGACCCGCCGCCAGTCGATTTCCTTCGCGGGCAGATGTCCATCGGCGGGGATAAGCATGTGAAGCGCGATAGCTCATGGTGCCATGCTTAGACCCGCCGCCAGTCGATTTCCTTCGCGGGCAGATATTTATCGGCGGGGATAAGCATGTGAAGCGCGATAGCTCATGGTGCCATGCTTAGACGCGCCGCCAGTCGATTTCTTTCGCGGGCAGATGTCCATCGGCGGGAATAAGCATGTTCGTGCGCCGCGCTGCTGGTGTGTCGTCCTGTTCGCGGTCCGCGTCGTTCGTCTTCCGCGCCAACATGCTTATCCCCGCGGAAGAACCCGTCTTCGCGAGATTGACCCTCTGGCCGCGGGTCTAAGCATGGCACCCAACGTGCCCGCCGTTCAGTGATTCACCCCCGATGCCGCGCCTGCCGCCGCATCCCCACCCCGCCCTCTTTCCCCCTCCGCGGAATCGGCAGATCCCCAATAAACGCCCGCAAAAACCCTGGCCGGTCCGACCTCCCCGCCCGCTGGTAATCCGCCCAGATCGCCTCCGCCACCCGCCCCGGCGCCAGCCCCAGTTCCCCCGTCAGATGCCCAAACAAAAACTCCGCCAGATCCTGCAGCGCAATCCCATGATTCCGCCCCATCTTCTCAAACAACCGATCCGCCACCTCCATAAACCTCCAGAACGCGCTCGCCCCCGAACGCGCGCCAACACCCTCCCCCACCTCCTTATGTTTCATGTCTTCATGTTTCACCCCTCCCTCCCTTAAGTCTTTTAGTTTTTCGTTTTCGCCCCACAACATAGCCAGACTCACCACAAAATTACCGCTATTACCGATCAAATCCCAATACCGCGCGAACCGCCGCATCCTCTGCATCATCGCGAAATCCACCCGCTTCGTCTCCAGCACCTCGTACGGCGCGTGCGGGCTGTACACCATCCCCCACTCCAAATCGTGCCGCACGATGGGTATGCCCCGCAGCCGCTTCAAAATCCCCACCTGAATTTCCTGCGGCCGCAGCGCGATCAAGCGATCGAACCCCCGCCCAAACGATTCCACATCCTCCCCCGGCAGCCCCACGATCAAATCCGTATGCACATGCACCCCCGTCTTCTCGCGCAGCCAGCGCAGATTCTCCTCCACCTTGGCATTGTCCTGCCGCCGCGAAATCAGCTCCGCCACCTCATCGTTAAAAGTCTGAATCCCCACCTCAAACTGCAGCGCCCCGGCCGGGAATTGCGCGATCAGCTCCCGCAGCGCCTCGGGCAGACGGTCCGGGATCATCTCAAAATGCAGGAACAACCCCGGCCGCAGGCGCTCCAGAAAAAACTCCAGGATCGCCTTCGAAATCTTCAGATTCAGATTAAAAGTCCGATCCACGAACTTGAACTGCAAAAGCCCCCGATCCAGCAACGATTGCATTGCCTCTAAAAACTCATCAATCGGCACGTTCCGCACCGGCACATCCAGCGATGACAAACAGAACTCGCACTTGAACGGACAACCGCGCGATGCCTCGACGTACACCACTCGATTGCGGATGTCTTCATCGGTGTAAAGGTGATACGGAAGAAGCAGTTGTAAGTTACGAGTTGCGAGTTGCGAGTCGCGAGAAGAGTCAGTGGTCCGTTGTCCGTTGTCCGTTGCGGAAGAGTCGGCGCATGCTGCAACTGACAACGGACCACTGACAACGGACAAAGAACCTTCTCGCTTCTCACTTCTAACTTCCAACTTCTTTCCTGAACCCTGAACCCCGAACCCCGAACCCTCTTCTTCGTGCCTTCGCGCCTTCGTGGTTCCATCTCCGAATTCCGGCAACTCCGCCCCAATCACCTTCTGCAGCGGCCTCCTCCCCGCCAGAATCCGCCCGCACAAGTCCGCAAACGCCAGATCCGCCTCCCCCGTGATCACATAATCCGCATACCCCACCACCTCCTGCCCCTCCGTTTCATACGACACCTCCGGCCCACCCAGCACCAGCACAATCCCCGGCCGCAGCCGCTTCAAATCGGCCGCCACCTGCGCCGTCGGCGCCGTGTTCCAGATGTACACCCCCAGCCCCACAATCTTCGGCCCGGCCGACAAAATCCGCTCCACGATATCCAGCGGCCGATGATTGATATCGAACTCCATCATCCCCGCCCGCGAAGCCAGCGGCCCCAGATTGGCCATGAGATACCGCAGCCCGAAGGAGGCATGCGGGTACTTGGCGTTGAGGGTGGCAAGGAGGATATCGGGCATATGTTGGCCGAAAATGGAGTTATCGAACTTCCATTATACATTGCACTGCGGAAATCCCCGCTCAGGGTCGGGAGCCGGGCACCAGAAACGCCTCTTACGCTGAGAATCGCCCCCGGCTCCCGACCCTTTCTCGTGATCGGCCGAGCATTTCACATAGCAATCATATGTGAATCTCCACTCCCGCTCTCTGGCCCTTTTTCCATGCGATTCGCGCGCCGTCCCGATATAATCCGGTGATGTCCCGAATCGCCACCATCCTCGGCCCGGCCGATCACGGCCGCAAAATGACCCTCGAAGATTTCGATCAGGCCGAGCCTGCCGAGGGTTACTCTTACGAGCTTGGAAGGGGCGTCATCAACGTGGTCAACATTCCCAATCGCAAGCACCTGGCGCAGGTCAACGAGATCAAGCAGCGCCTTTACTCCTATCGCGCCGCCCACCCCGGCCAAATCCACACCATCGCCGGCGGCTCGGATTGCAAGATCATCATCGAAGGCACCTCCTCGGAGCGCCATCCGGATATCGCCGTATACACCTCCGCCCCGGCCGATGATGCGGATTGGTCCACTTGGATTCCCGAGCTGCTCATCGAAGTCGTCTCCCCCGGCTCCGAGAAACGCGATTACGAGGAAAAACGCGATGAATATCTGACCTTCGGCGTTTTGGAATATCTCATCTTCGACGCCGCCCGCGAAACCGTGACCGCGATGACCCGCGAGAACAATCGCTGGCAGATGCGCGTTTTGGCTCCGGCCGATATGTTCCAATCCGCCATCCTGCCCGGCCTGGAACTTCCGCTGGCTCCCATCTTCGCCGCCGCCCGCGCCGCCGGTGATTGATCGCCTACTGCCCCTCCTCAAAATCCATCCGCTGCACATAAACCAACTGCTTGAGCGTCTGCCCGATCTCCCCCTTATCCCGCTTGTGCAAGACAAACGTATGAAACGATTTCGGCTGCTCCATGTAAATCGGCGCCGCCACCGAACCCGTGATCGTCTGCCCGTTCACCAGCGTGAACGTGTACTGATACTCCCGCGCCGGATACGTCTTGCCCGAATATTCCTTGATGTCGGACCCGCTCTCCTTGAAATGCCACTCCTTCTCCTCGCGCTCCCAGATGATCTTCGCTTCCATGGTTTTAATGAATTTGAACGGGATATCGCGATACTCCTTCCGCTCCGGATCGAATACCCGGATCGGCTGCTCGTAAGTCGTATAAAACCGCCCGCGATATTTCTCCCCGTCGCTGGTCAGCATCACCGCCTTGCGCCGCACATCCTCGTTCCCCGATGTATCGGTCAGCGGCGAGTTCCCGGCCGGCAATGTCGTCGGCTTCGACGCCGGCGCGGTCGTCGCCACCTTCTTCAATAGAAAATCCACATCGTCATCCCCCGCCGGCCTGGCCGGTGGATCGCCCGCCAGCAGCGCCGGCGCCAACGCGCACAATCCACCGCACATCGACAAAATCATCGGCCAAACCAGCCTCAACTGCGGCATCATCGAGTCTCCTGACGTAAGATCATACCGCAATGCCAACCGACATGTTGGATAACCTGGCCCCCCCCGGCCCCGGGCCCCCCCCCCGACGGGGGCGCCCCCGGGGGCGCCGCGGCGCGCCCCCGCGCCCCCGCGCCCGGGGCGGCCG
>JBBRTW010000382.1:0-7282 GCA_038244055.1 Tepidisphaerales bacterium | reverse complement strand
GTCGAAGTTGAACAGCTTCGTATCCGGCGCAACCGTCCGCAGCCTCCGCAATTGCAGCCACTGCATCGCGAAGTTGTCCACCATTGCCCTGCTTTTGGGGTCCTTCAGCATCCGGCCGACCTGCGCCTCCAGGTTGGCCGAGAGCTGCTTCTTCGCCGCCAGCGCGAAAAGCTCCTCATCCGGCATGCTGCTCCAGAGGAAATAGGAAAGCCGCGATGCCAGTTGATACTCATCGATCGCATGCGGCCCCGCCGAGTCCGGCCGATCATCCAGCTCCAGCCGGAACAAAAACTTCGGCGAAGACAAAATCGCCTGGATCGCCAGTTGAATCCCCGCCTCCCATTTCTCCCCCCGCGCCTCCATCTGCTGCACCAGCCCCGCCAGTCGATCCACTTCCTCCTTCGTTGCCGGCCGGCGAAACGCGCTGGTCGCGAAGCGCATCATCACCTGCCGCGTCTGCTCCCCATGCGAAAGTTTCGCATCCACCGCCAGCAGTTTCCGCTGGCTCATCGGCCGACCATCCGCCGGCCCGATCACCTCGATATACTCCACAAAAATTGTCCGCTTCGGCTCGGCCGCCGATGGATTGAGCAGCGTGATCCCAAAGCGATGCTCCCCCGGCTCCAGCGTCAATTTCCGCTCCACCACCGTCGCCGTTTTCTCGCTATCGGCCGACACCTCGATCGGCCCGATCTCCTTCCCATCCAAAGTCCACGCCGCCTTGAGTTTCTCCTCCCCCGCCTGCTTCGCATACACCCGCGCCCGCAGCACATACTCCCCATCGATCCCCAATCGAAATGGCGTATTCAGCGGCCCCTTGTTCGTCAGCGGCCGATACCGCGACTGCGGCACGCCCCCGCCCGCCGGTTCGAGATATTTGCCGGACATATGCCGCGGCGTGGGCTTGGGAATCTCCACCAGTATCGCCCGCTGCGCCACCCCCTCCGCCGCCGCCAGATACCGCTCCATCAGCACCGGCGAAATCGACAGCACATCTCCCATATTGTCGAACCCATGCCCCACATCATCCGAAGGAAAATCGGCGGCCGGCTCGAAATCAACGCCCACCAGATCGCGAATCGTGTTGTTGTATTCCGCCCGATTCAGCCGCCGAACCGTGACTCGCCCGGGATCGGGGACCGCCGTGCGGTCCGCCTCATCGAAGATCGCGTGAGCCGCATGTAAAAACGACGTCAACTCCGCATCAGTCGGCCGGGCCTTCTTCTTCGGCGGCATCTCCCCCGCCTCCACGCGATCGAGAACCGTATCCCAGATCTTTCGGCCCTTGAGGATGGAGGGGATATCGTTGAAAGGCTGGAGGGAGAGATCACCCTTCTGCTGCTTTTCCCCATGGCATTCGATGCAGTGGGTTTGCAGGAATGTCTGCAGGGGCGCGAATGAAGCCCCTCGTCCGCCCGAGCCCGGTGCCTCCGCCGCGCCGGCCGCCATGCACCCCAATCCCATGATGCACCCGGTCACCATCGACAAGAGCGACCGCCTTAATGTCGAGCTGAAGTAAGATGTATTACGCTGCATCGGCACCATAAGAAATTCGACCGGCTTCAATGGGTTCATCGCCCCCACGCATCGGTACTACCCGCCCCATTCCCTGGATGTTGATGAGCAGGGGGCGCAGGCCGGGCCATCGTTCGACGCCAATTAAATAACCCTGCCCAATTCCGCGATTCCGAACAAGCCGGGACAGAGCGCCGGGAGCGACAGCGACCAGAGCGCCGTCCCGGATGGCGTCGACGGCAAACAGCACCGAATTGCGCGGGTCTGCGGTGTGTGGGAAGCCGCGCCGTCAGGGCATTTGGAAATTCACAGCGCCCCGAATCGTCCTATTTTGAAAGCCCGCGCCGCCGCGAGCGCCGCAAAAGCCCGAAAGCCGCGATGCCCGCCAGGGCGAGCGTGCTGGGTTCGGGGACGGGTGCGATCAGGAAGATGCCGCCGCCGGTTCCGTTGGCGGCCGTGTTCGTGGCCAAGGCGTAGAGTTCGCCATTGGCATCCTGCCCAAATCCGTGGACGGTCAGGCCGCCGGGCAGAATGTTTCCCACATACTCAGGCAGCAGAAACTCGCTGATTTGGCCCGTATCCAGGTCGGCATAAAAGAGCCGGCCATCCGCGCGAACCGGCGCGGTGTGCAGCGCCAGATCGCCGAAGACGTATTTGCCATACAACTGTGGAAGCAGGGTGCCGCGATAGACGAAACCGCCGGTGATGGAAATCCCGTCGCCATGATCGTATTCGAGGGTGTTCAATGTGCCGGAAATCGGATCGATCAACCCCGCCGGGCTGCCGACACTGCGAACGCCGACCGCGCCGGTGGTGCGATTGAAGAGGAAGTCTCCTTCTTTCACCGCCCAGCCGTAGTTGCCGCCGAGGACGATTCGATCGATTTCCTCGACCGTGTTCTGGCCGACATCCGCGGCGATGAGCTGCCCGTTGAGCGTGTCGAAGGAATATCGGTAGGGGTTGCGAAGCCCGTAAGCGTAGATTTCCGGCACCTGCCCGGCCCCCTGGAACGGGTTGCTGGTTGGGATTCTGTATTGGCCATTGGTGCTGATGGCGTCGGTGCTCGTGGGTTTCAGGGTGGGCAATACCGGATCGATGCGCAGCATTTTCCCCAGCGGTGTGGTCAGGTTCTGGGCGTTGCCGCCGGGTTCGATATGGCTCGTGCCCGAGTCATTGGCGTTTCCACCATCGCCCGTTCCCAGGTACATGTAGCCATCGGGGCCAAACGTGATGGTTCCGCCATTGTGATTGGCCGCGTTCTTGCCGAAAGACATGACTTCGCGGCGCGAGGCGGGATCGATGACATTGGGATCGGTCGAGCTCAGCTTCCACTCGTTGATGACGTTCTTATAAGCCTGGCTGGCGTTGTTGGGGGCGACATAGGTCACTCCCGTGCCCACGGGCTGGCTGTTGTAGGTATAGAGTGTATGGAAGCCCGCGCTGTTGATGTCATTGAAGCCGGGATGAAACGCGATCCCGAGCAAGCCCCGCTCATCGTTGGGGTTGGCCGGATTGATCGAGGTCGAAATGAGGCTTTGAAGGTCCAGGGCGGGCGTCGGCAACACGCTGCCGTTCTGGAGGACCAATACCGTGCCCTTTTGTTCGAGGATGAACATCCGGCCGGTGTCACCCGGCTGGCTGATCGCATAATCCGGCGCGCCCAGGCCGGTCGCGATGGGTTGCAGCCGCACCGAGATGGTGCCCTGAGGGATCGGGGGCAGGACGTCGGCCTGCCCCCAGGCCACCGGACTCAAGGCCGCCGACAGCATTCCAACGGCGAGGCAAAGTGAAAATCCTGGACGGCGCATGTGGAGTCTCTTTCAATCGAATATGTTGCCCGATGGGAAATGCGTTACAGACCTTACTGTCGTTACAAATGGAATGGTCCGGCCCGGAACCGATGTCGATCGCGGCGACAACCCGCCGAGCCCCACCCGACCGCGAGAATCGTTTCCGACATCACCGACACCTCCATGTCGAGACGCACCGACTGCCCGAAGCGGTTAATCATTGGCGTGGCCGGTTTATTCCCCAAAAGTTGAGGAATTTCAAGCGTCCGCGCGGAAGCTCGAATTCACGGTCCATTTTACCCGGTTTCAGCCGGGTGGATGCTTGAAAATTGGAACGATCTGAGTCGGCGAGTCCATCGCCCCTCCATCGCTCCTGGCATCCGGATGCCACTTGGATTTTGACACCCGCCCCCCACCTCCATACACTTGCCCCCTTTTCCGATGGGCCCTCCCGCCCGCACCGCCCCTTTTTGCGGAGACCAGCGTACCGATGATCGATGCAGCCATTCCCAAGACTCACGCACTGGTTGAGGCCCTCTCCTACATCCAGCGGTTCCACGACAAAGTGGTCGTCGTCAAGGTCGGCGGGTCGATCATGGATGATGAGGAAGCCCTCTCGCAGATTCTCACCGACATCGTCTTCATGAACTATGTGGGGATGCAGCCGGTGATCGTCCACGGCGGCGGCAAGGCCATCAACGATGCGATGGAGAAGGCCGGTCTGGTGCCGCAGTGGGTGCAGGGCCGGCGCTATACCGATGACCGCACCATCGCCATCGCCGAGCATGTCCTCTGCAACCAGATCAACCGCTTCATCGTCACCTTCATCAACAGCCAGGGGTGCGAGGCCATGGGCCTGCACTCGCTGACCAGCAATGTCCTCTTCGCCGAGAAAGCCTACTTGCAGGGCGATGATAGCCGGCGCATCGACCTGGGGCTGGTGGGAGAAGTCAAAACCGTCAACGCCCGGCTGCTGCAACTGCTGGTGCAATCGGATGCCATTCCCGTAATCGCCACCATCGCCCGCGACACGGCCGGCGGGCGTCTCAACGTCAACGCCGACACTGCCGCCGGTGCGGTCGCGGCCGCCATGAAAGCGGAAAAGATCGTCGTCGTCTCCGATACCCACGGCATCCGCTCGGACCCCAAGGACCCCGAGAGCCGCGTCCCGCACCTGACGCTGGCGCAGATTCAGGAGATGGTCAAGACCGGTGCGATCTCATCGGGGATGCTCCCCAAGGTCGAAGCCTGCATTACGGCCTTGCAGGGCGGCGTGACCAAGGCCCATATCATCGATGGCCGAATCCCGCATTCCCTCCTCCTGGAGATTTACACCGAAGCGGGGATTGGAACGGAAATTGTTCTTTGAGGAGTTGCTAGTTGCTAGTTGTTAGTTGCTAGTGAAGACATTTGAAACAGGCTGGCCGGCGTGTGGCAACGGACAACGGGCCACTAACAACTAACAACTAGCAACTAGCAACTAACGACATCATGAAACACTTCGTCTCCATCGCCGACCACTCCGTTGATGAGCTTCGTCACGTTCTGGATGTGGCGCTGCGCCTCAAGAAGCAGCTCAAGGAAACCGGCCGCAATGAGCCGGTGCTGGCGGGCAAGACCCTGGCGATGTTTTTCGAGAAGCCGAGCTTGCGGACGCGGGTCAGTTTCGCGGTGGCGATGGCCCACCTCGGCGGCGAGGGTCTGCTCCTGCGTGACGAGGAGATCGGCCTGGACAAGCGCGAGCCCGTGGCGGATGTGGCGCGAGTCTTGTCATCCATGTGCGATGGGATCATGGCCCGGACTTTCGAGCATCAGAAGGTCGAGCGCCTGGCCCGCTATTCCAAGGTGCCGGTCATCAACGGCCTGACCGATCACGATCACCCCTGCCAGGCGATGGCGGACCTGATGACCGTGGAAGAACATTTCGGCCGGCTCAAGGATTTGACGCTGGCATTCATCGGGGATGGGAATAATGTCGCGCGGTCGCTGGCCGAGGGATGCGGGCGATTCGGGCTGCGCTTTATCCTCGCCTCGCCGGGCGGGTACGAGCTGCCCAACGAAGATGTCGATCGCATCATGCAGCGCGTCCCCGAACTGGATTTTGTGCTGGAGCGCGATCCCGGCGACGCGGTGCGGACGGCCGATGTGATTGTGACCGACACCTGGGTTTCCATGGGTCAGGAGGATCAGAAGACCAAGCGCATCACCGACTTCCACGGTTTCATTGTCGATGAGAACCTGCTCAAACAGGCCCCGAAACACGCCATGGTCCTCCACTGCCTGCCGGCCTACCGGGGGTATGAGATCAGCGAAGCGGTGCTGGAAGGGCCCCAGTCGTTGGTCTTTCAGGAAGCCGAAAATCGCCTGCACGCCCAGAAAGGGCTCATCGGCGTGCTGATGGCGGGGATGTAAAGAGATGAACCACGAAGGGCACTAAAGGCACGAAGGGGAGAAGCAGAAGGGCTGGACCCGTGCTCGTTCAGGGTCATGAACTGGCAAGGCCGGCGCGCGAAAAACGATCGCGCGGCTGCACGAGAAACTGGCAGTCTGCGAAGGGACTGAAGAAAGCCGGCTGCCCGATTCGCCGTGATCGCACTCCGCATCCCTTCCCAGATTGGTTCCGCGTTCTTTCCAATTCCCATTTCTTCTTCGTGCCTTTAGTGCCCTTCGTGGTTCAATTTCTCCTCAATGCACACTCCGATTCTCCTGTTCGATCAGCTTGATCTTCTCGATTCGCCGCGAATGCCGGCCATCCCCAAACGGCGTCTCTAAAAAAATCTCCACGATCTGCGTGATCTGCGCATCCGAGAGCAGATCGGTCCCCATGCATAGAACGTTGCAATGGTTGTGCTCCCGGGAGCGCCGGGCGGTGACTTCATCGTGCGCCAGTGCCGCACGCACCCCATGCACTTTGTTGGCGGCGATGGACATCCCGATCCCGCTGCCATCGAGGAAGATGCCGACATCATTCTTGCCTTCAGCGACACTCCGCCCCGCCGGGAGTGCGAAATCGGGGTAGTCGCAACTGGCCGGGCTGTCGCAGCCGAAATCCTCGATCTCATGCCCGTTTTGCCGAAGCATGGGCAACAGTTTCCGCTTGCCCTCGAATCCTCGATGATCGCAAGCGATCGCAATTCGCATAACGCGGACCTCATTTGCCCGGCCTAACCTGTTCCTGCCCGGCCGATCGGACACTCTTCATCATAACAAACATCGACCTGCCAAGCCTCCGAATTATGGCAAAACCCGTTCCTGCAAACGTTTTTCTATCAATACCTTCAACTCACCTGCTAATTGTTCGTAAATGGACAAATCCGCACCAATTGGGTCCTCAATGTCGCCATCGGGGTCCAAAGTCGCCACCTTTTCGCTCGCCGACGGCACCAGCGCGGTCACGGCGCGGGCATGATTGCGGCTCATCGTGTAAATCATGTCCGCCTGATGGATGAGCTCGACACTCAGCATCCGCGAGCGGTGCCGGGTCAGATCAGCGCCCATGCCTTTCAGCGCATCGACCGCCGCCGGAGTCGCGCGCGAACCGGGCATGGCCATCGCCCCGGCCGAGATCACCTGAACGCCCTTTTTCTCCAAATCCGGCTCCGGCACTTTCATCTTGTCGGAAATGACCTTCCGGGCGATCGCCTCGGCCATGGGCGATCGGCAGGTGTTGCCACTACAGACGAAGAGAATCGTGGTGCGCAGCAAACGCTCGATGATCCGCTGATCGTAAATACCGGCCCGGACCAGATCGTAAGTCTCGCCGGTGATCTTAAGAATGGTAGATGGCTTGGAAAATCGCGGCGGGCCCGCTTCGATCACCAGGCTGACTTTCTCGGCTGCCGCACCCGCTTTGGCGAGCTCCGCCGCCACCGCACGGCCATCGGCCGATTGATTCGCGGAAGCTTTGACAATCCCCACCGCCCCGCCCGCCCCGGCAATCACATCCGATGCCACCACATGGTCCGGACAGCGAAGAG
>JBBRTW010000381.1:0-7285 GCA_038244055.1 Tepidisphaerales bacterium | reverse complement strand
GCGAGTTCCGGTCGGTTGTTCCGGGGTCGCAGGAGCATGAGCGCGGCGGCAGAGGGTTCTGCGGGAACTTGGGAGATCCAGCCATTTCCACGGCGAATCGGCGGTGAATCGGGTGGCCGCCCATCACAACACCCCGGCCCCGCGACGGCGCGTCGGCTGTCGCGTGGGAGCGAATCGACGACGCAGCCGTGGTACCGCCCAGCGAAGGAAAACCAAGCGCGGCGGCCCGCACACGTCATCACCGCAAGAGCCACGGCCACAAGCGCAACGGCAACCCGGACGAAATTGGCCGGGCGAAACTTCTATACCGCGCGCCAGGCGGCGCCCCCGATCACCAATATCGCCGGGGGGACCGCCGGCCTGAAAGTGTTTCCCTCGCTTCAATCGCAAGCAGGGCGGATTTCATAGCCCAAAGAATATCTTCGCGGACTATGATTCTTGTTTTCTCCGCTTGTTGGAATGCATAGGCTTCCGGGGTTTTGTCGAAGCCATTTTCGATCAGGAAGGCTTTGAGCCCGTTGCGTTCGCGATGACTCGCATTGCGGGGTTGCTTCAGGATTTGAGTCATGCGATGAAGATTGGAGCGAATCGCCTTCGCACCCCATGTGAGCGGCAAGAACGGGCTGATGCCGGTCGAGTTAATCGGTCCGATCAATGCTCCGGGAGCGGACGGCCCGACCAACGGCATGTATGCGCTGCAGAAGGCACTGAAGAAGCGCATCGCCGAGGGGCTCGATTGGCTGTCGATCAAATCGTTGCCGGTGAGCAAGGGGGCGCTGCCCTGGTTCTGGCACTGGGACGACCGGCACTACGCGATGTGGTGGGACTCGGAGGGCCTGCCCTTCGTGCAGGGGCCGAACATGCTGTTCACCCACTCCCGCTCGCCGAGGATCGACGCCGAAGAGTGTGCTCTACTGGACGCCAGGAACTGCCGAGCGATGTTCTGCCACAGCGAGTGGTATCGCGACCTGATCGCCAAGCACCGCGGACCGGCCAATACCTCACCCATCCACCTCTGGCCCTACCCGATCGACCCCTGGCCCGGCGAATCCCTGCCGGCGGAGTACGACCTGCTGATTTACGCCAAGAACGGCCACCGCCCAGGCCTGCTGGAGCACCTGGCCGAGCTCTACCCGCGCCAGGTCCAGATCCACTACGGCCAGTGCCGGCGCGAGCAGCTCTACGATGCGGCGCAAAAATCGCGCGCCTGCGCCTACCTCGCCGATGACGATCATGGGCCACTGGCACTTCAGGAAATTCTGCTTGCCGGATGCCCGGTGGTCGGCGTCCGAACCGGCGCGGCGTTCGTGCAGCACGGCGTGACGGGCACGCTCGTCGATCGGCTGCCACCCGGGCGCACATGCATCTCCGCCGACGCCGATCAGGCGGTGCTGGCGATCTTTGCAGACGCGATCTCGGCCACAATGGCCATTGTCGATCATTAAATCGGGACACGCACCGCCGAGACAGATGTACCCGCCCGGTTTCGTGCTAAAGTGCACCGATCGCTCAGCATTTATTTTCCCGTCGATGAAGAGGCGAAGTTTTTGTGATGTCCCGCCATAAACGTAGGCGATAGCACGCCACCCGCCAGGTAGGGGCGCGTTGTGCGCAATCCCAGCGCACAGCAGGCGGCCACGTCACTCGCACCTTCAACGACCAACACCGGGTCGGGCCGCTGAGCCAGATCGCTCGGAATCACCAGCCCGCGATTCGCGCCGGTCGGCGATCCCTTCCGCCCATCGGGTGCCCGCAGGGACAGACCGACTACGCGCCCGTCGCCGGAAGATTCCGCGAATGCCCACGCCCTATCCGGCGGATTCTCCCGCCAGCCCGCGCCGTTGGCCCGCAGTCGCCGCAGATCATCGCCCGTCGCCTATCCCGGGGACATCAATGCCCACGCCGCCGCCGGCACGCCTGTCACCTCGGCCAGGGCTGCCAGGCGCTCATCAGTCATCTGGCCGCGTAGGAGCTCAGCCTCGGCCTTCCAGTCGCGTTCCGCATGGACGGGGGTGGGCGACGAGGGCGGGGAGCATTGTGGCCGGGCTCGACACCGCGAGGCTTAATTCCGCCAGGATTGTCGAGAGCGAACCTGTGAGCAGCCGAAGCACACCCGGCAAGTGCCATGGTGGCCGATAAAGGATTCATCGCACCGGCCGGCGTCCCCGCGCACCGCGTTACGCCGGCCAGGCGAGAGCCCACTGGCCGCGGCATCCGCGGGGGTTCTTTCCCTTGGCTTCAATTGTCGCATATGGGCAGTGCCTTCACGCCATCATCGAATTGACAACCGCCGACCCCCTGCGCGATACTTCGCCCCTGTACCGTCCTCAGCCGAAGGGACCCCGATTGCTTGAACGATCCTTCACAAATTTCAGCAGGGTGCGGTGGAAACAGGGCACTCGCCGACCGCTGCTGACCTGCCCTGACCCTCATTCCCTCCCCGTCCACCCACACCCATGAGCGATCCCAACCTCTCCTCCTTCATCTGGTCCGTCGCCGATCTCCTGCGCGGGGATTACAAGCAGTCGGAGTATGGCAAGGTCATCCTGCCCTTCACCGTCCTGCGGCGTCTCGATTGCGTGCTGGAGCCGACCAAGGCGGCCGTGCTGGCGGAGCTGGCCAAGCGCTCCCAGGCGCAGATCAACCCCGAGCCCTTCCTGCTCAAGAAGTCCGGGCAGCTTTTCTACAACACCTCGCCCCTGGCCCTGAAGAAGCTCATGGGCGATCAGGACCACATCGGCGAGAACCTCCGCGCCTACATGCAGGCCTTCTCACCGGCCGTGCGCGATATCTTCGAGCGCTTTGAATTCCATACCCAGATCGACAAGCTGGCCAGGAGCGGGCTGCTCTACCTGTTCACCGAGAAGTTCGCCAATATCGATCTCCACCCCTCCGCCGTCAGCAACGCCCAGATGGGCACCGTCTTCGAGGAATTGATCCGCAAGTTCGCCGAAATCTCCAACGAGACCGCCGGCGAGCATTTCACCCCGCGCGATGTCATCCGGCTGAAGGTCAACCTGCTCTTCATCGAAGATGATGAAGTCCTCACCAAGCCGGGGGTCGTGCGCTCCCTGTACGACCCCACCGCCGGCACAGGCGGCATGCTCTCGGTGGCCGATGAACACCTCGCCAGCATGAATGCCGAGGCCCGCCTGGTCATGTACGGGCAGGAACTCAACGCCGAATCCTACGCCATCTGCAAGGCGGATATGCTCATCAAGGGGCAGGACATCGCCAACATCGTCTTCGGCAACACGCTCTCCAATGACGGCCTCTCCGGCAAGCGCTTTGACTACATGCTCTCCAATCCCCCCTTTGGCGTGGAGTGGAAGAAGATCGAGCGCGAGATCCGCAAGGAGGCTGAGGAGCAGGGCTTTAACGGCCGATTCGGCCCGGGCCTGCCGCGGGTGAGCGATGGCTCGCTTTTGTTCCTGCTGCACCTGATCTCCAAGATGCGCCCCGCCGTGGATGGGGGCAGCCGCTTCGGGATCGTCTTGAACGGCTCACCTCTCTTCACCGGCGGCGCGGGGTCTGGGGAGAGCGAGATCCGGCGGTATGTATTGGAGAATGACCTGGTCGAGGCGATCATCGGGCTGCCCACGGATATGTTCTACAACACCGGCATCAGCACCTACATCTGGATCGTCTCTAACCGCAAGCCCGCCCCGCGCAGAGGGAAGCTCCAGCTCATCGATGCGTCGGGCTTCTGGCAGAAGATGCGCAAGAGCCTGGGCTCCAAGCGCAAGGAACTGAGCCCCGAGCATATCGAAGACATCACCCGCCTCTTCGGGGATTTCAAGAAAGTCACCCGCGCCGGCATCCCCATCAGCCGGATCTTCAAGAATGAGGAGTTCGGCTACCGCACGATCACCGTCGAGCGCCCCCAGCGCGATGCCGCCGGGAAGATCGTCGTGAGCAATAAGGGGAAGATCAAAGGCCAGCCGGTTCCCGATAGCGCCCTGCGCGATACGGAGAATGTCCCGCTGGGTGAGAACGTGGAAACCTACTTCAAGCGCGAAGTCCTCCCCCACGCCCCCGATGCCTGGATCGACCACGAGAAGACGAAGATCGGCTACGAGATCCCCTTCAACCGCCACTTCTACGTCTTCAAACCCCCGCGCCCGCTGGCGGAGATCGATGCGGAGTTGAAGGGCGTCACGGATCGGATTCTGACGATGATCGGAGGGTTGACCCAATGAGCGAGCAGAACAAATTCCTTCTCTACACCGCCCCCGATGGCGCGGTGAAAGTGGATGTCTTCATCAAGGATGAGACCGTCTGGTTGACGCAGAAGGCGCTGGCGGAGTTGTTCGCCGTCAAAGTGCCGGCCGTCAACAAACACCTCAAGAATATTTATGAGTCCGGCGAATTGAATCGCGAGGCAACCATTTCTAAAATGGAAATAGTTCGACCGGAGGGAGCGAGGAACGTCGTCCGCCAGGTGGAGTTTTACAACCTCGACGCCATCATCGCCGTCGGCTACCGGGTCAACAGCTTTCAGGCCACCCAGTTCCGAATCTGGGCCACCAAAACGCTGCGCGAGTTCATCATCAAGGGCTTCGTGCTGGATGACCAGCGGCTCAAGCAGGGCAATCAAGCCTTCGGGAAAGATTATTTCGACGAGCTGCTCGAACGCATCCGGGAGATTCGCGCCAGCGAGCGGCGCTTCTATCAGAAAATCACCGACCTCTACGCCCTTTCCATCGATTACAGCGCTGAAGCTCCGCTCACCCGGGAGTTCTTCGCCACCGTGCAAAACAAGCTGCACTGGGCCATCACCGGGCAGACGGCGGCCGAGCTCATCTACCGCTCCGCCGATGCCGTCAAAATCCACATGGGCCTGACCACCTGGAAGCACGGGCCCAAGGGCAAGATCCTCAAGTCCGATGTCGCGATCGCCAAGAACTATCTCAGCCAGGCCCATGTGCAGGAACTCAACCGCATCGTCTCGGCCTACCTCGATCTGGCGGAGAACCGGGCGCAGCGCGGCATCCTCATGAAGATGGCCGACTGGGTGAGCTTCCTGCACGGCTTTCTGGACCTGTCGAACTACCCGATTTTGGCGGACAAGGGGAAGGTCAGCGCCCTGGAGGCCAAACTCAAGGCCGAAGGGGAATACGAGGTCTACCGCCAGCGGCAGGATGTGGATTACCTCTCGGATTTCGACCGGGAGATCAAACGCCTGGAAGGCAAGAAACCCGACCGCCCCAAAGGGGATGAGCCATGAGCGAGTCCGACTCTCTTTTCGAATCGATCAGCGGCCTGGCCGGGCAGCTTCATTCCCTGCACCAGCGGGCCGTGCTTGAATACGCGCCGATCGTCGAAAGCATCCTCCGCTCCGGCAGCCGCGACATTCGCCGCATCGAGCATACCCTCGATGGCCTGCTCGGTTTCTGCGGCAGCGAGCCGGCCCTGGCCCTCTACAAAGAGCTCTGCCGCCATTACTGGAAGATCGATCCCGCCGCCACGGCCGGATACATCCATGCGTACCGCGAGATGTGGGATTCGGAGAATCAGGCCGAGGACCCGGGCGAATCGGCCGCGCCGGACCAGGGCGGTGAGCCATGAGCTTTCCGCGATATCCGAAGTACAAGGAGAGTGGCGTGGAGTGGCTGGGGGAGGTGCCGGAGGGTTGGGGAGTGGTGCCATTGGGAAGGATCACACTCGACAAATGTGACGGACCTTTTGGATCAGGCCTCAAGTCGGAGCACTATACTGAATCCGGCGTCCGAGTTGTGCGGCTCCAAAACATTCGGCGGAACGGGTTCGATGCGACGGACGGGGCGTAAATTGATGAGGCTTACTTCCGAGAGATGGCAACGCGAAAGCTTGCACTTCCGCCTCTCCACGAGCAAACCGCCATCGCCGCGTTTCTGGATCGGGAGACGGCGAAGATTGATGGGCTGGTGGCCGAGCAGCGGAGGCTGATGGAACTGCTGAAAGAGAAGCGCCAGGCCGTCATCTCCCACGCCGTCACCAAAGGCCTCAACCCCCACGCCCCCATGAAGCCCTCCGGCATCGAATGGCTCGGCGACGTGCCGGAGCATTGGGAGGTCTGCGCCGCCCGGCGCGTGATCGCCCGGATCGAGCAGGGTTGGAGCCCGGAGTGTTTCGCACGACCCGCGGAACCGGGCGAGCGGGGAGTTCTCAAGACGGGATGCGTGAATCGCGGCGCGTTCAACGAACAGGAGAATAAGGCGCTTCCTGATACGCTCTTGCCGATGCTCGAGTACGAGGTGCGACCCGGCGACGTGCTTATGTCTCGCGCGAGCGGGTCGCCCGAATTGGTGGGCTCAACGGCTTACGTCCATGCCGTCCGTCCCCGGCTGATGCTGTCCGACAAGGCGTTCCGGATTCATCCCGAGCCCGCGATCGATAAGCGGTTCTTCGCCACCGCATTCAACAGCCGCTATCTGCGAGAACAGATCGAGCGGGCGATTAGTGGCGCGGAAGGATTGGCGAACAACCTCCCGCAGTCGGCGCTCTTTGCTTTTTCGATTTGCGTCCCGCCGCTTCATGAACAGACATCAATCGTGAAGCATGTTGCAGGTACAACGGCCACCTTCGACACCCTCACCGCCGAAGCCGCCCGCGCCATCGAGCTTTTGCAGGAACGGCGCACCGCCTTGATCTCCGCGGCGGTCACCGGGAAGATTGATGTGCGTGGGATAGCACAACGCCGCAGTCAATTTCCACTCATCCACCCAATCCAATCCCCCTAAATCATGAATCTACACCGAAATGCTTTGAGTCTGTTGTCGGCGGCCGCGATGGTCGCCTTGTTTGTCAGCACCAGCGCGAGAGTCAGCGCTGCCGACCCAGCCGCCCCCCCGGCCGGTGGCGGGAAGAAGCTGCTGATCTACATCCTCGCCGGACAGTCGAACATGCAAGGTCACGCGGAGGTATCCACCCTGGCTTACCTGCCCAAGCACGCGTATGTGCCAACCCACGAAGAGTGGGCCTTGTTGACCGCGGGGCTGGCCCGCGAGGTCAGGCTCAATTCGGAGGCATCGATCAGTGATGAACTTCTCAAGGACCCGGCCAACGCGAAGCTTCCCAAAAAGGAATTCGGGGCCTTGCTCCAGAAAGCCATCAACGCCGCCGTGGAGAAGGTGCGCGATCAACGTTATGAAGAGTTCCGCAAACGTCAGACCGATCCCGCTCGCGTGGCCCGCGACACGGAGCTCGCCGCGATTTTCACTCCCGGCTTGACAGATGCGAAAGTGATCGAGACCGCCGCTTCCGCCAAGGCCCTCAAAGGCGCGCTTGAAATTGCTAACGAATG
>JBBRTW010000380.1:0-7320 GCA_038244055.1 Tepidisphaerales bacterium | reverse complement strand
GGGGAGGGATGAAGGATGAATCGAGAATGATGAATGAAGGAGGGGGGAGGATGGCGGGTCGGGTGATGGCTGGTGAATGGATTGATTTGTTGAAGGATGCGCTGGGGTTGGAGTTTGGGGCGGGGCCTCGGGTTTGTGCGCTGGGGACTGTGGATGGGGGGAATCGGCCGAGGGTCCGGACGGTGGTGTTGCGGGGGTTGGAGGGGGTGGAGTTGCGGTTTGCGAGCGATGTTCGGTCGGGGAAGAATGCGCAGTTGCGGGAAAATAGGTATGCGGAGGCATGTTTCTATTTACCGACGCTCAGGCAGCAGTTTCGGGTTTCGGGGAAGGCGACGGTGAGTGAGGCGGAGGAGGGGCGGCCGGAGGTGTTGGAGGTTTGGCAGGGGCTTTCGGAGGCGGGAAGGGCGATGTTTGAGTGGCCGGGGCCGGGAGGTGAGGTGGCTGCGGATGCCGCGAGAGCGGCGGCGGGGGTTGGGGGTGATGCGGGGGCGATGTCGGAGAATTTCAGTGTGATCTGTTTGCGGGCGGAGGTGGTGGATCATTTGGATCTGAATTTCCTGCCGCATCGGCGGCGGATTTGGAGGGCGGAGACGGATTGGGCGGGGGAATGGGTGAATCCTTAAGGGAGGCGCTGAGATGCACGCGCGTCCCGCCCGTGTTGGCGGCGTGGAGGGGGGGAATTGAGCTATTGGGTATTCAATGCCGCTCGCACGGGCGGGACGCCCATGTCACCGGGAAATCTCGCGCGAAAATTGACAGGGGGCATGGAATATTGACAACGTTTCCATGCGCTTTCTTTTGATTGGAAAACTAACTCCGGCGGTGGCGGCCGCCGTCGTGCGGCATGAGCATCAGGTGGTTTCGCTGGAGTCGGTTGGGCTGATGGAGGCATCGCCGCACGACCAGATTTTCGAGGCGGCCACCAAATCGCAGTTCGAGGTGATGACGGCCGATGGCGATATCGCCGAAGCGCCTTATAAGCTGGATATCTGGTTTCCGCGCTCGCTCGTCTTTCTTCAACTGGCGGGGGGGGATGTTGAGCAGGATGATGCGATCGACCGGCTATTTGCGCGGTATCCCAGGCTGACGGCGAAGAGGCTGTATACGGTTACTGAAAATCGAGTGAAGGTAAGGCAACTGCCCTCAGGGCATTGAGGTCTTCTGGTCCCCTCTCCTGTACTCGGGAGAGGGATAGGGTGAGGGTCTTTGTGGATTTGGGAATGGGCGCTTTTGACGCAGGAAGAAGACCCCTCACCCCCGCCCTCTCCCGAGTACAGGAGTGGGAGTAATGTCTTGCGAGTTGATGGCTTCACTTTGCTGTTCACTGGCGAATGGGCTAGATTTGAGGCTTCAAATGTCAGTCGATCCCTCCTATCCGCCGATGCCGCAAGCGCATGTGACGCCACAGGTGATCTCATATGCATCGCCGGGCTCGGTGATCAAGCCCAAGGTGACGTTTCGCGGGGCAATGATCACGCTGATTGTCGGCGGCGGGATGTTTGTTCTCAGCCTGATCTTGATTGTTATGGCCTGGGCGATTTTCCGCAGCCAGGACAATCCAGGCTCATACCGCGCGACCAGCAATCTGGAGGCGCTTGGATTCTTTGTGTGTTTTCTGGCCGGGATTACTTTTCTGGCGGGATTGATTACGGCGTTCATCGGATTGCGCGGCGTTCGCCAGCGCGAGATTACATAAGCGGTTTTGAGTTTCACATTGCACTTTTCGGAGTTTTAATGTCCTTGCTCGTTACTGGTTCCATCGGACTCGACACCATCGAAACCCCGGCCGGGAAGCGCGATAATGTGATCGGCGGCTCGGCGATTTATTTTTCCTACGCGGCCTCGTTTTTCACGCCGGTGCGCCTGGTGGGGGCGGTCGGGGAGGATGCGCCCAAAGAATTATTCGAAGTCTTCGGCCAGCAGGAGGTGGATACATCGGGGCTGGAAGTGCGCAAGGGGAGCAAGACCTTTCGCTGGCATGGGTCTTATGTGAAGGATTTGAACGAGGCGGTTTCGATTCAGACGGATCTGAATATCCTGGCGGAGGCAGCGCCGAAGATTCCGGAGAAGTTTCTGGACAGTAAATACGTCTTTCTCGCCAACACGCACCCGGCCTTGCAGCAGCAGATGGCGGGGAATTTGAAGAAAACCAAGCTCGTGGTGGCCGACACGATGAACCTGTGGATTAACACCGCCCGGCCGGAGCTCTTAAAGACGCTCAAGATGATCGATGGGCTGGTGCTGAACGATGGCGAAGCGCGGCTGCTGACGGAGAAGAAGAATCTGATCGCGGCGGCGCGCGAGGTGCTCAAGATGGGGCCCAAATTCGTAGTGATCAAGAAGGGGGAACATGGATGTTTGATGTGCAGCGGGGATGAGGTCTTCGTGCTGCCGGCGTTCCCGGCCGATCAAGTGGTGGACCCCACCGGCGCGGGTGACTCTTTCGCCGGCGGCATGATGGGGTATCTTTCCACGCAAGGAAATGTTTCGATGGCCACGCTTAAGCGGGCGCTGGCGTTTGGGACGGTGGTGGCGAGTTATACCATCAGCGATTTTTCGCTGGCCGGGCTGAAGGGAACGACGCGCGATCAGATCGACCGGCGCTGGTTGGAATTCAAAGGGGCGATGAATTTTTAGGCGAGGACGAAGATGAAACGATTGGCCGTGTTGTGGGCGTGTGTGTTCTCGTTGATGGCGATCTCCCGGCCAGCCGGCGGGGCGGATGCGCTGGCGAAAGATGCGATTGCGCCGGTAAAGGCGGCCGATGCGCGGGCCGTCCCGGTTGCGCGCGGTAAGCCGGATGTGAAGCCGGCCGCCAAAGTGACCGCGCGGCCGTGGGTGGCGATGGATTACGGGCCGGTGATGTCGCTGACTTTGGAAGCTCCGCTGCCGGAGCCGGCGATAACGCCCAAGGGAATTATGATCCGGTTGACGCCGCGCGGAAATGATCCGGAGAATACGGCCTGCGTGTTGTTCGATGCGGATCTGTTGCGGCTGTCCGCCGCCTGGAGCGGGGGGATGATCAACTGGAAGAATGTTTTGTACGATGGAACCCATCGCACCTGGGCGGGGATTGCGGGAGAGCAGGCATTTGGGACGAAGATGATGCCAGGCTGGGCGGAGCCGGCCACGGGGAAATTCGAGGACCCCCGCCCGCGCTTCGCATCAACCGATTACGCGCCGCAGCCGGAGCACTGGCGGAACCGCGCCTATGGGCCGCTGCCGGAAGCGTATGCGAAGTATCGCGGGTTTTTCATGAATGGGGAGCGGGTGGTGCTGTCGTACGCGGTGGGGCAGGCGGGGGTTCTGGAGTCGTACGCGCTCGAAGGCGGGGCGGACGCACGGGTGTTTGCGCGGACTTTGAATATTGGGAAATCGGACAGGGATTTGACACTGCTGGTGATGGAGAGTGCTGAGAAAGGGGGGCGTGTGATGGCGATAGATAAGGTGGGCGCGGGGGACGGCGCGGGTGGGACGCAAAATGAAAATGGAGATGCGCGGGGGACGGCGGTGATTATTGGCGGGGCGAGTGGAGAGGCTAAGGCGATTGCGCCGCCTGCCGTGCCGCAGAATGCTCCGGGCGCGGCGGTAAAGGAATTGCCGTCGCGCGGGCTCGTGGCGGCGTGGTCATTCGATGAGAAGGAGGGGAATTCGGCCGCGGCATCGGATGGGAGTTTCAATGCGGAGCTGAGCGGCGGCGCGTTTGGGCCGGGGCGGAAGGGGAACGCGATTTCGTTCAAGGAGGGGCAGCATGCGCTGGTGAAGAATGCGAAGGGCGTGGATCTGAGCGCGGATTTCTCGGTCACGGGATGGATCAAAACGAGCGCCGGCGGGACGGTGTTTTCAAAAGCGCCGGCCGGTAAATGGGTGGCGGGCGGGAAGACGCTGTTCGTTGAAAATGGAATGCTGACGTTCGATGTCGGTTGGGTGGGGGGGGTGCGGGGGAAGGTGAATGTAGGCGATGGCAACTGGCATCACGTAGCCCTGACGTATCGCAAGCAGGGGGGCGCGGCGGCGCTGTTCGTGGATGGCAAGCCGGCCGGCGCGGGGTCGCTGGCGTCGCGAGCCGATCCGGAGCAGAGCCAGATTCGAATGGGGGTTACCTCGAATGATTTTCCGCGCGGGGATGGGAATAAGCTGGCCGGGGCTCTGGATGAAGTGCGGCTCTACTCGCGGGCGCTGGAGGCGGCGGAGATCGCGGCCCTGGCGGGGGATGGAGTTGATGCGCCGGCTGCGCCGAAATTGACCGAGGCGGTGGTGGTGATGGCAGTCGGCGCGCCGGAGGGGGCGAAGTGGTTGATCGTGGAGGGCGGGCAGTTGCGTTTGCAGATCCCGGCCACTGCAACACCGACGCGGATGAAGATACTGATGGCGAAGTTGCCGGTGGCGCGTCTCGCATCACTGGCGGCGGTTGCGGGGAAATCAGCGCCGGCTGAAGATTTGGAGACACTCACTCACGGCGGGCCGGCGCGTTGGCCGGAGGTTTTGACGACTCAGGGGATTGTAGCGGGCATCGGAACCACGCAAGGCGCGATAGCGAAGCCGACGGCGCTCCCGCCATCGGGGAAGCAGGATGGGCAGGCCAAACCCGTAGTGCCGACGAAAGAACCGACGCCGATTAAGCCTGTTCCCACAGCCCCTCCGACCCCGCCCGCCGCGCCGGCGTATGTCGTCGATACATTGGTCGCTCCCAACGACAACCCATGGAAGGCACGAATGCGCTTCTCGGGGGTCGACTTTTTCCCCGATGGGAAATCGGCCGCTGTATGTACATGGGATGGGGATGTGTGGCTGGTGTCGAACCTGGATGAGAAACTGGATCATCTTTCCTGGCGGCGCATCGCGACGGGATTGCATCAGCCGTTGGGATTGAAGATTGTGACTGCGGGGGGCGCGGGTGGGGCGGGGGCGGCGGAAGGGGGAGCAAGAGGGAATGGCACGAGCGCGATTTATGTCTCCTGTCGCGACCAGATCGCCCGCCTGCACGATCTGAATGGCGATGGGGAGATTGACTTCATAGAGTGTTTCAACGGCGATCACCAGGTCACCGAGCATTTCCACGAGTTCGCGATGGGGCTGGATACGGATGCCGAGGGGAACTTCTACTATGCCAAGGGCGCGCGGCATGCCCTGCCGGCCGTCGTCGCGCAGCATGGAACGGTCATTCGCGTTTCGAAGGATGGCAGGCGGAGCGAGATTATCTGCACCGGCTTGCGGGCATCCAACGGCATGGGCGTCAGCCCGCGCGGAGAAGTGGCCATCTCCGATCAGGAAGGGTACTGGATGCCCGCCAATCGGATCAATCTCTTCACGCCATCGGCCGCTGGCGCAGGGGTAGCCGGGGGGATGCCGTTCATGGGGAACATCTGGGGCTATATGCGGCCCGAGCGCACGGCCGAGCAGGGGTATGACCCGCCCCTGTGCTGGATGCCGGTGAACCTGGATCGCTCGCCGGCCGAGGAATTCTGGGCACCGGCCGATCGTTTCGGGCCGCTGAGCGGGCAGATGCTGCATACTTCCTACGGCACGGGGAGGGTGCTGGAGGTGATGTATGAAAAAGTGGATGGGGTGGTGCAGGGCGGCGTCTTGGAGATACCGGGGCTGGCCTTTCCCACCGGCATCATGCGCGGGCGCTTCAACCCCGCCGATGGGAGTTTATTCGTCTGCGGGCTGGTGGGATGGTCCACCAACACCTCCGATCCCGGCGGGCTTTTCCGTGTGCGTTACACGGGCAAGCCGGCCCACCTGCCGACGGGATTGCACATTCGGAAGGATGCGATCGGCATCGAGTTCAGCGACCCGCTGGACAAGGCCTCCGCGCGGGATGTCGGCTCTTACGCGATTCAGCAGTGGGGATATCGCTGGACACAGTTTTACGGCTCGAAGCATTACAAGGTGAGCGACCCCTCCAAGCAGGGCCAGGATGAGGTGGAAGTCTCGGCCGCCGCGATCAGCGAAGACGGGCGGACGATCACCCTGACGATCCCGGGTCTGAAACCGGTGATGCAGATGAAGATCGAATTGGATTTGAAGGCCGCCGATGGGTCCCCGGTCAAGCGTGTGATTCACAACACGATCAACCGCGTGCCGGGGTGAGCACGGCCTGATGCCCAGACCCCGGGAGTGAAGACAATGAGAAGCGAGAAATTGAAAGCGACCATCGAGAAGCAGAAGGAAAACATAAGACATAAAATATAAAGACATAAGAATCGTCGAAAGCCTCCCGCGCCTTCTTATGTTTTATGTCTTTATGTTTTCTCAATCCTCGGTGCCGCCGGTACAATGAGCGCAGGTGCCATGATTTCATCCAGGCCTTTATCCATTCTCGCGGGTTTGTTCATCATCGTGGGGTGGAGTGTCGCCGCTGCGGCCGCGGAGGAGGCAGTCAAGCCGGCGCTGGCCGATGCGGGCAAGACGCCCGAGACGATCGTGGAGGTGCCGGTTCGCAAGATCGATCCGCCGGAGAAAGATTTCTATGCCAAGCGGCTCGACTATCACGGGCTGCCGATCAAGGGCCCGGCCGTCGTGGCGGATGCGGCGTT
Source organism: Tepidisphaerales bacterium (assembly GCA_038244055.1). GTDB lineage: Bacteria > Planctomycetota > Phycisphaerae > Tepidisphaerales > Tepidisphaeraceae > DASPKW01. The sequence continues at coordinate 778 of JBBRTW010000380.1, read as the reverse complement.
CTACGAGGCCTGGCGGCGGGTGGACAATCTTCTCAAGCACAATCCGGTGATCCTGCAGAACCTGCTGGCGGCGCGGTCCGAGGTTCACATCATCGGCAAGGATCAGGGGCAGACCGATCTGCCGGAGTTCCGCAGCCAGAAGGGTGTGCCGCTTAAGGAGAATCCCAAGATCACGCTCGATGAGCGGGCGCGGGGGATGGGCGGCCGGGAATGCAGTTGCGGGGAGGAGAACCTGCTCAAGCTGCCCAACGACCGCTACAAGGGCCGGGATATCCTGTCCCACGAGTTCACGCACACGATCCACGCGTATGGTGTGTCGCCGAACATCCGCGAGATGGTGACCAGGACTTACAAGGTCGCCCGGGAGAAGAAACTCTGGGAGACGCCCGAGGGCAAGCCGATCTACGCGGGGAGCAACGAGAACGAATACCTGGCCGAACTGGCGCTGTGGTATGTCGGGGGCAGGGGGGACTGGCCCCGGGGGATGCCGGCCATGCAGCCGGGGCCGGAGTTCATTAAAAAGTATGACCCGGAGGGGTTTAAGCTGGTGGATGAGCTTTTCGGGGGGAAGCTGGATGTGAAAGAAGCGCGGCGGCGGGTGCCCAGGAATTAAGCCGCGAATTGGGCCGCGCCCTATTATCCTTCCGGGTTGACTCTACTCATTGATGAGCCCCTCCACCGAGGACGCGTAATGACCGATGGCGAGTTGGTGCGCCAGACATTGGCAGGTACATCTTCCGCGTTCGCGACGCTGGTGAGGCGCTACGCGCCGCGGGTG
>JBBRTW010000379.1:0-7366 GCA_038244055.1 Tepidisphaerales bacterium | reverse complement strand
CGGCCGGCGATCGCGTGGTGGCAATTTTGCAGGATCACCCCAAGTGGGAAGCGGTACGAAAGGCGCTGGTCGGCTGCGGCTTCTGGCGATCGCTGGGGATCATCACGCTGATCCGCATCCCGCCGACTTCGCCATTCGCGCTGGCGAATTTCGTATTCGCGACGACCAAAGCGCCGCTGATTCCGTACCTCATTGGGACCGCCATCGGCATGTCGCCGCGCACGGCCGCGATGGTCTGGGCGGCCCACAACATGCGCTCGCTGGAATTCGCCAATACGCAGGAGACGTGGATGGTTATCGCGGGAATCGCGGCCACGATCATCGTGGTGATGATCATCGGCGCGGTCGCGAATAATGCGGTGCGGAAGATCACCGCGCGGCAAGGCGCGATAGCGGATGTCGGGTGAGGCTCGAGTGCGTGCTTTGCAAATGCCGCAGACCCCCCGCCCACGCCCACGCGGCGATTGAGCGGCGCGGCCATGACATCGACATACGCCGCTTGGGAGAGGGAGTCCGGCGCTGGGTGCGCGGGGGCGGCGCGGCGGCGAAGAGTTTCAACAAGAGCATTTCATTTCACTTCAATCGAAATGGTATTGGAGCGCACGATTCCGCCCCACATCTCGCCGTGATTGTCGCCATTGGGTAGGCCGGCTTCGCTGTAGATGCCGGTGATCGTGTACGTGCCGGGCGTAGTTGTATCCAGTCCGAGTTCCTTGAGCGACTTCTGGGTTTGGCCTTCGAACCAATTGGGGAGCGTGTAGGGCTGGCCGGGCTTGATGGCGATGGGATGGGGGGCGTTCTTGTCCCACTGATCGATGACTTTGGGGCGGAGAGTCAGCGTTTTTCCTTCGGGCGTAATCACTTCGAAGCCATGATTGCGGTAGCCGTTGGAGTATTTGCCGTCCCAGACATAGATGGCATCGGGCGTGCCGCGCGTGAACTGGCCGAACTTCTCTTTGGTGGCGCTGGCGAAGCTCAGCGTGAACTTGACCAGCACATCCTCGCCGGGCTTGATGGCCGGGGCTTTGGGCGCGATGGCGGCGGTAAGGAAGCCGATGGCCTCGCCGGAATCTTTGTTGAAAGTCCACTCCCAATCGAGTTGGGCTTTGTCGATGGTGGGATTGGGTCCGCCGTTCATGGGGTGAAATGTGGAAACCGAAACCCGCGTTTCCGCACCCTTCATCACCGGCACGGCCAGCATTTTCCACACGCCCAGCGTCATCGCCCGCCGCTGCTTGTAGATGATGTAGGACATCGCAAACTGGGCATCGACCCTTGGCCCCCGGCCGGACCCTGGGATCTCCTTCTGCGCATCGACGTGCTTGAGCAGGAACTGATCGCCCTCATCGCCATAATGGAAAACGCAGGCGAGGTTTTCCGTCGCGAAATCGACCTTCCCAAGTTTGTCCTCCGTCGCCACGCCGAGCGAAAGCAGGTTCGTCAAAAGCTGATCCCAGCGCTCTTGCGAAGAAATAACCCAGCCTCCATGCTGCCCCAGCGCGGCGGCGACCTTATGGCCGCCCTCCTGGAGCGATGCGGAAAACTGGCGCGGCGCCTCGGCGGCAAATGCGCGGGGGGCGATCAGAATGACAAGCAGAACGCATGCGGTCAGCCGTGGAATCATATGAGAATCTCCGGCCATTTGACGCGAATCGGCGTCGAAAGTTTCGCCGGAGCCCGCGTTCTTCGCCGGGATTGCATTCACGCCCCTTCGCGAAGGCGCCGCATTGCCTCCGCCACCGGTCCATCCGATCTGCCCAATTGTCGGTAGAGCGCACAAATCGCCGCGTACTTGCCATGCGTCTCCGCATCCGGCCGATACACCAGATCGTCCCGGGTTCGTGCCATCGCTCGAATCGCATCTTGATGCGTCTGATGTCCCGTCGCCGCCGGACCGGCCGCGAGGCAGCCGAGGATCGCAGCGCCCAAGGCGACCGATTGGTCCGATGCCGCCAGTTCGATCGGCTGGCCCAAAACATCGGCGACGATTTGCATCAGCAGCGGCGACTTGCCCGGCAATCCGCCTGAAGCCACGAACCGCCGCACCGGCACGCCCGCTTCGATCAGCGTATCGACGATCCACTTCAATCCAAAAACCGTGGCCTCCAGCATCGCGCGGTAAAGCTGCGCCGGCGAGGTTGAGAGCGTGAGGCCGATATACGCGCCAGACAGCCGGCCATTCATCAAGGGCGTGCGGCAGCCGTTGAGCCAATCGAGCGCCATGACGCCACCCGCGCCGGGCGGCAATGCACTCGCGGACGAGGTCAATTCCGCATGGGATTGCCCCAGTGTTTTCGCGACCCACGCGAATGCATCGCCCACGGCCGCCTGACCCGTCTCGTAGCCGAAAAATCCGGGGAGAATCCCCCCATCGACCACCCCCGCAACGCCGGGGACCATCTTCTCCAGCCGGCTGTTCATCATGTGGCAGGAGGAGGTGCCCATGACCATCACCAGGGCATCGGGCTCCGCGACGCCCGACCCCGGCACACCCGCATGGGCATCGATAATGGCGACGGAGACCGGAGTGCCGGGCAGTAGTCCGAGCAACTTGGCAGAGGCGGCGCTCAGCCCCCCTGCTTTGCGTCCCGGGCTATCGAGCCGGCCGGCCATCCTCGTTTCCACAACGTTCGCAAGATCGGGGTGAACCGCGCCGAAATACTCGCTCGAGGGATATCCCGTCGCCGTGTTCCACATCGCCTTGTACCCCGCCTGGCACGTCGAGCGAACGAGGTCGCCGGGCGCGCAATTCGGGAATGGGCCGCTGGTGAGTTGCCAGACCAGCCAGTCACCCGCTTCCAGCCAGAGTTCGGCCGCGTGATAGGCGGCCGGGGCATTTTCCAGCGCTTCGAGAACCTTGGGGAAGAACCATTCGAGCCCGATCGCTCCGCCATAGCGATCGAGCCACGATTCCCCACGCTGGCGGGCGATCTGATTGATCCGATCGGTCTGCGCTTTCGCCCCGTGATGCTTCCACAAGCGCGGCCAGGCGAGGGGCATAGCCGAGAACCGGCCGGCCAGGCAAAGAGGCGTTCCATCGTTAAGAACCGGAAGCATCGTGCAACTGGTAAAGTCCACCCCGATCCCCACCACCGCTTCCGGAGCAACCCCCGCATCGGCGATGGCCCGTCGGCAGGCTTCCGACATCTCGGTCAGCCAATCCCCAGGGTGCTGGAGCGCATAGTCGGCGGGCAGCGCGGCCGGCCCGCCCGGAACGGGCAAAACGCGGTCGATAACCCCATGCCGATAAGCGGCCTCAGCCTGCGCCGCGACCGCGCCCGTGTGGATATCCACAACCAGCGCCCGAACCGATTCCGTACCAAAATCCAATCCAAGGGAATAAATGGGCACCAGACCTCCGTTGTGGTTCATATTACCGGTCCCGGCCGCAGGTTTCACGGCTATGGGTTTTCATGTGAGATTGGACGCCGGGGCACCGGTATTTTATTGCATTGAGGACGATGCGGCGTATATTCGCTGTGGGCTCGTGGGTGCGCGGCCCGACCGCTGTTTCCGCAGGACTGTTAGTCTGGCCGATTTCATTCCGCCGCGGCAGCCAATGTGTTTGGCTGACACGGCAACGCTGTTTGGAGGGTCCGTTGAGATCGATTCGAATACAAAGTGGATGGGGGTTGATGTGGTGCATGTGGCTGCTGGCTGCGGGTCTGGCGCGTCCGGCGCTGGCGCAGTTGCCGTACGGCGTTGAATTAGACGGCTTGGCGTCATTCTCGACCCTGTCGCCTTTCACGGATGCCACGACGATCTTCAGCGCCTGGCAAACCTACGATCCAAACGGGCCGGCATTGCAGCTCGATTCGGAGAATTATCCAACGCTCGGGACCAAAGCGCAATCCAGTTCCTTTCTGCGCGCCTACCCCGGTTGGCGCGCCGGAACCCCGGAAAATCGCCCGGTCATCAATTACCGGATCTCCTGGGAGGATGGCGGCGCCGGCGGTTCGAGTATTTTCTTCATCAATCAGAGCCTGATTAACATTACCTCGCTGGCGCTTCCCAACGGCCACATCCAATATACGGGCACGCTGCCCTTCCAGTACGATGCATCCAGCGGCGAGGCCAGCCTGGCGCTGCGCGTCGACAATACCCTGGCCAATACGACCTACGCCGTCTCCAATCTCCACATCGTTCCGCAGCAGTACATCAATCCGCAGACCAACACCGCGCCGATTTTTCGCGAGGAATTTCTGCGGAAGGTGTCGATGTTCTCCGTGCTGCGGATGATGGACTGGCAACAGACCAATTCGGGCGGGCTGGATAATCTGGCCTCGCCGCCGTCGCCGTTTGTGGACAATCGCGTGGTGAACTGGAGCGATCGAGTCACCACGACTTCCTTCAGCCGCACCACCACCAAAGGCGTGCCCTGGGAAGAGATCATCTCGCTTTCGAACACGTTCGTGCGCCGCGATGCGCAGAGCCACGTGGTGAGCAAGAAGGATATCTGGATCAATATTCCGGATCGGGCATCCGATGACTACATCAACGGCCTGGGTTCGCTGCTGAAGTTGACGCTGGACCCGGCGGTCAATATTTACCTTGAATACTCCAACGAACTCTGGAACACAGGCTCGGATGTCGATCGCTGGAGGCGCGTGCTCCAGGATGCCAGGGCCAATATCACGCCGCAGGGGCAATATGGCGTATTGGTCAACGATGGCGTGGACCCGAACAACGACAATCGACTGATCGCCCGGCAGATGGCCTACAAGCTCACGTACTTCGCCGACATGCTCAAGTCGATCATCGACGCGCCCAATACGCCGGTGGCGGCCAGCCGGATCAAGCCGATCCTCGCGGGGCAAACGCCCAATTCCACCTTCCTGCAATATTCGCTGGATTTCCTGGCCCGCCGAAAGTACGGCGACCCGGCGACGGGCAACTATCAGAAGGGGAACCTCTCCAACGAAATTTACGGAATCGCGGTCGCCCCGTACGTCGGCAACGACCTGGGCGCGGCCGAGCCGAATTATCCCGATCCGCCCATTCCCGGCGATCCGGATTACGCCACGAAATTAACGCAGTACAACGCCGATCGCACCACCTACCTGAACTGGCTCTTCCCCGTCCTGAATGCTTACATCGATGGACCGCTCAAGGATGGCATCGATGCCCACAAGAACATGGCCAACGACTACAACATCAGCTTGCAAAGCTATGAGGCCGGCCAGCATCTGATCGCCCGCAATCCGGTGCAGAACATCGAGATCAACGGCGGCTACAAGCAGGATGCCAACCGGGACCCGCGCATGGGCGATGTGTATCGCCATCTGCTGACGATGTGGGCCCAGGAATCCGGCGGCGGCGTCTTCAGCCAGTTCGCCTTGATCAGCCCCTATTCCAGTTTCGGTTCGTGGGGGCTGCTGGAAGACCTGCTGCAATCGACCAGCCCGAAATGGGATGTGTTCACGAACCTGCTGGGCGGCGACGCCAATCTCGACGGGGTCGTGAATTTCACGGATTTCCAGATTCTCGAAGCCAACTTCAACCACGCGAACATGCTCTGGGACCAGGGCGATTTCAACTTCGACGGCAAGGTCGATTACCAGGATTTCCTGATCTTCCGCGGCCGATTCACGCCCGATGATCCGGCCGCCGCCCAAATGGTGGGCGCATTTGAACTCGCGAATGTTCCCGAGCCGGGGATGGGATTGCTGTTGGGGTTGGCGGCCGCTACGCTACTGAGGCGGCGTCGCGCGGCCTGATCGTGGTTTGAAAGATGTCGTCGCCGCGACTCATCCCTTTCCCTTTGGCTCCCCCGGCTCCTTCACCACCTGGATCGGCTTGACCCCACCCGGATCGCAACCCGGCAGATTTGTCTTGTTCTTCTCCCACCACTGATGCCACTGTGCGATCGTCGGCATGCAGCTTACCCACTGCTGATCGCGCCATTGTTCGGGCGTCCGGTCCAGCGACTGCCCCGTCAACCGCTCCAGGGCCCGCGCTGCGTGATAGCGGATTTCACCATCGGCATCGGGGAGCAGGTTGATCAGCTCCGGCACCGATGAAGTCGTCGCCACGTCCGCGATGATCCGCGCGGCCTCGCGGCGGCGGTGCTCCTCCTGCGGGCCTTTGCTCCTGTCGCTCTGGATATAACGCGTCAGCGGCACCACGCAGTGATCCCCGAGCCGCCAAACTTCCTGCGCCGCCATGAACCACATCTTGTCGTGTCCGAGCTGCGCGAAGAGATCGTCGATCCGCCGGCCCAGCTCGGCGTTATCCCGCCCCTTCATCACCAGAATTTCATCCACCCATTGCGTGGCCGTCATCAGCGCGGCCACCTGGCGGCGATCCTGCAAGGCACCCGAAGCCACCGTCACCGCCTCGCCGGCCTTGAAGGTGTCTTCTTTGCCGGCGGCCTGTACCTTGACCGATCCTTCCACCACCGTCAGCACCGCCTGCTTCGAATCGGCCTGGCAGGAGACATCGAACTCCGTCCCCAGCGCGATCATCGAAGCCTCGGCGGGCGCGGCCCGCACCAGGAATAGCTCGCCCACCGGCGAATGCGCCACCGCCGAGAATACCTGCCCCGCCGCGATCTCCACGCTCCGCGGCGCATGCACCGTCACCTGGGTCTTGCCGTTCAAGCGCACTTCCGAGCCGTCGGCCATCTTCATTTCGCAGCGAATGCTCGGCCCGGTGCGCACCTGCATGCCGGCATCGATCGCGCCGCCGGTTGGGCAGATGAACCATTGACTCGATCCGGGCTTGCAGACATCGACCTGGCCGGTGGCGAGAGACAACTGGCCCGCCGGCACGGGGCGCGCCGCGACCTGGATCATCGTTGGGCCGGTCGCTGCCTGCGGGTCAACCGCCACTGAACCCTTCCCCGACCAGGGCCGGAACACCATTACCGCCAGGGCGAACCCCGCGGCGGCGGCCAGGATCGGAGTGAGCCATCGGCCGAGGCGAAGGCGATTCCGGGAAACCCCGCCAACACCCGCATCCCGCAGCGCCGTCGAATCGACAACCCAATCCGCGGGCGGGTGCCCCACACCATCGGCCTGGGCCGGCGAAAACAGTTCTCGAATCGCACGCTCCGCCACGCCAGCCGCCACCTGCCCGCGCCCCGCGAAGGCCTCGCGCAGCACCGCTTCATCGATTAGCATTTCGCCCGCCAGCAACTGGCATTCAGCGCATCCGGCCAGATGCAGTTCCAGCGCTGCGCGGTCATCGGCCGCCAGTTCGCCATCGAGGCGGGCATTGAGATGAAGTTGGGCTTGCTCGCAGTTCATCGATTCACTTCTATTCGCCATCATCGGCCGCTAAAACTGATCGTCACGCTCGTGCCTGAACATCGACTCCGCGCTCCACGAAATGACTCGTCCGCGCTAGCCGCCGCCGATCTCGCGCT
>JBBRTW010000378.1:0-7375 GCA_038244055.1 Tepidisphaerales bacterium | reverse complement strand
GTAGGTGGCGCGATCGGGGGATTCGATGACCAGCCCGGTCAGTCCGGCGAATTGCGGGCCGGCCAGGACCAGGGGCTGGCCGAGCTCGACATTCTGCACATCCCTCTGCCCGGCCGCGCGGAGAGACATGCGGACCGCGAGCGGCAGGAAGAGCGGGTGGGTGGGGAGATTGGTATAGCGCGGATCGGGGAGCGTCGTGAAGGCGTACACCGATCCGGAGCCCATCTTCCGGCGGAGGAGGAAGGGATAGGCGCGGGAAGATCGGCCGGGGTTGATGGGAGCGATGTTGAGGAGACTGGTGACGTCCTTGCCTTCGGGCGACAGCAGGGGCACGAATCGGCGGACGATGATGCCATCGATCGCGAACTTCTTATCCGTCAGACCTCTCATGAGCGGATCATCGAGCGAGACATGGGCCGCGCGATAAGCGCCGATGTTGATGGGGGGCAAGGTTGGAATGGCCGGGAGGATTTCCTGGAGAACGCTTTTGACTTCGGGGGCAAGCGCCTTGAAGGAATCTTCCAGGCCGGGCTGGAGGCAGAGGATGAGCGTGCCCCCGCCCCTGACGAAATCGCGCAGGCGGGCGGCGTAGGGGCTATCTGGCCATTGGGTGAGGTTGAGCGCGGCGACGGATTCCCGGCCGGTGAGATTCGCGCCCCGGGAGATAACCAGAGGCCACTCCGCCCGCGAGCCATCGGAGGGATCGAGCGCCAGGCGAAGGAACTTGTTGGCCGGAAGCTGCGGGGATTGCTCCAATAGCGTCACCGGCTGGCGGGGAGGGATTTCGACCAGTTGAGTGCGCTCATTATCCCAGGGGAGGGCATCGGGCGCTTGCAGGGCGGCCTTGATGAGCATGAAGCGCTCCACCGGCAGGTGCATGGGGAAGCGGATCTGCGAGCGCCCGCCCGCATCGAAGTTGGCCATGATCGGGGCCTTGGTCTGCAGCGGGGCATCGGGGGCATCGATTTTGGAGACGGCGACGGTGACGGCGCGGGAATCTCCCGACCGGCCGGCGATCTCGACGACCGCTTCGGAGCCGATGCCGGGAATGGGGTCTTCGGGGTCCATCACCACGGAAGTAATGCCGGCCGAGCGCGGCTCTTCGGGATGCAGGTCGAGGAGAACGGCCTTGACCTCGGGGGGGACCTGCAGGGGCTGCGAAAACTCCTTGGCCTGAACGTCGGTGATGATGAAGAGCCACTTCTGCTGGGCGGGGTCGCCGGCGAGCATATCGACGGCCTTATCGATCCGGCGCGCCAGCGGGAGGGGATTGGGCTGGGGTTTCAGGCCGGTCCAGTCCTTTTGAATCGCACCAACCGAGAGAAACGCATCCCCCCTGCCATCGGGCGGTGGGAGCGAGCGGAGGATGGCGACCCGGGCATCCTTGAGCTGATCGCGCAGGAGTTCCTGGATGATCCCATCGGCCTTGTCGAGGAGCGTGGTGGTGCCGCCGGATTGATCCTGTTGGAGGAGCATGGAGTAGCTGGTATCGACGACGATCACGGCCACGGTCGATTGCCCGCCTGTCAGCCATGCCGAGGCAACTTCCTTGGCCGGCTGGGCGATGGCGAAGATGAGCAGGAGCAGCAGGAGCACCCGGCAGGTCAGAAGGAGCCATCTCTGAATCTTCCGGCGGGCGGCGGTGTGCTGGATGGAAGATTTGATGAACCGGAGCGTTGAGAAGAGCACGATCGGCGATTTACGACGAAAGAGCAGGTGAAGCACGACCGGCAATAGCGCGATCGGGAGGGCGAGGAGTGCGGAGAGGAAGAGGAAGGTCATTTCTTGTTGGGATTGTCAATGGTTAATGGTCAATTGTCCATTGTTGTCAGTGGTCAATGGTCCATTGTCAATTGTCCATTGTTGGGTCGTTGTCAGTGGTCAATGGTCCATGGTCAATTGTCCATTGTTGGGTCGTGATCCGTGGTCAGTTGTCCGTTGTCCGTGGTCCGTGGTTAGTTGTTGGGATCGCCGATTCGGGAGATGCCTGGGTCTCGCAACGGACCATTGACCACGCACGACGGACCATCGACACGGGCAATGGACAATGGACAATTGACGATGGACACCCCACGCACACTCACCCTTTTCTAATCTTGCCGGCATAAATTGTTGTGCTTGCTTTGCTTGTCGGGGTGGACTTTGCGTATGATGGGCTAACCGCTGCGGGTGCTATGTCTACCATGTCTTCAGGTACATTCGATTCGACGATCACGCCGAAGACGCTCTTCGGCTATGATGTCATTAGCCGAATCGGCGAAGGGGCGGCCAGCCAGATTTATGCGGTGAACGATCACAAATCGGGGCAGGTCTATGCCCTGAAGCATGTGGTGCGGAAGGTGGATAAGGATGAGCGCTATGTGGGGCAGGTGCTCAACGAATATGAGGTGGGCAAGGCCTGCAAGCACAAGACTTTGCGGAAGATCATCGATCTGAAAACGATCAAGAAATTCCTCGGCCCGGTCATGGAAGTGGCCCTGGTGATGGAATTGATCGATGGGGTGCCGGTGGATGAGCGCGGGTTTTCGGAGATCAAGGAGATCCTGGATGTGTTTATCCCCGTGGCGGAGGCGCTTCATGAGATGAACCGGGCGGGGTACATCCACTGCGACATCAAGCCGGGGAATATCCTGATCACCTCCGATGGTAGCGTAAAGGTGATCGACTACGGGCAGGCCTGCAAGACGGGGACGGTCAAGGAGCGCGTGCAGGGGACGCCCGCCTTCATCGCGCCGGAACAGGCGCGGTGCAAGCCGCTGACGGAACAGACGGATGTGTACAATTTCGGGGCGACGCTCTACTGGTCTCTGACGCGCAAGCGCGTGCCGACCCTGCTGACGGTGGAGAAGGCGGACCGGCGGGTGGTGAAGGAGCAGGATTATCCTTCGCCCATGGATTTGAATGAGATGGTGTCGCCGGGGTTGTCGGATCTGGTGATGGCCTGCCTGCGGCTTCGGCCGAACGAGCGGGTGTTTGGGATGGGAAAGGTGCTGATGCGGTTGCAGGAGCATCGGGCCAGCATGAGATGAGCGAAGGATGAAGGATGAAGGATGAAGGATGAAGGATGAAGGATGAATAGGATCGCATGGAGGTGAGGCATGGCGGGTGTGGTGAGGATCAACGGACTGGTGGGGTTCGTGGGGAGGCTGCGAAGCGCGATGGCGCGGGGGATGAATGAGGAGGAAAAACTGAAATGGAAGAAGGGCGCGGGCATGGCGGTGGGGCAGGTGGATGCGATATTGAAGGCGCGGGGGGCGCGGGTGGCGGATCTGGCGGGGCCTTCGCGGAAGGCGTATGGGTTTTTGATGGGGGTGGATTGGGAGGGAATGGAGACGCGGGAGGGTTCAGGGGAGGCGGATTCATTGGGTGAGATGGGGATGGACGAGGCTCAGAACGAAAACGGCGCGGCGGAAAATGAGGGGAATGGGAGCGAGGGCGCGGGAACGGGGGCCGAGACTTCAGGACGATTGCGGTGGACGGGGCTCGGGCCGTATGCGGAGAGGTTGATGGGGCGGCTGGCGGCGGGGCCTTCAGACATTGAGGTCGAGGAGGTTCGGCTGGCGATCGAGCGGATGAGCGCCCGCATGGAGGGGACGATTCGGCGGGAAAATGTGCCCCCTGGCGGTTTGACGGCGGTGACGCGGGAATGGCGGGGATGGCTGGCGTGGATGGGAGAAAAGGAGAATATCGCGGCGTATGTGGCCGCGGTGGGCCGGGGGCGGGGGGCGATGCGGGGTGATGGGGTGGGGAGTGGGGCAGCGGAGATGTTGATTGAATTTCGGCCGATCAAGCACATCTATCGGAAGCAGGTGCATGCGGGGCGGGTGCGGTTGATGTTGCCTACGCCGATGGTTTGTTTTGATGCCGGTGGGTTTGCGGATCTAGCGGAGCTGGTGCGCGGGCGGGAGAGATTGGCCAAGCAGAAGGTGGTGTTGCGCATGGCCGAGGGAGCGTATGCGGATCTGCGCGAGGAGATCGAGGCGCTGGGGGGGATCGTGGATGGGACGCGCGGGGCGTTTCACGACCTGGCCGAGTCCTTCGCACGGGTGAACGCGAAATATTTCGCCGGCGCGATGGCCCGGCCGAAGCTGACCTGGAGCCGCTCGTTCACGCGCCGGAAATTCGGGCATTACGACCATGTCCGCGACTGGGTGATGCTAAGCAGCACGATGGACCAGGCCGGCGTGCCGGCCCTGGTGGTGGATTACATCATGTATCACGAACTGCTGCACAAGAAACATGGGATCAAGTGGTCGAACGGGCGGGGATATGCGCACACGGCGGCGTTTTATGCGGATGAGAAAAAGTTCGAGGGGTGGGAGAGGGGGGAGGGGTGGATAAAGAGGCTGGCTTCGGAAGGCGGAAGGATGAAGGATGAAGGATGAATGATGAAGGACGAATCTGGAGACTGGCGTTGCGGATTCGAATTGCGGATGGCTGGGATGTGAAAATAAAGCGGGGGGGAGCGCGGAGTGATGCAATTTATCATTTCATTTTGATCGGCGAATTCCCTTGATTCACCGACATTCAAAGCCCGAAAACAAAGGGATGGAATCACACCATCATTCTCGTATGCGGGTTGCGCTCCCGCTGGTTGAATCGCTTGAGGAGCGGATGCATTTCTCGGCCGGGCCGGTGGGGCATATGACTGTCGTGGGGAACACGACGGACCTGGCGGGAAATCGCACGTTATGGGGGAACTACACGGGGACGATCGACATCAATCCGGCGCGGGGGACCTTCACCCCCCTGCCCAGCGCTGGGGGCACGGATATTTTTGTTGCGCGGTATTCACCGGCCAATAAACTGACCTGGGCGCGGCGGGTGGGCGGCGTCTCGGATGATTCGGCGGGAACGCTGGCGATGGATGCGTTTGGCAATGCCCTGCTTTCGGGGGCGTTCGCCAGGACGGTGGATTTTGATCCGCGGAAATCGACCGCGGATTTGCGATCAGCCAATGGGAAAACCGATGCGTTTGTCTGGAAACTCTCGCCGCGCGGATATCTGGTTTATGCGGCCACGGTGGGAGCCGCGAATTACGATGTCGCCAATGCGGTCGCGGCCGATTCGGCGGGTAATGCGTATGTGGCCGGCTATTTCCGCAATGCGCCGGATTTCGCGGCCAATGGGTCGCCGGCCGCGAGCGGGGCGACGGCGCTGACCCTCAGTTCCTATGGGGATCGCGATGGGTTTGTGTGGAAGATTTCGCCGGCCGGGAAAACGCTTTACGCGAATCATTTTGGCGGATCATCCGATGACCGGGCGACGGCGATTTCGCTGGCGACCAAGGGAGATCTGGTGAAGGTGTCAGGCTATTTTTCAGGCTGGGCGCAGTTCGGGACCTTCTATAACGAGAACAATCAGCTCGATATTTTCGAGCTGGACTCGGTGGGCGCGAACGATGATTGCCTGGTGGAGTATTCGATGAGCGGCTTGCAGTTTAATCAGGCGTTTCAGTTGGCGGGAGAGCATCCGGTGGTGTGATCGGGGCACCAAGAAAATTAGCCCGGATTTTTCCCCACGAAAAACACGAAATGCACGAAGAGGAACGAGCCGAAGAACTTGCAGTCAAAAAGTCGGTAAACGGTGAATTGCACGTTGCGCGGATCACATTTTCTACTCTTCTCCGGTCTTCTTCGTGCCCTTCGCGTTTTTCGTGGTCCATCTGAATTATTCGGGTTAGGCCTCGCGCTCCGACAATCCACGATCCGCAATCGCCAATCCGCAATGGCATATGTCAGATTGGGGCCTTTGCCGCGTCGTCGGTTGTGGCGTAACATCCCGCCTCGTCTTTTTTCGTTGGGATGAGCCACATTTATGAGCACTGAACTCGCCAAGACTTTTGAATCGGCCGCCGCGCAGGAGCAGGCGCTGAACCTCTGGAACTCGGCCAATGCGTACCACGCAGAGCCGACGGACCCGGGAGCCCCCTACTCGATCGTCATTCCGCCGCCCAATGTCACCGCCGCCCTGCACCTGGGGCATGCGCTGAACAATACGTTGCAGGATATTCTGACGCGCTGGCATCGCATGCGCGGGGATAATTCGTGCTGGCTGCCGGGGACGGATCATGCGGGGATCGCGACACAGGCGATCGTGGACAAGCGGTTGCAGGCCGAGGGGCAGCCGGCGCTGAAGGACTACAAGCTGGCCGAATCGCGCGGCGAAAACGGCCGCGACAAATTCATCGAAAAAGTCCAGGCCTGGAAGGATGAATATGAGGCGAAAATTGTCGCCCAGCTCAAGGCGATGGGCTGTTCATGCGACTGGGATCGCCAGGCGTTCACCATGGACCCGCAGCGGGCCAAAGCGGTGCGGGAGGCGTTTTTTCGATTGTTCAAGGACGGGCTGATCTATCGCGGGAAAAGACTGGTGAACTGGGACCCGGCCTCGCAGACGGCGTTGTCGGATGATGAGGTGGAGAATGAGGAGGTGGATGGGAATTTCTATTATTTGAGGTATCCGGTGGAGGGGGGAGAGGAGGGTTCAGGGTTCGGGGTTCAGGGTTCAGGGGAAGAGAAGTTAGAAGCGAGAAGCGACAAGCGAGAAGGTCCGTTGTCCGTGGTCAGTGGTCAGTTGCCGGGCGATTCAGCAACGGACAACGGACAACGGACAACGGACAACTCAGCACTCAGCACTCAGGACTCAGCACTCTCCTACATCACCGTCGCCACCACCCGCCCCGAAACCATGCTGGGCGATACGGCCGTCGCGATCAATCCGAAAGACCCTCGGGCGGCGGCGCTGCGGGGGAAGTTTGTGCGGCTGCCGATTGTGAATCGGCTGATTCCGATTATTGAAGATGACTATGTGGTGCTGCCGGTTGCGATGGGGGGGGATGAGAAGGATGCGAAGGCGCAGTTCGCGACGGGGTTTTTGAAAGTCACGCCGGCGCACGATCCGAATGACTATTCGATCGGGCAGAGGCACAATCTGCCGGTGATCAACGTGTTTTCGCCGACGGCGGCGATCTCGAAGGATCACGGTTGGCCGGGCGAGGATTTCGCGCGCGGGGATGCGTTTCTGGCGGAAGAGCTATTGGGGAAGGATCGTTTTGAGGCCCGGACGCTGATTGTGAAATGGTTCAAGGCGAAAGGGCTGCACGAGGAGACCAAACCGTATCGGCACAGCGTGGGGCATTCGTATCGGAGCCATGTGCCGATCGAGCCGTATTTGAGCGATCAGTGGTATTGCAAGGTGACGGATGAGCGGCTGGCCGGGGCGGCGCTGCGGGCGATGGCGGGGGAACAGAAGGAGGCTTCCCGTGACGCGGGCGTCCCGCCCGTGCTGGGACCGTCGGAAGTTAAAGAGACTGTTGATTCTTGGCACAACCAGCATGGGCGGGACGCGCATGTCACGGGAGGCGTCATTGGTG
>JBBRTW010000377.1:0-7388 GCA_038244055.1 Tepidisphaerales bacterium | reverse complement strand
GCGGTTTTTGGATCTCAAAGCTCAAGTTTTTTTGGCGTATCTACATGCGCGGCCCCATTCAGCTCGCCCTGCTCCTTATGTTTTATGTCTTTATGTTTTCCGCGCGCCAAATACCTCGGCTCGGTCCTCCTCATGTAATAACACAACCCCGCCAGCGCCAACCCCGGCAACACCATGATGTAAAACGGCGATCGCCACCCCCACAGCGCGTTGAACATCCCCCCAAAAACATACCCCAGCGCGCTCCCCACCGGGATCGCCATATAAAACCACGCCAGCACCGCGCCCCTGCGCTCGGGCGGGTACATCTCGCTGATCAGCGCCGGCGCGGCCGGGCCGTAACCGGCCTCACCGATCCCCACGAAACAGCGCGTCAGGATCAACAGCGCGAATGATGTCGTCAACCCCGCCAGCCCCGATGCCCCGCTGGCCAGGCTCCACACCGCCACTGCGATCCCCACCATCACCCACCGGCTCATGCGATTGGCGATCAGCCCGAACAGCGGCGCGGTGATCATGTAAGAGAGCAGAAACGCCGTCGCCAGCCAGCCCGTGCTGGTCATCGCCTTGGCCAGTTCATCCTTGGCCGAGGCCGCGGTCCCGGTCGCCGCCGCGGGGAAAAACTGCTTGCGGATCTCCGGCTCCACCGCCGCCAGAATGTACCGGTCGATATAGTTGAACAAATTGATCGCCAGCAGCAGCGCCAGCGACATCCGCGCGATCCTCGGCGGAACCGGTGCGGATGAAGCGGGTTGATCCGGCGATGCGGGCATGGTGCGGCATATTCCCCACCAGACTCAACAAACGCAACCATGATTCCACTCGACAACGCCCACCCGCGCGTATACCGTAAACAGACCCCGGCCGCCGGTCGTATCTTTCTATAACTGATGTCGCGACTTCTCCTCCTCTTCCTCCTGGTCCTGTGGATGATTCCTCGGGATAACCTCTCCATCAGCCTCCCGGCTGAGAGCGGGATGACTCTCTTTTTCGGCGCTTACGCCTTCCTCATCATCAGCATCCGCCTCCTGAGCCTCTCCCTGGCCCGCCGGGTCGCCGATGATCGCCTTGGCCGGGTTCTCGATCGCTATAACAACATCACCGAGATCGGCCGCTATTTCATCCCCATCTGGTTCGCCGTCGGCCTGTTCGTCCTGGGATGGGGCAGAGTCGCCAATTCGATCGTCGACCCGCTCGATCCCTCGTACGCAGTCTTTCGCGGATACTGGCGCTTCCCCGGCCTGTTCATCGGCACCCTCCCCCCCCTGCTCACCTGGATGGCCCTCTGGTGGGCCCAGTTCCCCGCCGACCGCGCCCTCAAGGAACAAAACCTCCTCTACCAGGCCGATGAGGGCCACCCCATCCATCCCCCGCCCACCTTCCCAATGTTCTTTGGACTGCAGTTTCGTATCCAGGTCCTCCTCACCCTCTCCCCCGCTTTCCTGATTGTCCTTTGCCGCGACCTGATCGCCCTGGGGTGGAACCTCATCGCCGACAAGCCCATGTCCGCCGATGCCGCCGACAGCCTGATGCTCCCCCTGACCGCGATCGTTTTCATCTTCGCCCCCGAGCTCATCCGCCGGGCCATCCCCACCGAACCGCTCCCGCCCGATTACCCACTGCGCAAGCGCCTCGAAGTGCTCTGCGCCAAAACCGGCATCCGCTGCAAGGATGTCCTCCTCTGGCGCACGCAGTCGCTCCTCGGCAACGCCATGGTCATGGGCCTCTTCCCGCAAATCCGCTACATCTTCCTCTCCGATCTTTTATTGGAGACGATGAAGGATGAAGAGATCGAAGCCGTCTTCGCCCATGAGATGGGCCATGTCGTGCATCGCCATCTCTGGTGGTACGCCATCTTCTTCATCGGCCTGGCCCTGCTCACCGTTGGCCCGGCCATGCTCCTGCTCAATCTCATCCCCCGCGTCGGCCGGGATGAAAACCTCCAGGCCCAACTCGCCCCCGTCGTCCAGATGTGCCTTTTCGGCCCGCTCTTCGGCCTGCTCAGCCGCCGCTTCGAGCGCCAGGCGGATGTCTTCGCGGCCCGCACGATGCAGATGACGCAGACCGGCTCGGCCGTGGTCATTTCCCATCTCAATCCCGAAGCCGCCACCGGCCAGTCTTCCCCCCCGGCCGGGCTCTTCGTCCATAAACTCGCCACCGCCTCGCTCGGCTCGGGGGAGGTCGAGCTGCTCTCGGCCGGGCCGATGGGCGCGCAGTCTCCGCGGCAGTCCTACGTCGGCGAATACGGCGCGGCCATGGTCGTCTCCGCCCTGCAGCGCGTCGCCCAGGTCAATAACATCCCCATCCACGCCCACGAATGGCTGCACGGCTCCATCGGCAAGCGCATCCGCTATTTGCAGGAACTCTCCGCCCACCCCAACTGCACCGGCCGCTTCGACAAACACATGCGGCGAATCTACTGGGGCATCAGCGCCGTTATTGTCATGCTGATCACCTGGATCCTGGTGCAGCATTTTGTGTATCGGATACCGACGCTGGTGTAACGCGGCGCATGGCAAATGCTGCCGCAAAGACGCAAAGGCACAAAGACGCAAAGAAGAGAAGAAAAAAGAATTGGAAAATGCGGAGCAGAATCCCTCCCCGCAACCAAATCTTTCTCCATGTTGATTCTGGTCTATCTGAATCAACCCTTTCTTCCTCATCTCTGTGTCTTTGCGCCTTTGCGTCTTTGCGATCGCCTTTGATTCGCATGCAAGGCGGCGTCTGTGCGGCCCAAACCCGCCCGTCAACACCTTCCCCCCCCGCCGCTATTATGGGATAGTAAAAGGGCACCTGTCGGAGATGATTTCATTTCGAGCCATTCGGAGACCCCCATGAACCGCCTGACCAACGCCTTTCTCGCCCTCGCCGCTTTGATGTTCGCACTCCACGCCGGCGCGGCCGCCCCGCTCACTCCCGCCCAGCAGGAGTCCGCCAATAAGATCCAATCCAAGGGCGGGCTGGTCATGCAACTGGCGGCCGACAGCGATGCCCTGGTCGTCAACCTTTCCCTGGCCGGCAAGCAGGCCACCGATGCCGAAGTGGCGGAGGTCAAGAACCTCCCCAAGGTCGTGCAGCTCAACCTGGCCAACACGGCGGTCACCGATGCCGGCCTCGCCTCCGTCGGCGCGCTGACCGAGCTCACCTCGCTTCACCTGGAAAAAACCGCCGTCACCGATGCCGGCCTGGCCAGCCTCAAGGGGCTTTCCAAGCTCGAATATCTCAACCTCTATAACACCGCCATCACCGATGCCGGCGTCGCCAAGCTCGGCGATCTCAAGGCCCTCAAGCGCCTCTACCTCTGGCAGACCAAGGTCACCGATGCCGGCGCGGATGGATTGAAGAAAGCCGTCCCAGGCATCGTCATCAATCGCGGCGAAGAGCTGGCCATCGTCGTCAAGGCGGCCGAGCCCACCCCCGCGGCCGGCGGCGCGGCCGGCAAGCCGATCAACACCGTCTGCCCCGTCAGCGGCAAACCGGTGGATGTCACCAAGTTCGTTCTATTCGAAGGCAAGACGGTCGGCTTCTGCTGCGAGAAATGTCCCGTCCAGTTCCAGAAGACCCCCGCCAAATTCGCCGCCAAGATCAAGGCCGATGCCGTGATCGCCCCGGCCCCCGCCACTCCAGTTACTCCCGCGACCCCTGCCACCCCTGCCACCCCCGCCAAGCCCGATGGCAAAAAGCCGGCCGCCAGCGCGACTCCGGTGAACAAGATTTGCCCCGTCAAAGGCGATGAGATCGATGCGGCCATCACCTTCACGTTCGATGGCAAGAAAATCGGCTTCTGCTGCAAGGATTGCTGCAAGGAATTCGCCGCCGATCCGAAGAAATTCGCGGATAAGATCAAGGTCGATCCCGCGCCGGCCGCGACCCCGGCAGCGCCCGCCGCCCCGGATAAGAAAACGGAAGCCGCTCCCGCCCCGGCCTCCCCCGCCATCGTCCTCGTCGCGGCCAATCCCAAATGCCCGGTCTCCGGCAACGATGTGAAGGCCGGCTTCATCGCCTCCTACGAAACGAAGACCGTCGGATTCTGCTGCGAGAAATGCGTCGCGAAGTTCGCCAAGGCCCCCGCTACCTTCGCCGGGAAGATATGAATTTTTTATGTAGCATGGGCATCTTGCCCATGTCTGCGATTTTCGAATTCTTAGTGCCATTTCATATCAGCACAATCAACATGGGCAGGATGCCCATGCTACGATTTTCGAATTTTTAGGACTATTTCGTTTCAGCACAATCAACATGGGCAGGATGCCCATGCTACGATGTTCGAATTTTTAGGGCCATTTCGTTTCAGCACAACCAACATGGGCAGGATGCCCATGCTACGCGTGAGTCCTTGTCCGTTCCCACTTTATCAGTGAAAATCCCCCCATGCATACCCCACCCTCGCTGCCGCTCTCGCGCCGGAATTTCCTCAAATACACGGCCGCCCTCGCCGCGGCTTCCACGCTGCCGGCGTGGTATGTCTCTGAGTTGCAGGCGGCCGATGCCGCCAAGGTGGACCCGGCGGCGAAAAATTCCGTCGACAAGCCGCTGCGCAATGACTTCAAGATTGGCCTGGTCGGCTGCGGCGGACAGGGCACCGGCGACGCCAGGGACGCCCAGCGCTTCGGCAAAGTCGTCGCCGTCTGCGATGTCGATGAAAAGCATCTCGCCTCGGCCGTCAAGACCTTCGCCGGCGCCACGCCCTACAAGGATTTCCGCAAGCTCGTCGAGCAGAAAGACCTCGATGTGGTCATCTGCGGAACCGTCGACCACTGGCATGCCATGGTCTCGCTGGCCGCCATGAAGGCCGGCAAGGATGTCTACTGCGAAAAGCCCCTCACGCTCTGCATCGACGAGGGCAA
Organism: Tepidisphaerales bacterium; assembly: GCA_038244055.1. GTDB lineage: Bacteria > Planctomycetota > Phycisphaerae > Tepidisphaerales > Tepidisphaeraceae > DASPKW01. The sequence goes on along the minus strand of JBBRTW010000377.1, from coordinate 2,541 downwards.
GAAGCTCGTCAAAACTCAAAAAGCCACCGGCCGGCTCCTCCAGACCGGCACCCAGCAGCGCTCGGATATCCGCTTCCGCCTGGCGGTCGATCTAGTCCGCAATGGCCGGGTCGGCAAGCTCAAGACCATCAATGTCTGGGTGCCCGCCGGATTGCGCGAAGGGCCTTTCAAGACCTCGCCCGTTCCGCCCGAGTTTGATTTCGACCTCTGGCAGGGCCAGACCCCGGCCGTCGACTACGTCAAGGAGCGCACCCACCGCACCTTCCGCTACTGGTGGGAATATTCCGGCGGCACCATCACCGACTGGGGCGCGCACCACAACGACATCGCCCTCTGGGCCACCGGCTACGATCGCTCCGGCCCGGTCAGCGTCGACGCCAAGGCCCTGATCGAGATGATCCCCGGCGGCTACACCGCCACCAGCGAGTACGAAATCCGCTACGTCTACGAAAACGGCCTGGAGCACGTCTGCCGCTCCACCAAAGCCAGCGCCTGGAACGGCGGCGTCATCGATCCCAAGGGTCGCCAACATGGCATCAGCTTCGAAGGCTCCGATGGCTGGCTCTGGGTCACCCGCGGCAAGATCGATGCCAGCGACATGGCCATCCTCAAGGACAAACTCCCCGACTCCGCCCCGCGCGTCTACGCCAGCAACGACCACCGCGGCAATTTCTTCCGCTCGGTCGAAACCCGCCAGCCCCCCATCTGCGACGCCGAGATCGGCCACCGCTCCGCTACCATGTGCCACCTCGGCTCAACCTCCATCCGCCTGGGCCGAAAACTGCAATGGGACCCGGCCAAGGAAGAATACGTCAACGATGCCGAAGCCCAGAAATTCGTGGCGCGGGAGCAGAGGAAGCCGTATACCTACGACTACATCGGCGGGGCGTGATTCCGGGTGATCGCGACCCGTCGCGCCCGCCCGACCCGCTGAAGAAAACATAAAGACATAAAACATAAGAAGGCACCGATAGCCCCTTATGTCTTTATGTCATTATGTTTTCGCTCCCCGCCTTAAGTTTTTAGCTTTCGCCTCCGCTCCCCCTTTCACCCCCGCCACCTCCGATTCCCCCTCCCCCTCTCGCCATCCTCTTCCCCCTCCCCTATCATGGTGCCCTGTCAACCCCACACCCATGACCTACGACCCCGACAACACCGCCACACTCTCTTTCGGCCTGGCTCCCGGCGCGAACGATGAGGATATAGATGTCCAGACTGAGGAGATGCTCGTCAACATGGGACCGCAGCACCCCTCCACCCATGGCGTGCTTCGCTTGGTCCTGCGCACCGATGGCGAGATGGTGCTGGAGGCCGTTCCGCACCTGGGATATCTGCATCGCTCCAAGGAAAAGATCGCCGAGAACCTCGCCTACTACCAGTACGTCGGCTACACCGACCGCCTCGACTACCTGGCGGCCATGAATAACAACCACGCCTGGGCCATGGCCGTGGAAAAGCTCGCCAACATCGAAGTCCCCCTCCGCGCTGAATACATCCGCGTCCTGGCTTCCGAGCTCAACCGCATCGCCTCCCACCTGGTTTCCTTCGGGACGTATGGGCTGGACCTGGGGGCGTTCACCCCCTTCCTCTACGCCTTCCGCGAGCGCGAGTACATCCTGGACCTCTTCGAGCAGCTCTGCGGGGCGCGGCTGACGCTGTCGTATATCAATGTCGGCGGCGTCACCTGGGACCTGCCCCCGCGCTTCCTCGAAAAACTGACCGAGTTCCTCGACTACTTCGAGCCCAAGATCGATGAGTACAACGATCTGCTCTCCTTCAACCACATCTTCATCAAGCGCACGGGCAACGTCGGCGTGCTCTCCAAGGAACTCGCCATCGCCTACGCCTGCTCGGGCCCGATGATCCGCGGCAGCGGCATCCCCTTCGATCTCCGCCGCGACCGCCCCTACTCGATCTACGACCGCCTCGAATTCGATGTCTGTGTCGGCGATGGCCGAAAAGGCACGCTCGGCGATTGCTGGGACCGCTACTGGGTCAAGATGGAGGAGATGAAGCAGTCCGTGCGCATCCTCCGCCAGTGCATCGCCCAGATACCCGAAGGCTCCTTCCGCGCCAAACTCCCCCGCGCCATGAAAGTCCCGGCTGGCGAAGTCTACTGCGAATACGAAAACCCCCGCGGACACCTGGGCTTCTACATCGAATCCCAGGGCGGCCCGATCCCCTACCGCGTCCACATCCGCGGGCCAAGTTTCGTGAATCTCGCGGTGACGCCGGTTCTTTGCCGCAACGTCCTGCTGGCCGATGTCCCGGCCATTGTCGGATCGATCGATATCGTCATGGGGGAAGTGGATCGGTAAGCTGGCGAGAGCGGGGTTGGCGCAGGGCAATTGCATGTCAATCCTGTCGCATCGATTTCGGATTGTGGATTGCGGATTGCGGATTGAAGACCGCAATTCAATCCGCAATCCGCAATCCGCAATTGCTGCCCATCTCATGCCATATGCGATTGCCCTGGGGGTTGGCGGCTGGCGCGCCCTGGGTGTAGCGCGCACTTTTGGCACTTTTGTTAAACTGCGCTTT
>JBBRTW010000376.1:0-7389 GCA_038244055.1 Tepidisphaerales bacterium | reverse complement strand
TTCGCCATTCGCCATTCGCCATTCGCCATTCGGAATTTCCCTTGCCCCCCGCCCCCCTCCCGCTTCTAATTTCCTCACCTCCATGCCGCTACCGAAATACCGCTACTTCGCCCCCACCGATGCCGCCCGCATGTCCAAGCTCCAGTTCACAGCCCGCAAGGCGGTGGAGGGCGCGATCACCGGCATGCACAAATCGCCGCACAAAGGCTTCTCCGTCGAGTTCGCCGAGCATCGCGAATATGTCCCCGGCGATGAGCTCAAGCATCTGGACTGGAAGGTCTACTCCCGCTCCGACCGCTACTACGTCAAGCTCTACGAGCAGGAGACCAACCTCCGCACAACCATCGTCATCGACACCAGCGCCTCCATGCGCTTCCCGCACGATCCCAAGAATCCCGCACTGGTCTCCAAGCTCGACTACGCGAAACACCTGGCCGCCTGCCTGGCGTATCTGCTGGCCCATCAGCAGGATTTAGCCGGCCTGGCGGCCATCGATGAAACCATCAAGGTCGAGATCCCCCCCGCCTCGTCCCCCTCCCACCTCGACCTGCTCTTCAAGCATCTCGAAGCGATCGAGCCGGGGCGGCATACGGGGCTGGTCAAGCACCTGCACGCGCTCTCCGAGCGCCTCCCCCGGCGCAGCCTGGTCATCCTCATCACCGATCTCTGGGTCGAGCCGGCCGAGCTTTCCAAGGCCTTGCAGCACCTCAAATACCGCCGCCACCAGGGGCTGATCCTCCACCTCCTCGACAAGGCCGAGCTCACCCTCCCCTACGAGAAGATGATCACCCTCCAGGACCTGGAGACCGATGAGAAGATCCAGATCGACCCGGCCGACCTCCGCGAGACCTACAACACCCAGGTCGAAGCCTACCTCACCCAGGTGCGAAGAGTCTGCAACGACTGCGACATGGAATACCACGCGATGATGATCGATGAACCGTACGACAAAGCGCTGGTGAAGCTGATCACGCGGCGGTCGTGAAGAGAATTAGCCACAGATGAACACAGATGGGCACAGATGAATTGAAAACATCAAGTCCTTCCTCTTATCCGTGTAGATCTGTGTTCATCTGTGGCTAATTCTTCTTCGCGTCTTCGTGCCTTCGTGGTTAATATTCCGCCCATGCCCCGCGCAGTCATCCTTCTCTCCGGTGGACTCGATTCCACCACCGCCCTCGCCATCGCTCTCTCCCAGGGTTTCGAGCCGGCCGCGCTCACGTTCCGTTACGGCCAGCGCCACTCGGTGGAGATCGAGGCAGCGCGGCGCATCGCCGCCAAATACGGCATCTCCCGCCACATCATCGCCGACATCGATCTCCGCGCCTTCGGCGGCTCCTCCCTGACGGCCGACATCCCCGTCCCCAAGGATCGGCCGATCTCCGCGATGGAACACGGCGTCCCCCTCACCTACGTCCCCGCGCGCAACACCATCTTCCTCTCCTTTGCCCTCGCCTACGCCGAAGTCCTCGAATCCTCCGACATCTTCATCGGCGTCAACGCCCTGGATTTCTCGGGATATCCCGATTGCCGGCCGGAGTACATCGAAGCCTTCGAGCGCATGGCCAACCTGGCGACACGGGCGGGAGTCGAAGGGCATCAGAAGCTCGTCATCCACGCCCCGTTAATTCATATGACCAAGGCGCGGATCATCCGCCGAGGGATCGAGCTGGGCGTGGATTATTCGCTGACGACGACGTGTTATGATCCATCGGCGGAGGGGAAGGCGTGCGGGAGGTGTGATGCGTGTCAGTTGCGGATGAAGGGGTTCAAAGAGGCCGGCATCAATGATCCGACGGCTTACCAATGAGAAAGTATTCAACGAGCTATGTTGATGAACTCTTGGCCAAGGCTGGGTATGCGGACCTCGTAGAACTCTCTTCGGTGATCTGCTCATCGACCCGTTTCAAAGCGGATGCTCCAGACTACGGACTCCCGGAATTCGCGTTTGTCTTCGTTGAAGCACTCGCTTGGTTCGCACAAGCCATTCGGTCCGGCGTTTGGACATACTACGAAGCGACAACGCTCGAGCGCCAAGCGGCAATGTTAGGAGCGCTGCGCACAATCGGCCCGGCGAAGTTTGCAGAAGCATACGAGAGCGGCTGCCTCCATTGGCGCGATGAACAGTCCATCAATGTGGTCGACAAATGGATAGAAGCCAATGAGGAAGTTGCCGCGAATTGGCTGCATTCTTTGGCCCGGACCAACCGGCAGAGGATGCTGGACTTAACAGCTTAGGTCGAGGTTGTCCTTGCTATTTATCCAGTGCTTCGCGGTTTGGGCTCCGCCTATTCCGACCACAGTTCCTTGTGAGTCATCTCTCCTCACCCCTTCGCCGCCGCCAGCGCCTCCTTCCCCACCTTCTCAATAAACTCCTTCTCGCTCAGCACCTTCACCCCCAGCTCCTTCGCCTTATCCAGCTTGCTTCCCGCCTTCTCACCGGCCACCACGAAGTTCGTCTTCTTACTCACGCTCCCGCTCGCCTTGCCGCCCAGACGCGCGATCACCCGCTCAATCTCATCGCGCGCCAGGCTCTGGAGCGATCCCGTCACTACAATCGTCAACCCCGCCAGCGGCAGCGCCCCATCCGCTCCGGCCGCCGCGGGCGAAGGGGGGGCCATCTTCGGATCGATCCCCACCGCCTTCAGCACCTCAATCGCATGTTTCCCGGCCGGGTTATGGAAGAAATCATGCACCGACTGCGCGATCACCTCCCCAATTTCATGCACCGATGACAATTCCTCCAGCGTCGCCTTGCCGATCGTCTCCAACGACCCAAAATGGCTCGCCAGCACAAACGCCACGCGCGTCCCCACATGGCGGATGCCCAGCCCGCCCAGCAACCGGTCCAGCCCGCGCGTCCGGCTTTCCTCAATCGCATCGATGATATTCTGCGCGCTCTTGTCCCCCATTCGCTCCAACTCGAGCAGCCCCTCTCTGGTCAACTTGTAAATATCCGCGAAGGTCTTGAGCATCCCCCGATCCACCAACTGATCGATCAGTTTCTCCCCCAGGTTCTCGATATCCATCTGACTCCGCGCGCAGAACCAGCGCAGGCGCTCTTTGACTTGATCCGGGCAGGCCGGGTTCACGCAGCGGATGTAAGGGGTATCCGCCTCCTTCTCCACCGGGCTCGCGCACGAGGGGCACTTCTTCGGCGGCGCAATCGCCTTCGCCCCCTTCACGCGTTTCCCCACAATCACTCCGCTCACATACGGAATCACCTCCCCCGCCCGCTCGACGATCACCGTATCCCCCTCGTGGATCTCCAGCCGTTTGATCTGATCGATATTGTGCAGGCTGGCGTGCGATACCGTCACCCCGCCGATAAACACCGGCTCCAGATCCGCCACGGGCGTCAGATTTCCCCCCTTGCCCACCTGCCAGCGCACATTCCGCAATACCGTCTGCTGCTGCTCGGCCTCGTACTTGTACGCCATTACCCACCGCGGCGCTTTCGATGTCGCCCCCAGCCGCCTGCGCTGCTCGAACGAATCCACCTTCATCACCATGCCGTCGGTCTGGTACGGAAGCGTCCCGCGCACGCTCGCGAAGGCCGCGATCCGCGCCAGCGCCTCATCCACGTTGGCCGCCTGTTGCGTATGCTTCGGCACGGGCAAACCCCAATGCTTGATCAGCTCAATCCACTCCCAATAAGACTCGGCCGGCATCGGCTCGACCTGCCCCGTCCCATGCGTCAGGAACCGCAGCCCGCGCTGGGCGACAATCTTCGAATCCAGCCGCTTGAGCGTGCCCGATGTCAGATTGCGCGGGTTGGCATACGGCTCTTCCCCCTGGGCCTGAATGGCTTTATTCACCTTTTGAAAATCCGCGTTCTCCATGTAAATCTCACCGCGCAGTTCGACGATTTTCGGCACCTTCGCCTTCGCATCGTTGAGCCGCAGCGGAATCGACCGGATCGTCCGCGCATTGGCCGTGATGTCATCCCCCACATTCCCCCGCCCGCGCGTCGCCGCCAGCACCAGCACGCCCTCCTCATACCGCAAACTCACCGCAGTCCCATCGATCTTCGGCTCCAGAACGTAAGAAGGCGTATCCCCAGCCAGAATCTTCCGCACGCGCTCGTCGAAATCCCGCACCCCCTGCTCATCGTACGTGTTGTCGATCGACATCATCGGCACCGCGTGCTTCACCTCCTTAAATCCCTCGATCGGCTCCCCCCCCACGCGCTGAGTCGGGCTATCGGCCGAGATCAACTCCGGATGCGCCTTCTCCAGGTCGATCAGCTCCTGCATGAGCGCATCGTATTCCCGATCGCCGATCTCGGGCCGCGCCTGCTGATAGTAAAGCTGATTGTGGTGATGAAGCTCCTTGCGAAGCGTTTCAATGCGCCTTTGGGGTGAGGTGGGCATAAGCGAATTCTAATGCCTGCAACAACCGAAATAAAACGCCCCATGGAACAAGCCGGGAAAGAGCGCCCGAGCGCAGCGACAGAGCGCCGTCCCGGATGGTGTCGACAACTCAGCCGCGTCGATCGCGGAACCCCGCCGTCATGCTCAAACTGCGGGTGCGGAGGCGGCCGGCCTACCTCCCCTCCTCCACCAGATCCCGATCCCTGACGCCAATCAGATAAAGAATCGAATCCAGCCCCAGAGTCGAGATTTTATGCCGCGCGCTCCTGGCCACCATCGGCTTGGCGTGAAACGCGATCCCCAGCCCCGCGGCCGCCAGCATCGGCAGATCGTTCGCCCCATCCCCCACCGCGATCGTCTGCTGCAAGTCGATGTTCTCCGCCGCCGCGATCTCGCGCAACAATTCCGCCTTGCGGCCGGCATTGACGATTTCCCCCTTGACGCGTCCCGTCAACACGCCGTTTTCAATTTCCAGATCGTTCGTCCGCACATAATCGATCCCCAGTTTCTTCTGAAGATGCCGGCCGAAATAATGGAATCCGCCCGAGAGAATCGCGGTTTTGTAGCCGAAACTCTTGAGGGTCCCAATCAGACGCTCGGCTCCTTCAGTCATTTTCAGCCGCGCCGCGATCTTCGGCAGGACCGATTCACTCAATCCCTTGAGCAAGCCCACCCGCCGCGCCAGGGACTCGGTGAAATCGATCTCCCCGCGCATGGCCGCCTCGGTGACCGCGCTCACCTGCTCGTACACTCCGGCCTCGCGCGCCAGTTCATCGATCACCTCATGCTGGATCAGCGTCGAATCCATGTCGAAGGCCACCAGCCGGCGAATGCGGCGGTAGATGTTGTCGCGCTGCCAGGCGATATCGATCGGGTGCTTCTGCGTGATCTCCATCAGGGCCGCCCGCAGGCCGTCCTCATCGGTCGGCTGGCCGCGCACGGAAAGCTCCACGCAGGCCTGCCGCAGCCGCCCATCATCGATCCGCGGCGGCCGGCCGGTCAGGCGCGTGATGATGTCGATGTTCAACCCCTGCCCCGCCACCGCCGAAGAAACCGCCGCCACATGCGCCGCCGTCAACCGCCGCGCCAGCAGCGTCAGGATAAACCGCGGCTTGCCCTGCCGGCCGACCCACGCATCGTACTGCTCATCGTCCACGGGCGTGATCCGCAGGCGCAGCCCGGCATGATGAGCGGTGAAAAGCAGATCCTTCAAAACGCTGGTCGACTCCACCTTAGGCGGAATCCGCACCAGCATCCCCAGCAGCAGTGTCTTGTGGATGACCGTCTGGTTGATATCCAGAACCTCGATGTCATGCTGGGCCAGAATCTGCGTATGCGCGGCCGTGATGCCTGGGTGATCTTCACCGGTGAGATGAAGCAGAAGAATCGACTGCGTTGGCGAAGTGGGAGGCGTCAAGGGAAGGCGATTGTAAGGGCCACGCGCGCGGGAGCAAGGAGCGACAGGGTCAGGAGCCGCCCCAGGGTCAGGAGCCGGCCACCAAGCACGCCCACTCGCAAATCAATGTCTCCCCGGCTCCTGACCCTTTCGGCCCATCTCACCCATTCCGTCCATCCGCGCCGGAGCCTCCATGCTCAAAAACGCCAGCCCCTCCCCAAAGGTAAGATGATCATGAAGCGAATCCCCGCCATCCTCATCGCCCTTCTCACCGCCGCGCTTGTCGTCTCTTCAGCACGGGCCGAAGGAGACAAGACAGGGGACAAGGTCGTGCGCAAACACTGGTTCGTCAGCGGCGCGGTCCAAGGCGTCGGGTTCCGCGCCTTCACCTACGAAGCCGCGATCGACCTCAATCTCAAGGGCTGGGTGCGCAATCTGACCGACCTGCGCGTGGAGATTGTAGTCGAAGGCCCGGAGGCCGCCGTCGGCAAACTCCTCGACAAAGTCAAAGCCGGCCCGCGCACGGGGCGGGTCGATGCGGTCGCGGATGCGAAAGTGGATGAGGCGGAGAAGCTGGCGGAGAAGTTTGAAATTCACGACACCGCCAGAGCCTCAGAAAAATGACGGGGTGCAGGGTCATTCTGAGGGAGCTTGAGGCGACCGAAGAATCCTGCCTCATCGAATCGGCCCATCCAACACGGTCAACGGCCCACCACGCATAAGCCAGATCCTTCGGTCGTCTATACTCCCTCAGGATGACGGCACGCGACACGATTTGCATTCATCATTCATCACTCATCACTCATCACTCACCGTTCATCATTCAGAATTCAGAATTCATCCTTCATCATTCATCATTCATCATTCAAAATCCCTCCTCACTTCCCATCCGCGAGCTTTTCCCCGAAAAACCTCACCCAGTTCCCGCCCATGATGCCCGCGACATCTCCATCCGAAAAACCCGCCGCCGCCAGGGCATCGGCCAGTTTCGGCAGGTCCGCACTGCTGCGGATTTCCTGGGGAATTTTTTCCATCCCGAACCCACCATCCATGTCCGTGCCGATGCCGACATGCTTCGCATCGCCGATCAGATCGCACATGTGCTTCAGATGCGCGATCACATCGCCTAAGGTCGCCCGGCGCGTTCCCAGTTCCTCCGGCCGCAGAAGAAACTTGTCGTAAAAGTTGATCCCAATCACCCCGCCGCGGCGGGCGATCACGCGGATCATATCATCCGACAACTGCCGGTCCGTCGGCACGAACGCGCGGCAGTTGGAATGCGAGGCCATGATCGGCCCATCCGTGTAGTCCAGCAGTTCCCAGAACGCCAGCTCCGCCAGGTGCGAGGTATCGTGAATGATCCCCAGGCGATCCAGCTCCGTCACCAGCACCCGCCCCTCGGGGCTGAGCCCGGCCGGTTCGCCCGTCCCACCCGCCATTCGCGTGCGCTTCCAGGCCAAGCCCACGATCCGCAAACCCGCATCGAACCATTCTTCCACATCCTCCGGCCCGCGCAGGGGATCGGCCCCTTCCATCAGCAGGATCGCATTGAGATTGCCCGGCCTTGGGTCCGCCCCAGTCAACTGCGCCTTGTAAGTGACCAGATCGAGCAAGCCATCC
>JBBRTW010000375.1:0-7396 GCA_038244055.1 Tepidisphaerales bacterium | reverse complement strand
TCCCGCTCCCCGCCGCCCTCCCCGCCGCCGCGCGAACTTCAGCCCCTGTATCCAGCGCCGTCCGCTTGGGCCGCGCGACCCTGGCCGCCAGATCGCCGGCCGCGAACGTCCCCACTTCGCCGCCCGGCGTTTCCAGCAATCGAACCTGGATCGCCTCGCCGCGCTCCGCCAGCGCCCTCGCCACCCGCTCGGCCGCCTCCACGAACCGCGCCTTCCCACTGCCATCCCGCGCCGACATTCCCGCCCCACGATCCACGATCACCTCGAACACCCGCCCATCCCCTTCCCCGCGATACAAAAACTTTACGCGCGCCCCCGCCAGGATCCCCGCCAGGGCCGCCAGCATCGCCAAAATCACCCCCAGCGGCGGCGGCTCCATCGCCTTGTTCCGAGGCCGCCGAAGCTCGTCGGGCGCATCCCACAATTTCAAAAACGAAACCCGCACCCGCTGCCGCCGCCCCCAGAAAACCCAGGCCGCGAGCGCGGCCCAGGGGATGAGAAGCCAGAGGGTGAGGGGGGAGAGAAGCATCATGGACAACGCCGAGTTTAACCGATCGAATGATCGGTTGCCTCTGGCTGGATCGGTACCCCGTGGCGGGAGCGACGATTATCGAAAGCCGGGTGCCATGCTCAGACCACGCCGAAAGCCGCGCCCGCAAGACAAAAACGGTCGAATCGGCGGGGATGAGCATGCCGGCGTTCCCGCTCCAGGATTTCCTCGAATGACCGAAGCCCGATCGACTATTCGCGCCGGCATGCTCATCCCCGCGGAATGACGACTGTTTCGCGATCAGAGACTGTCGCCGCGGGTCTGAGCATGGCACCCAACACCCGCGCGGATTCGCACGATCTTTACCTCCCCCACTTCTCTTTCCACTCTTTGACCATCTCAAACGCCATCATCGGCGTCATCGCCTCCAGGTTCACGCCGGCCAGCGCCTTGCGCAATTCCACGGCGGGGTCCTCGAACAGGGCCATCTGACTCTCATCGGCCGGCTTGCGATTCTTGAGGCCTTTCTTCAGCGACACATGATGCACCGCCAGCTCGGAGAGCAGTTGCCGCGCCCTCTCCAAAACGCTCTTGGGCACACCCGCCAGCCGCGCGACGTGAATCCCATAAGACCGATCCGTCCCCCCCTCCACGATCCGGTGCAGAAACACCACCTGATCCTCCCACTCGCGCACCGCCACATTCAAATTCCGCACCCCCTTGAATCGCTGCGCCAGATCCGTCAGCTCATGATAGTGGGTTGCAAAAAGCGTCCGGCAGCGCACGTTGCTGGCGATATGCTCCGAGATCGCCCACGCCAGGCTCAAGCCATCGAGCGTGCTCGTCCCCCTGCCTATCTCATCCAATATCACCAGCGAGCGCTCGGTCGCATTATTGAGAATGTTCGCCGTCTCGGTCATCTCCACCATGAACGTCGACTGCCCGCTGTGCAGTTCATCGCTGGCCCCGATGCGCGTGAAGAGCCGGTCGACGATCCCGATGTTCGCGCTCTTGGCCGGCACATAAGACCCCACCTGCGCCAGCAGAACGCACAATGCCGCCTGCCGGATATACGTCGACTTACCCGCCATATTCGGGCCTGTGATCAGCGCCAGCGTATCGGCCTCCCCGAAGCGCAGATCGTTGGCCACGAACTCGCTCCCGAGCTGCTGATCCAGCACCGGATGCCTTCCATCCACAATCTCCAGCAGCCGATCCTCGCTCATCAGCGGCCGGCAATAGCGTCGCTCCTGCGCCAGCATCGCCAGCCCAGCCAGCACATCCAGCCGCGCCAACGCCGCCGCCAATTCCTGGAACTGGCTCATGTCCGGCAGCAGCGCCTGCCGAACATTCTCGAACAGCGCCTGCTCCAGCCCGATCGATTTATCGCGCGCCCCCAGCGCATCGGTCTCGAAACTCTTGAGCTCGGCCGTGATGTAGCGCTCCGAAGTCGTCGTCGTCTGCTTGCGCGTCCAGGCCGGCGAGACTTTGTCCTTATGCGCGTTGCTGACTTCAATGTAATACCCAAACACCTTGTTGTACGAGACCTTCAGCCGATCGATCCCCGTCTCCTTCGCCAGCCGGCCTTGATAATCCGCCAGCCACGCCTGCGAGTTGGTCCCCATATCGCGCAGCCGGTCCAGTTCCGCATCAAACCCGCCCGCGATCACTCCGCCCTCGCGCAGATGCGGCGCGGGATCGCTCATGATCGCCCCCGTGATGTACTCCGACTTTTGGCCGCAGAACGCACGCAGCTTCACCAGTTCCGGCGCAACCTGCTCGAATTTCGGCAGCTTCTCCAGCCGCGCCAGCAGCCCACCCTCGCCCGACAAATCCATCATGCACCGCCCCAGCCCCGCCAGATCGCGCGGGTTGGCCCGGTTCACCGCGATCCGCCCGATGATCCTCTCAATATCGCAAACCTTCTCCATCTCCCCCACGACGAACTTCAAATCCCCGGCCGAGTCCAGCAGCGCCGCGATCGCATCCTGCCGCGCTTCGATATGCTCCCGATCCCGCAGCGGACTGCGCAGCCACTGCCGCAGCAGCCGCCCTCCCATCGTGCTCCGCGTCCGGTCGATGGCCGACAAGAGCGTGCCCTCGGTCCCGCCGCTCCTCACTGTCCGATCGACCTCCAGGCTCCGCCACGAGGCCGGATCGATGATGAGATGATCCTCCACGCTATGCCGCCGCGGCGCCTGCAAGTGCCCCAGCCCCGATTTCTGCGTCTCCTCCAGGTAACTCAGCACCGCCGCGATCGCCAGCACGCCAGGATCATCATCCGCAAAACCAAACCCTCCCACGGTTCCCACCTGCCACTGCTTCTGCACCGTCTCCTTCGCATGATGGCTCGTGAACTGCCACCCCGGCCGAGGCGTGATCGCCTTGATCCCCAGCGCCTCGATCGCCCGCGCGATCTCATGCGCCTGCCCGGTGGCATGTTCCGGCACCAGCACCTCGGCCGGCCGCAATCGCGCCAGTTCATCCAGCACCTGCCCCTGCGAAGCGCTGGTCGCCACCACCGCGCCGGTTGATAGTTCCACCCACGCCAGCCCCGCCCGATACCCCTCGGTCCTGGTCACGTTAAACGCCACCGCCGCCAGGTAATTATCCACCCGCCCATCCAGCAGCGGATCATCGGTGAGCGTCCCCGGCGTCATCAGGCGCGTCACCTCGCGCCGAATGACTCCCTTGGCCGTCGCAGGGTCTTCCATCTGCTCGCAGATCGCCACCTTGTACCCGGCCGCGATCATCCGCCGCAGATACCCCTCCACCGAATGAAACGGCACCCCCGCCATCGGAATCGACTCGGCCGCATCCAGCCCCCCGCGCGAGCGCGAGGTGAGTGTCACCCCCAACACCTTGTTGCAGGTGCGCGCATCCTCCCAGAACATCTCGTAGAAATCCCCCATGCGAAAGAAGAGCACGTAGCCCGGATGCAGCTCCTTGAATTTGACGTACTGCCGCATGGCGGGGGAGAGCTCGGCCTTCCCGTGATCCACCGCTCGGCCAGTCTTACGCACCTCCGCGCCTTCACCCTCGCGCGCCTCCTCCCCGGCCGGCGCAGCCCCCTCACCTGGCGCGGCGTCCGCACCCGCCGGCGCACCGCCCGCGGCCCTTTCCGCCTCCACCGCCAGATTCTTCTCCACATCGTCTTCCATCGCCGCGCGAGGTTATGCAACGGGCCGCTTCAACGCAACCCGTGGCACAGCGGGCACAACCCGCATCCGCACTGGAGCCTCCACTCGATTTGCGGTGAGCTCCCCCCAGTCCCCGCAAAAGTGTTTGAACTTTCACAACTCTGAATGAGAAATGGGTTGCGGCTGACCCCACCGAGAAACGCAAAATCCTGAAATTATGTTTGGGCCTGACGCTGAATGGCGTAAGTATTGTTCCAGAAATGAGAAAACCCTTCGACGTTCTCGTCGGAGGGCTTTCTGTCTCATCAAATCGGGGTGACTCGCCTTGCACCTTTGTGAACGAAACTCCAGGCTCCGATCTTTTATGCCAAATCATCCCCAAAACCATTGAATTCAATGGGGATGAGGTGCTTTGCCTCGTGCGGCCGGGGATGTACGCGAACACGCGTGCGCTCCGGAGAGCACGGGGGTTGAGCGCTGGCAAGAGGAAATCGTAGCTGCCCTCCGGTTGGCGTCGCCCAAGTGCGAGTCGCCATGGAGTTTGCATGTCTGATGATTATGTTGGCCGTAAGACCGTCGAGTCCGACGTAGCCCCAGCTGAGATCGCATCATCTCACGATGACTGCGATACTTTGGCGCTTTATCCAGTGAACTTTCAGCCAGCTTTAGTGGCGCAGGCCGCCTTTGGCCGCCGGCTGGTCAAGGGAGGGACCCAGTCATGAAGTACCGACTTGACCCGCCTCTGACGGCGCGCGATGGGCGTGTGCTGCGCGTGCTGGGGGTTGCCCGGATCAGCACGATCAATCAGGACCCGTTGAGCCTGCGCGATCAGGGTGAACTCCTGCAGCAATGGATTGCCGATCACTATGATGGCAGGTTCGAATTGAACACCGTGGCCACTCAAGGTAGCGGCGAGCACCTGGACCGCAAGGAATTGATCGACATCCAAAGACGCGTGACCAGCGACTCCATCGATCTGGTCGTGATGGAAGACCTCGGGCGCTATCTTCGCGATATGCAGGCAATCGCCTTCTGTGGGCTGTGCGTGGATTTCGGCACACGTGTGGTTGCCATCAACGACCATATCGACACCGGCCGCGATGGGTGGGAGGACAACGCCCTGTTCGCGGCGTGGCGTCACAAGCGCTATAATCAGGACACGAGCAGCCGCATCAAGCAGCGGCTCAACAGCCGCTTTTCCGATGATGGCGGCGTTTTCCAGTGCGCTATTTATGGCTACATCAAGGCGCCCGGCGCCCGGTCCGACCGAGACGTCCAGAAGGACCCCGCGGCCGCGCCGATTTATGAGCGCTGGTTTAACCTGCTGGAAGATGGAGCCAGCTATGAAGAGGTTGCAGACTGGCTCAATGCCAACCATGTTCCGGTCGGTCCCTCCTGCCGCCGCACGGAGTGGGATGGAATGATGGTTGGCCGCATCACGCACAACCCGATTATCAAAGGATTGCGGATGCGGAACCGGATGCACACGGTCAAGCACAACCAGAGTGGCAAACGCCGGTCGGTACACTGCGACGAGCCGCACTATCGCCCGTGCCCGCATCTGGCGTTCATTGATCCGGAGCGCTATGACCGCGTATTGCACAAGCTCGATTCCCGGAACTCCAAGCATCGCCGCAAGCGGGTCAACGGGCGCGATCCCTGTGCGAACCGGCCCAAGCGGCGCACTACCTGGCCGGGCCAGCACAGCTTCTGCGGCATTTGCGGACGGCAGTTGATCTATGGAGGGCATGGCCAGAAGGACCATCTCGTCTGCAAGGGCTCCAAGATCTACCGCTGCTGGAACACCATCAGCGTGGACGGGCCGACGGCCGCCAGCAAGCTCGCCGCCAGGGTACTGCAGGAAATCCAGGCACTGCCCGATTTTGACAAAGTATTCCTGGAGAAGGTTCACCAGCAGCTCGATGAAGGCGGTCTGGCCCACCGGCAGAAGATCGCCGAACTGGATCGCAAGGCGGCATCGCTGGAGCGGTCGCAGAGCAATCTCCTGGCGTCGTTGCGCGAGTATGGCCCGACACCCCTGGTCAAGGCCGACCTGGATCGGGTAATGGCGGAGCTGGAAGACCTGAATTTCGCCCGCAAAGAGGCCGAGCGGGCGGCCAAAGCGCAGGTCAGCATTCCCGCCATGGACGATCTCAAGAAGTTGGCCCGCGCCGTGTTCGAGGAGCTGGCTTGCGACTCAGCTGAGTTGGGTCGCCAGATTAAGCGTTTGATCCCGAGGATCGTGATCTACCCCTATCGCCTGTGCGATGGTGGAGGGCAAGTGCAGCGGGCCCGGTTCACCCTGAACCTGGCGCCGCTCATTGCCGGTGGTGAATCAATCCCGGAACTCGCCCGGTACTTGTCGCGGGAATTGGAGGTGGATCTCTTTGATCCGCCTCAACGCGCGACGTATCGGGTGGAGGCGGTGCGGAGGCTGGCCGAGTCACCCGGCAAGCCCCAGTATGAAGTCGCCATGGAGTTGGGGATCACTGAGACGGCCGTCAATCGTGCGGTGGCTCTGGATCGCAAGATGGCCGAGATGGGTCTCAAGGATCCCTATTTGCCTGTGCTTCAGCCGCCAGAGGGATCCAATCGTCTTCGAGTCCACCAGCATGCCCGCTACCGCTTTGAACCGCTTGGACGGTTCGAGGATGAACCCGAAGTCGAAGCGATTCCCGAAGCACCGGAGGAATTGAATTCCGCCCCCGAGGCGGCGTAGCCCACAGTCCCTTTGGAATGACCGTGATGAACGCTCCGATGATTCGGGGCGTTCTTTTTTACCCGTGCCGGAATAGACCGGCCAAGGAATCAATATGCGCAGACATAAGCAGGCAAATAATTCCGTCATCCCCACAGGGGACGCGATACCCGAACAAAGCTCCACTGATGAGAAGCATCGAGCCCTCAGTGGCATATTGGATCTGGTGGTGGCGGGTGTGGTGCGCCGCCTGATGCAGGAGCAGAAGTCCAAACGACCCGCACCGGTACCCCCTGCGGCGAAAGCGCAGGCGGCAAACGAAGAAAAGGAGTGATCGAAATTTCGGTAGATAGGAGTATCGCGGTGGTGCTCTTGTCAGGGGTGTTTGGCGATTCTTAAAGTCCCGGAACCGGCGTTCCGGTATCCATGTGGCGCGACAAAATCGCCGCAATGCATATCCGCCAGTCCGACACATTGCCTTAACCTATGGCATATCCAGCACTTACAAGGGAAGGCTTAATCAAGGGATTCGCCTTGCTCTCGTCCGCGAGCACGCCTATTACCTTGATTACGCTTTCGTTCGTCGGGCTCATAACCCGGAGGTCGGAGGTTCGAATCCTCCCCCCGCTATTCGTAACCCATTGAAGCCCAGCCACTTATGGCTTGTGTTCTTTGTTTATTCCTGCCAGACATTTTGCCTGTACCCTAAACCTTGGTTCAAAGCCTCGAAACCGATCGCATTAAACCGCGATTTAACGCTAAAAACGTGGGTTTTAAGTGGTCGTCGGGTCACCACCCTGGAGGTCGTGCAGAGCATGCCGCCCATATGGTTTGCCATCGCGCCGATGGCCGCCCCTAGTGGTCACGCGGACGGGTACCGCTTCCGCCAGTTCCTGCCGTCCAAGAGTTCAGAGCTTCGTTGCCCTGTTCCTTAGGGCCCAGCGTGTTCCATCGCGGCTGCCCAACTTCAAATCTTCCTGCCCCGGCGATATTGTCTGGCCAATGAAGTCGCAGGGCGAAATCGAAAGTGCCGTTTCGGAGGGCATGGGCCGCTTCGAGCAGGAGTAC
>JBBRTW010000374.1:0-7448 GCA_038244055.1 Tepidisphaerales bacterium | reverse complement strand
TGTTTTGAATCGGGCGTGTTTTGAATCGGGCGTGTTTTGAATCGGGCGTGTTTTGAATCGGGCGTGTTTTGAATCGGGCGTGTTTTGAATCGGGCGTGTTTTGAATCGGGCGGGTTGGAATATGATTGGTATCTGTGGAGTCGCATTTATCGGTGGGCGGAGTACCGCCCACCCTACAAATTGCAACGAGCGGGCTGAACTACGGTTGATTTAGAAGCTCTCAGGGCTAGAAAAAAGCTTCGACTTTTGCCACGCCGGGCGGTATGCTCCGAGCCTTGCAGGGGCGGCACATCTACTTGAAAGGCTTAAGCTATGACGCAATCCACGCATGATTTTCGGTGCGGTCGGGCGCGAGTGGTCGGCGCACTGATTGGCGGTCTCTGCGGAATTCTCTGGGCCGGCGCGGCCAGCGCGATCGAATGGCGGGCCACGCATGGCGTCAATTCCGCGCAGTACCAGCAGTTCGTCGCCGACATCGGCAAGGCGGGCATGCGGCTCGACTACGTGCAGGGCTACGACGCCGGGGGCACGCCGCAGTTCGCCGCCATCGCCGTGAAGGATGGTCTGGCCTTTGGCGCCCGCCACGGGCTCGACGCGGCCGCCTATCAAAAGGCCTTCGATCAATTCGGCAAGGACGGGTTCGCGCTGCACAGCCTGAGCGGTTACCGCGACGGCGGCAACGTGCGCTATGCCGCGGTGTGGGTCAAAGATAATTCGGCCACGCGCGGCAACCACGGCATCCCCTCGGCCAACTATCAAAAGGTCTACAACGACGGTGTGAAGGACGGCTTCATGCCGGTGCTGGTGCAGGGCTTTGGCGCCGGAAAGGCGCACGACTTCTGCGCGATCTTCAAGAAGAAGCCGGGCGCAGTCTGGATGGCGCGGCACGATCTGAGCGCCGCCGACTATCAGAAGGTGTTCAACGACGAGACGGCCAAGGGCATGCGCCCCTTGAGCCTCAGTGGCTATGAGACAGAAAAGGGCGCGCACTTCGCCGTGGTGATGATCAAGGACGACATCCCCTTCATCGGCAAGCACAACCTGACGAGCAAGCAGTATCAGGCTGCGTTCGACGAGGCCACGAGCAGCGGCTTCCGTCCGACGATGGTCTCGGGCTATCTCGAAGGGGGCGCGGTGCGCTACGCGGCGATCTTCATCAGGGACAGCGGGCCGGGAGTGACGCCCTATCCCGTTTCGGGGCCCGCCGTCGCGAACCTCGCGCCGCTCGACGCGGCGATGCTCAAGTTCATGAAGGACCGTTCGATTCCGGCTGGGACTCTGGCCGTGAGCCGCAATGGCAAGATCGTCTACTCGCGTGGGTTTGGTTGGAGCGACGAGGCGATGACGCAACCGATCGCGCCCGATGCGTCAATGCGAATCGCGAGCCTCACGAAGGCGTTCACCGCGGCCTCGATTCACAAACTCGTCCGCGACGGCAAGCTGAAGTACGACGACAAGGCCTTCGGCATCCTGACCGGCTACGTCGCGGCGGCCGACAAGAAGAAGGTCGATCCTCGGGTCTACGACATCACGATCCAGCACCTCCTCGACCACAAGGGCGGGTGGGACAGCAAGGGGACCAAGTTCGACCCGATGTTCTCGTCGATCCAGATTTCGAAGGACCTCGGCCTCGCGGGTCCCGCCGACCCCGACGCGACGATCGCCTGGATGCTCACCCACAAGATGCTCGACTTCGCCCCGGGCGAGCGCGAGGCGTATGCCAATTTCGGTTACTGCATCCTCGGCCGGATCATTAAGAAGGTGAGCGGCAAGCCGTCGTACGTCGATTACCTGCGCGACGAAATCACGTCGCCCATCGGCGCGGACACCATTCGCCTGGCGCGCACGGTCAGCAGGCAAGCGGACGAGCCCCACTATTTCAACCCGGGCACCACGCAGAGTGTCATCACTCCCAATAAGTCTGCCAACGTGCCCTGGCCCTATGGCGGCTTCTACATCGAGGCGATGGACTCTCACGGCGGGCTCCTCTCGAACGCGCCCGACCTCTGCAAGTTTCTCAATAGATATTGGATCAGCGGCCAACCGCGCAAGCGCGGCGAATCGATGTCGTTTGGCTTCTTCGGTAGCCTCCCCGGCACCTGGACCTACAACGGGCAACGGGCCGACGGCATCGTGTGGGCCGCGCTATTCAACCAGCGCGATGACAGCAAGAAGTACGAGGACATCCAGAAGGAGATGGACGCGGCGATCAACGGGGTGAAGTGGCCCTGAGGCTTGGTGGTCGGCGTGGTGAGGTTGTTCGCCGAAGGCTGGGGCGATCCGGATTGCGCAGACTGTCGGCACAATTGGCCACGCGAGAGGTTGCGCTTCCAGACGGGCCTTTCGTGTGCGCCAAAATCCTCAACGCCAATTGACGAAAAGACCCTCACCCCCGCCCTCTCCCGAGTACAGGAGAGGGGGCCAGAAAGGATTTCAGCGGAGCAGCACCAACTCAAGCATCACCCAAACCGCCCAGTTGGTAGGGTGGGTGTACTCACGGTGAGTACACCCACCCTACGATAGATCGACACTCCAAACACACCCGCCTGCTCGACGTGGAATTCATAGTGTTCGATCTGGCCGAGCCATTTGCCATCGATCGAATCATCGCGGCGGAAGACGAACAGGTACTTCGCCCCGGTACGCGACAGGCGCGCGGCCCAGTTCCGGCGGGAATGATTTACCGCCAGCGAGGTCTGCCCGCTTCGACGGCCCAGCGCTCGTTTGAATTCCACGCTCTGCATGGGCGGGTTGTAAATGGCGAAGAGCACGACCGCATCGTACACCCCTTCATCGTCGAGAAAATTGACGCCGTTCTCGCCGCGCAGATCAAATACCGTGCGGCTGGCCGATGTCCACGCCAGCGCCGGGTCGTGCTCGGCCATCCAGGCCCCGGCCATCTCGAGCCAGCGCTGGTCGTTGTGACTGTTCGTGTAACCAACCAATGCAATGTTCACGGAAGAATCGTACGGCTTGCCCGGCGCGAAACAAGACGGGGCCGACCCGGCGCTGGGACCCAGGATGCTTGGCAGTTCGGGGGGTGGATGCACTCACCCCAGGCCAATTGCATGTCAATCCTATCGCATCGATTTCGGATTGTGGATTGCGGATTGAAGACCGCAATTCAATCCGCAATCCGAAATCCGCAATTGCTGCCCATCTCATGCCCTATGCGATTGCCCTGGTGCTCACCCACCCATTCCTTCCTGTAGTTCGGCAGGGGCGGAAGGTAATATGGAGCGGCCGGCGAATCGTGTGCGTTTTGTGGCTGGCGGGAGATGGCGAGCGAGTAGACTGTGAGTAGACCCACCGCACGAAGTGTCCCCGCGGCTGCCATTGGTGGGGAAGTCCATTATCATGTCCGCGGAGAACCCCATGCCCACCCCAAAAATCATCCTCATCGTCCTCCTGATCCTCTCATCACAAACGCTCACCAGCCGCGGTGCCGATCGCGACGCGCTCCTGCCCGTCATCGAAAAGGAATACCCCGCGCTCGAAAAACTCTACCTCCACTTCCACACCCACCCTGAAATCTCCCACCAGGAAACTCAAGCCGCCAAACGCCTGGCCGAGGAGCTCCGCGCGGCCGGCTACGAGGTTACCGAGCGCGTCGGCGGCAATGGCGTTGTCGCCATCCTCAAAAATGGCGAAGGCAAAACTCTCCTGCTTCGCACCGAGCTCGATGCCCTGCCCGTCAAGGAAAACACCGGCGTCGATTACGCCAGCACCGCCACGACCACCGACCGCGCCGGCCGGACTGTTCCCGTCATGCACGCCTGCGGCCACGATATCCACCTCACCTGCCTGGTCGGCACCGCCCGGGCCCTGGCGGCCGCCAAAGACCGCTGGCACGGCACGCTGGTCCTCATCGGGCAGCCGGCCGAAGAAACTGTCGCCGGCGCATCGGCGATGCTCAAGGACGGTCTGTTCACCCGCTTCCCACGCCCCGATTTCTGCCTCGCGCAGCACTGCGACGCCGAGCTCGAAGCTGGAAAAATCGGCTACGTCTCAGGCTTTGCGATGGCCAACGTCGATAGCCTCGACATCGTCATCAAAGGCGTAGGCGGCCACGGCGCATGGCCCCACAAAACCAAAGACCCCATCGTCATCGCCGCGCAAACGATCATCAACCTGCAAACCATCGTAAGCCGCGAAGTAAAACCCACCGACCCGGCGGTCGTGACCGTAGGCTCGATCCACGGCGGCACCAAACACAACATCATCCCCGATGAAGTCACGCTCCAACTCACGGTCCGCACTTACAAAGACGAAGTCCGCGAGAAAGTCCTCAAATCGATCGAACGCATCGTAAAAGGCACCGCATTAACGGCCGGCGTCCCCTCGGAGCTCGAACCCACCATCACCCGGACCAGCGAATCGACAACCGCCACCTACAACACCCCCGAATTGGTGGACCGCACCGTAGCCCACCTCCGCACCGTCCTGGGCAACGAAAACCTGGTGGAACGAGAACCCGCCATGGGCGCGGAAGATTTCGGACTCTTCGGCCGCACCAACCCCAAAATCCCGATCTTCATGTTCCGCCTCGGCACGATAGCTCCAGAAAAAGTAGCCGCCGCCAAAGCCGGCGGCCCACCGCTGCCAAGCCTCCACTCCAGCAACTACTTGCCGCAGAAAGAACCCGCCATCCGCACGGGGGTGCTGGCGATGAGTGCGGCCGCGATCGATCTGCTTTCGAAGTGAGAGCAAATTGAGTGATCGAGGCTTGAACGACCATATGGGGCGGCCGAGGGTGAAGCGGATTGTAGAGGTCTGAGCAATGAAGGAACCGCGGATGAACGCGGATAAGAATGCATTTGCTGCGATCAATTACCCGGCTGATTCTTCATACGCTCACGGCGGTGTCGCTGGTGGTGGGGCTGGGGGCGGGGACTTTGTGGGTTCGCAGCTATCGGGTCTACGATCGGTTTGGCCGGCGCGATCAATCGATCGGCGCGATGGCTTTGTCCTATCAAATCCGCGAAGTCTCCACGGTTGAAGGAGCGTTCTTTATTCGCCTGGAGAACGGAATGCTCAGTTCCAACGCGATGAAATATTGGTCGGCCGCCGCACGGGTCGCGGCGGAGCATGGGCCGGGGAACTACTGGCACACGGAGGCGCGGTTCGCGGCGGGATTTGAACTTCCGGCCGGGTCGATTGCCAATCGACTTGGGTTTGCGGCGGTGCGGATTCAATCGAATGAGCCGGTTATCGTTCCTTATGGATCTCCCTCTTTTGTTGATCCAATCCCGGCGGAGCACTCGCGCGATGTTCGAATCATTGTTATGCCCTGCTGGTTCGTCTTCGCCCTGACGGCGCTGCGGCCGGGGTGGGTTGGGGTCGGGCTGGTCAAGCGATTGCGGCGAACCCTGCGAATTCGCAAATGGCGGCGGTGCGGGATGTGTGCAGAGTGCGGCTATGACCTTCATGCGACGCCCGAGCGTTGTCCGGAATGTGGTGTGCGTCGCTGTTGAACGATCGTGCGCGATTGAGCGCTGTTGGCATTCGATGCCATCCGGGACGGCGCTCTGGTCGCTGTCGCTCCCGGGGCTCTGTCCCGGCTTGTTCGGAAGAGCGGAGTTGCGCGCGGGACTTTTTAGTTTTTGTATGCCGTATACGCTATACCCTCCCCCATGTCCTACACCCAGATCGAAATCAGCGAAGTTGGCCGGGATGAGTATCCGTTGATGCAGGTGCTGCGGGATACGATTTTCGGGCAGTATGGGCATCGGCTTTCGGAGACGATTGTTTCGGGGGCCGAGGGGAAGCAGGATTTGATTGCGCTGATCGCGCATCTGGAGGGGAATCCGGTGGGGTACAAGATCGGGTATCGGATGGGGGCGACGCATTTTCATTCGTGGACGGGGGGGATTCTTGCGGATTACCGTCGGCAGGGGGTGGGGCGGCGGATGCAGAATTATCAACATGCGATGCTGCGCGGGCGGGGGTACAAGACGGTGGGGTTTACGACATTCAACAAGTTCCGGGAGATGATCCTGTTTGGGCTGAGCAGCGGATTTCAGCCGGTGGGGATTGAGTTGAAGGTGGAGAATGAGATTTCGATCAATTTTCGGAAGGATTTGACGGGGGAGGATGGGGCGGGCGGGGAGGTGGGGCGGAAGGATGGGAGCGGATTGAGGGGGCGGAACGGGTTGGAGGGCGAGGCGCTGGGTGGCGGGGCGACGGGAGGGGCGGGGGAGGTCGGCGATGTCCACTCGACAATTCGTTATGACGATGTCGCCGCGCTGGCGCGGGCGATTGGGGAGGGGTTCAATATTTCGGGGATGGTTCAGAGAAGCGAACCGGGCGGCGGGCTTTTTGTGATTCTGGATCGGACTAATCCACTGGGAGCTAATCCATCGGCAGGCTGACGTGGCGGGTTCGGGCGTGGGCGGGGCGGGATTCGAGAGGCAGCAGGCCCTGGCGGGCGCGCAGTTCGTTCATTTCCTGGCGGGTGGGGGCGGGGAGGACCAGGCCGTTATCGACCTGCCGGCCGAGGCCGCGTTCCCAGGCCATGACGTAGACGGTGCATCCGATCACCATGACGACGGTGAAGACTTTCAGGGATCGGAATAGTTCGGCGATGGCCAGCAAACGAAAAACGCTCCAAACTTGCTATCGACATCTCCAAGTCTTCAAGTTACCAACACAATACGTTCATCGGCTCTGAATAGTTCCCGGCTTGCTGGGAGGGGGTTCAAATCCGACGCGGCGTATGGTATTTGAGATGCGATTGGCTCTTTTTTCCTTGATTCATTTGATGACCCATGTTGCCAGAACAGTTCAAAAGATGGCTTGTCGACCCCGGCCGCTGGCCTTTGGTGATGGGGGTGTTGAATGTCACACCGGACAGTTTTTCGGATGGGGGGCGGTACGCGGACCCCGCGGCGGCGATCGCGCATGCGCGGGAGATGGTGGCGCAGGGGGCCGATTTACTGGATGTTGGGGGCGAATCGACCCGGCCGGGGTCGGCGCGGGTGCCGGCGGAGGAGCAGGTTCGGAGGGTCCAGCCGGTGATTGAGGCGATCGTTGCGGAAAAGCTGGGGTGCGTGATCTCGATTGATACGACGCGGGCTGACGTGGCGCGGGCGGCGCTGGAGGCGGGGGCGGGGTTGATTAACGACATCTCGGCGGGGATGGATGACCCGGCCATGCTGCCGCTGGCGGCATCGGCGGGGGTGCCGATTATCCTGATGCACATGCAGGGGCAGCCGGCGACGATGCAGGAGCGGCCGACTTATCGGAACGTGGTGGAGGAGGTGGGGCGATATCTGAAGGAGCGGATGGAGGCTGCGATGGCGGCGGGGGTGCGGCAGGGGGATATCCTGCTGGACCCGGGGATCGGGTTTGGGAAGACGGTCGAGCACAATCTGGAATTGCTGCGGCATCTGTCGAGCCTGGAAATCCTGGGCCGGCCGCTGGTTCTGGGGACCAGCCGCAAGGGGTTT
>JBBRTW010000373.1:0-7478 GCA_038244055.1 Tepidisphaerales bacterium | reverse complement strand
ATCCCATTGAGAATTTCGTAGCGCCCGGCATCCCAGAGCGCGCGGATTTCCGGATCGCGGAGATCGCTGGCGGACCAGCCGAGGGTTCCAGGCTGGAGGGAGGGCATCGGCGCGGCACCGAAGCGGTAACAATCGCGCTCAATCGCCTCGACCTGGCCGACGATGGACATACGCGGATTCTACACTCGACAACAGTATTTCTCACCTCAAACATAATGCATTTCGAGTCGATTCAGCCCCGCCCGTGAAACCGCGATCCCACCCCCGGCGCAGGTTGCTCGATGCGCACCTCGCCCCCGGCCGACATTTGCTCGTACAGCGACCGATGCTGCGCCACAAACCGGGTCTGCGGAAAAAACTCGTAGGCTTCGGTGCGGGCCATGTCGGCCAGGGCCCATTGCAACTGGCGGTCTTCGCGGAGGTCGAGCGTTCGGCGGGCCAGCAGGCGCGGGATGCTGGGCTGGGTCATCAGGGAAGTGTGGCGGTCTTCGAGGAGTTCGGCGACGGTCGGGGTGACGGTGGCGATGATGGGCAGCGCGGCGGCCATGCAGATGGCGATGGGGAGCGTGGGGATGGGACCCGTGGCGGAAACCCAGATGGCATCGGCGGCGGGGAGGAGGTCCTCGAATTCGATCGGCCGGCGCAGGCGCTGGGCGGCGCGCGTGACGAGCTCGGGTTGGGCGAGCTGCTGGGCAAAGCGCGCGGCGGCGGCGGCGCGGGGGCCTTTGCCCCAGAGGAGCAGGCGGGTGCGGTGATCGAGGCAATTGAGGATGGTGCCGGCCCAGACGGCCTGATCGTGGGCGGCGGCCTGGATCGATTCGCCGGCAACGAGGATGACCTGCTGGGAATCATCGAAACCGAGCGCGGCGCGCAGGGCCGGATCGCGACGGGCGCGGACTCGGGCGAAATCGACGCCCGGTCGGATCAGGTGGCAGCGACTCGCGGGCAGGCCCCGACTGACGAGAGCGCGGTGCATGGTCGTACTGGGGGAGATGATGTGGAGATCGCGGTGGGCAAGGATGGCGCGGAGCCAGGCGATCTGGCGGCGCGAGGGGAATGCGGCGGGGGTGTAGACGATGCGCTTGAAGGGAGCCATGATCGCGGCGGCCAGGGATTTGGGGCCGAAGGCGTGTACGAACGCGAAAGCGCGCGCGGCCGAGCGCAGGGACCAGGCGGCCGAGAGGGCGCTGCGGTAACTCGCGCCCGGGCCGATGGATTTGGCGACGATCTGGAAGGCCGAGGCGAGTTTGATGGAGATGCACTCCACCGCGCGGGAGGTTTGCAGGTCGGCCGGCGAGTCGTGGAGGAGAAGCAGGGGGCTCATGGGCGGGGTTCTTGTACCGTGCGGGGGAATAGGATGCCAGATTGGTGGGATTAACGTATGAAAAGAGGTAGTGGTTTTGTAGGATGGGGTGTCGGTGGAATCATGTCTGGGCGGCTCGCCATTCTGGCGGGGCGCGGTCGAGGAATCAGGAGCGAAACATGTCGGGTCGATTTGGCTGGGTTGCGGCGCTGTTGGTGATTGGATTGGGGTCGGCGGTCATGGGCGCGGAGGCGCGGCTGGATTTTCGGCAGGAACAATCGCTCAAGGACGCGGTTTTTTATCTCGATCAGGCGGAAGGGATAGTCGCGGCGATGGAGAAGGCCTCGGCCGACTGGAAGGCAGGCGATGCGGCGGTGCCGATCAACCAGGTGAATGGTTTGCTCATGGAGCGCGACAAGGTCGTGCGTTACTTGAACAATGCCGGGACCCGCTTCAAGGTGTTGCCGGGGACGCATTCAAAAGTTGCGCCGGAGATCAAGCGCTACGATGCGGTGGCCGCAGCGCTGGCGACGGTGCAGACGAAACTCATCGAAATTCAAAAAGGGCTGGCGGATGTGATCAAGAAGGGGGCGGGCCCGGAGTACAAGGCGGATTTCGATCGCCTTAAAGAGATCAACTCGATGTATGCCAATCCCGATTCGCTGCGATCCCGGCCGACCGCTTCGCTGGAGACGGCCAAACAGTTCGCGGCCGCCAAGGGCGAGCGCGAGCGCATCGCCGCCAAATATGCGGCCATGCTCAAGCAGCCGACCGGTGAGGCCAAGCAGATGAATGAAGTGCTGGCGCATTCGGACGAGGTTTTCACGAAGTATGAAAAGGCGCTGACGGATTTTATTGCGGGCGGGCCGGGCGTGGTGGAGAAGGCGTGCGATGAGGTGGCGGCAAGCGCGAAAGAGGGCGTGGAGAAGAATCGGCCGGGCTATTTTGGCGAGCATGGCGGCGTCACGACCAAACTGGCAAGGACGGAAGAATTTCTGGGCGTTTTGACGGCATTAGCGCCGGATGCGGAGGGCACCCAGCGCGCCCGCGCCAAGCTGGATGCGACGCGCGTCTCGGTGAATCAGATGGCGGCGACATTCATGGAATCGATCATCGCGGCCAAGCGTCCGCCGGAAGATAATTTTCGGGAGGCGGATCGGGATGCTCTGTTGAAAATGCTGGAAGCGAAATGGGCCAAAGAAGGCAACGGACAGGCGATTCTGAAAATGGGCGTGATCAACGCGCAATGGACGCGCGAGACAAAATGGGCCTGGAATGGCTCGATCAAGGCATGGGAGAAAGTGGATAAGAGCCGGGTTCAGGGATTTATCATCACCAAGTTGAGCGATACGCAGGCCGCCAATTGGCCGGTGAATTTCGTGAAAGATCATCTGGCGGGAGACGCGGTTGCGGCGTATTTTCTGTTTGATGTGAAGGGGGAACCGGGGGTGGGGAGCCGGATGCTGCTGACCAATGTGAAATAGGGAAGGGGCATGTCGTAGCATGGGCATCCTGCCCATGTCCGATGCCGAGAATGTGAAATGTTCAATGGCGCTCACATGAGCAGGATGCCCATGCTACAACAACCTCACACTTTAATCCGCCGCGGCCACTGTGCATTCGCCTCCCAATACGTCTTCTTCAGCTTGATCTGCGGATCATCCGCGGTGGGCTGGACGTGGCCTTTGATGTCGGTGGCCCGGCTGACCAATGTATGTTCGCCGGGCTTGGGGTCTTTGAGGGTGTAGGACCAGAAGCGCCAGGTATGGGGGTCCTTGCGCTCCGCGATTTCGACGGCGGTGAAGGACGCGCCGTCAATGGAGAGCTCGACCGATTTGATCGGGTTCTCGGCCCAGGCCGCGCCGGTGATTTTCAGGGAGCCGTCTTTCTGCTTGATGACCCGGGCAACCACCGATTTGACGTTGATCGGGCCGACCAGCGATTCCTCCCAGATCGTATGGCCATCGACTTCCTTGCCGCGCAGGGTGACGTAATCCTTGGCCATGAAGCGCGTGCGGAGCATGCGGTCGCGGAGTTCGATGCGGGTGAGCCATTTGACCCAGGCGATTCCGTACCAGCCGGGGACGACCAGGCGGAGCGGGAAGCCGTGGCCGGTGGTGAGGGGCTTTTCGTTCATTTCGTAGCAGAGGATGACATCCTCGCGCATGGCCATCGGGATCGAGAGGCAGCGGGCGAAGTTCTGCTCGTAATCGCCGCCGCGGATTTTTTCCTTGCCCTTGTCCGCGCCCCAGAAGGCGACCTCCACCGCATCGGGGGAAATGCCGGCCTCCTTGAGAATCGGCGCCAGCGGCGTGCCGGCCCAGGTGACATTGGCGACCGCGCCGCGGAAATTGGGAGATGAGCCGTTGCCGCCGCATTCGAGGGTGGCGATGACATCGATCTTGGGGCGTTTTTTCAGATCGTCGACGGTGAGCGAGACCGGCTTATCCACCAGGCCTTCGATGGAAAGCTTATGCGCGGCCGAATCGAGCTTCTGCTCGCCGTAATGGGAGACATGGTAGACGCTTGGGGTGGAGGTGAGCCACTGCGAGGCGGTGTTGAGCTCATCCCAGTTGAGCATCGGCCGCTTGGGGTCGAAGGGCTGGGGCTCGAGGAAGGGGATGACATCGTCATCGGTCGCTGCGTCGGCGGCGAAGGAGCGCGGAGCCCGGCCGAGGGCGATCACGGCGGCGGCGACGGTGGTCTGGAGGAAGGCGCGGCGCGAGGGGATGGCGCGGGGGGTAGATGACATCGGCATGGGGTTTCCTTATCCGCTGGAGAAATGGGCGCGGGGGAGTTTGCCGTAAGAGGGTGGGAAAGGCAACCATGGCGCACCGCCGATTCAGATTTGAATGGAGGCGGGGCATTCGCTGGATTGAAAGCGATTGAGTTCGGAAAGGTCGTTTCGGGGCCGACAAGAATGTCCGCCCCACCATAACACTACCGCGATTGCTTCCGTATCGTCATATCAAAATTCTTGACCATCGACTTATACATCCCCCAGACGATCAGCGTGTACGCGCCGGTCGCGAGCCAGCCGAAGATGAAGACGATGATCCGGGCAGCGCCGAGGCTGGAGGGGTCGCCGCTGCCGTAGCCGAAGGATTCGGTGGCGAACTGGCGCGGGTCGACCAGGACCATCACCAGCGTGAACGGGCTGAAGGTGCCGAAGACCAGGCCCATCTGGCCCATGGCGCGGCTGTCAACGATGCCCCGGCCGCAGAGGCCCATGCCAACGCAGGCGCCCAGCACGATGCCGACGCTGGACATGACCGCCATGACCGTGCGGCGGCAGCGCAGCGACATCTGCATGCCCAGGATGGCGGCGAAGGCGACGACGACCACCAGCGTGCCGGGGAGGATGAGCAGGGCCTCGGGGAAGACGATCCAGTCGAACTGCTGCCCGCCGGCGTAGCGGAAAATGTCGTAGATGATGAAGAAGAACATGGAGAGGATCGGCACGGCCGCCAGGGGCATGACGTAGGAGACCAGGCCGCGCAGCTTGCCCCAGATGTAGTAGCGCGAGGTGATGGGGGTGCAGAGGAGAAGATCGAGCGTGCCATCCTCTTTTTCGCGGGTGACGGTGGAGGCGGCGGCGTTGGTGACGATCAGGAGGATCACCGCGAACTCGATGATGATCATGCCCAGGAGGAACTGGCGCACGGTGCGGATGGAGACTTTGCGATCGAGGGGGGCGATGGTGATGGAACTGAGCCGGTCAACCGGCAGGCCGTTCTCCATCCCGCGGTCGAAAGTCGGGCCGGAGAGGATTTGGTATTTGCCGGGGGAAAGCTGGGTGCCGAGGCTGAGGGGGCGGGCCTCGCTGGAGAGCTCATCCTTGAACTGGATGATGTCGCCGCGCATGCGCAGGGGGTGCTCATTTTTTCCGATGATGGTGAGCGTGTTATCGATGGGATTGTAGGAATCGGGCAGGGCGATGTAGCGGTCCGGCTCGATCTTGGTGGCGAAGAAGACGGCCAGGATGAGCGCGCCGATCAGGCCGGCCCCGATGAAGCCGTAGCGGAGCGTGGTGGCGCGGGCGGCGGAGGCTTTGGTCTTGGCCTCGCGCCAGGCGATGGGGTTGCTCCAGACGGGGCGGGGCTTGCGGGTGGAGTCGCCCTTGGAGATGCGCAGGAGCTGCATCACGCGGGTTTTGATGGAGGTGGTCGACTGGGCCAGGCGGCGCAGCA
This sequence comes from Tepidisphaerales bacterium, assembly GCA_038244055.1. GTDB lineage: Bacteria > Planctomycetota > Phycisphaerae > Tepidisphaerales > Tepidisphaeraceae > DASPKW01. The sequence goes on along the minus strand of JBBRTW010000373.1, from coordinate 1,985 downwards.
GGAGGATCGAGGGCGTCACCAGCACGAACGACAGGAAGAACATGAAGCTGATGAAGAACGTGTGCGGGCTGGAGAAGTACCACCCCAGCGGCCAGCGTTGCAGCGCCGGCGGCAGCGAGAGAAAATCGGGCGGAACGAACTCGGCCTGGTTGAAGATCACCCGCAGGGAGAGGAAGGGATGGATCCCCGTGAACCATGAGGTGGAGCAGCGCTCGCCGTTGGCGAGGGTAGGGTGGAAATAGTCGAGCATGTCGAGCATGCCCAGGCCGACGATGTAGACGGTGATGAAGAGATAGAAGGAGAAGATGGTGCGGCGGGTGCCGACCTTGAAGGCGGCGATGGCGATGGCGACCGACCCGCAGACGAAGGCGGTGGCGGCCGCGATGCCAAAGCTCATCGCGATGGATTTGATGGCCACGCCGCCGAAAATCTGGGTGATGGCGAAAACGGGGATGCCGGAAACCAGGAGGGCGATGACGAAGAACAATCGCGACAGGAGCGAGCCGAGGATGATCTGGGCGTTGGTGAGGGGCGTGGCCAGGAGGATGTCGTAAGTCTGGGAATCTTTTTCCTGGGTCAGCGCGGCGGCGGTGAAGATGGGAGCGAGGAAGGCGACCAGCCCGAGCTGCCAGTAGGAGGCGGTGCGGAAAAGCTGCGAGGAGACTTTGGCGAGGTCGTTAAGGCTCATCGTGCCGAACGAGCCGGTGGAGGAGAGAAGCGAGATTAGCACGACGCCGATGAGGAAGCCGAGGTAGCCGCAGCGGATAAAGAGATCGCGCCGCCGCCGCCCGCCCGACTCCACCACGCGGAGAAGGATCGGGTTGGCCGGGATGAGTCGCCAGAAATAGTCGGCAATTCCAAGCATCGTTTCACTTCGCATCATTCGCCACGGAGGCACAGAGGCACGGAGAAGACTTTTTGCCACAGATGAACACAGATAAACACGGATGGGAGAAGATGATTCTGTTCTTTTTATCTGCGGTCATCTGTGTGCATCCGTGGCTGATTTCTACTTCTCTGTGCCTGTGGGCCTCTGTGGCGAATTTGCTACTGGACCATTCCTTTGGTGAGCCGCATGAACGCCGTTTCCAAATTGACTTCTTCTTCGCGGATCATTGTCAATCGGAACCCCGCGCCGATGAGTCTGGCGGGAACGAATGTGTAATCATCCACGCCGGGCTTGAGGGCGACTTCCATGAAGCCGTTGGTGTGGTTCACCGTTTCGACGTTGGGGTCGGTGGCCAGGAGAGCGCCGGCCGCGGCGTGATTTTCGGCGACCATGACGTGCAGCACCATGCAGCCGCGGGCTTTATTGACGATGTCGGCCCACGGCCCGGCGTAGATCAGCTCGCCTTGTTCGATGATGCCGACCGTGTTGCACAGGTCCTGCAGCTCGGGAAGGATGTGCGAGCTGATGAGAATGGTCTTGCCCATTCGGCGCAGCTCCTTGAGCAGCTCGCGCATTTCGATGCGGGCGCGGGGGTCGAGATTGCCGGCCGGTTCATCCAGCAGCAGCACCTTGGGATCGTGCAGCAGCACGCGCGCGATGGAGAGTCGCTGTTTCATGCCGCGCGATAAACCATCCACCAGTGCATCGCGCTTGTAGCCCAGATCTGTCAGCTCCAGGACATCATTGACGATCTTGGTGCGGTTCGGGCCGTTGATGTTGTAGCAGGCCGCGAAGAACTCCAGATATTCCTGCACGACCATGTCCTCATACGCGCCGAAGTAGTCGGGCACGTAGCCGATGAGCGGGCGGATCTGCCGGGACTGGTAGCCGACCACATAATCGCAAACCCGCGCCTCGCCCCAGGTCGGCTGGAGGAGCGTGGAGAGGATTTTGATGGTGGTCGATTTACCCGCGCCGTTGGGGCCGATGAATCCAAAGCAATCCCCGGCCGCGATCTCAAGATTGAGATTCGACAGCGCGACCAGGGTCCCGTAGCGCTTGGTGAGGTTGACTGTCTTGATGACTGCGGACATTT
>JBBRTW010000372.1:0-7490 GCA_038244055.1 Tepidisphaerales bacterium | reverse complement strand
TTCATGTCCGCATACACACTGCCGTCCCTCAACAAGGCCGCCAAGATCGGCAAGAAACAAGTCCTCCTCATCGCCAGCGGCGACCTTCGCCTTCCGGCCAACCAGAAATGCTGGCCGGCCCAGGCGCAGATGGAAGAAACCCTCCGCCAGGCCATCGAGCGCGAAGGCTACGAACTCGTCCGCGCCCATCCCTACAAGGAAGATCAGAAGCACGGATTTATCCAGTCGCAAAAAGAGGGCATGGAGATTTTCCGCGGCATCGACCCCAAGGCCCCGCTCATCGTCGCCGAAGCCTTCTGGCAGTATTCGCATCACATCCTGCATGGGCTGATCTCCCATCAGGGGCCGATCCTTACCGTGGCCAACTGGAGCGGCACCTGGCCGGGTCTGGTCGGCATGCTCAACCTCAACGGCTCGCTGACCAAGGCGGGCGTGAAGTATTCGACGATCTGGTCGGAGGAGTTCGCGGATGACTACTTCCTCAAATACCTCCGCACCTGGCTGGCCAAGGGGTACGCCAAGCACAAGATCGAGCATGTGGTGAAGTTCAAGAACGTTAAAGTGCGCGCCGCCGAGCGAAAGTTGGGCGAGGCGCTGGCGGGGCAGATCGGCCGGGAGAAGGCGATCATGGGGGTCTTCGATGAGGGGTGCATGGGGATGTTCAACGCGATGATTCCCGATGAGTTGCTTCACCCGACGGGTGTCTACAAGGAGCGTCTCTCTCAGTCCGCCCTCTACTACGAATCGACGCAGGTGGCCGATGAGCCCGCGCTGGCCGTGCGGAAGTGGATGGAAGAGCGGGGCATGCAGTTCAAGACCGGCCCGGATGAGACCAATGACTTGACCGACTCGCAAATTCTCCAGCAGTGCAAAACCTACATCGCCGCGCTGCGCATCGCCGATGATTTCGGCTGCCACACCATCGGCATCCAATACCAGCAGGGCCTGAAGGATTTGCTGCCGGCCTCGGACTTGGTGGAGGGCACGCTCAACAACAGCGAGCGGCCGCCGGTGAGCAGCCGCGACGGGACGCGCGAGCTTTACGCCGGCCAGCCCCTGCCGCATTTCAATGAGGTCGATGAGTGCGCCGGGCTGGATGGGCTGATGACCTACCGCATCCACAAGGCGATGGGCCAGCCTGTGGAGAACACGCTCCACGATCTGCGCTGGGGGGATTTCGATCCCACCGGCACGGTCAAAGACTACGTCTGGGTCTTCCTGATCTCCGGATCGGCCCCCCCTGCTCACTTCACGGGCGGCTGGGCGGGTGCCTCCTCCGAGCGCCAGCCGAATATGTACTTCCGCTTAGGCGGCGGCACATTGAAGGGGATCAGCAAGCCCGGCGAGATTGTCTGGAGCCGGATCTGGATCGATGCGGGCGTACTCAAAATGGATCTGGGCCGGGCGGGGGTCGTCAAACTCCCGGCCGAGGAAACGCAGCGGCGCTGGGACGCCACCACGCCGCAGTGGCCGATCATGCATGCGGTCACCTACGGCATCTCCCGCGATCAAATGATGGCCCGCCACAAGGCGAACCACATCCAGGTCGCCTACGCGAACTCGGCCGCCGAAGCCGACGCGGCCATGCTGGCCAAGGCGGCGATGGCGCAGGCGATGGGGATTGAGGTGTATGTGTGCGGGACGCGGAAGGGTGGGAAGGGGTGGGAGTGAGGCGAGTGAAGACAATGAGACAATGAGACAATGAGACAATGAGACAATGGGATGGAGGGAGTTGATTGGATGACCGATTGTCCACAGGCTCCATACTTTATCTGGGCACGCCGCCGGCGCGGCGTTTTCCATCGCGTCGATCTTCTTGATGGGCATTATGCCGCGACGTAAATGGATCATCATCGGAGTCATCGCCGCGCCTCTGATCGCGCTGAGCGTGGTTGTCGCTCAGGGTCTCTGGTGGTACGCCAGATTCTCCCAGCGGCTGCGGTTGGCGGATGAGCATGCGCCCATCGTACGCAAGGCGCTCGAAGCGGACGGGCGATTCTCGGAAATCCATGTCGAGTCATTCACTGCGCGGAATGGCTGCCTGCTGGTCGAGGCAGATGCGCCGCCGGGGACGACGAGCCAGCTTCAAGCGATCGTCGCCGCGACGTCCCCGCCGGTGCCGGTCATGTATCACATCACCGAATTGACGGCCGCCACCAGGCCGGCCTCACCGGCTGCAGGGGAACACTTCCGCGAGTAAACTATGCGAGTCGCTTCTGGAGGCCGGACATGAATGAAGAACTGCGCACGCGTGGCATCGCGATCAACCTGACGCGCTGGTACGCCATCACGCTCCTGCTGGCCGTGCCTTTGCTCGCGTGGCTCATCATGCCCAGCGGCCCCGTCCTCCGGGGCCACATGATGGTCGAACCCGACTTCTTCGACGCATTGTTTGAAACATTCGTGTTCCTGTTCTTTCCCATCATCCTCCCCGCGATCATCTTCTTCGTCTTCGCTTCCTTAATGAATGATGGCCGAATGTGGGCCGCCATCACCCAGATCATCCTCCTGACCCTTCACGCCTTGGCCGAGTTGCTGATCGTCGCCGCCATCTTCTACTCCCTCAATTCAAAGCGCCCTCTTCCCCTCTCCATCTCCTGCGTTTTCCTTGCACTGCTGGCCATGTGCAGCCTCACCATCGCCCTTTGCGCCTCCGCCTTGAGAACTTACGCCCCCCGCGGACGCCGGGCGGCTCCCTCTAGGCCCAAGGTCACGGTATTTGTCACCGGCGCCGAGCCCAAAGAACCAATCCAACACTCGGCCCCCACGCTCGATCTCTGGGACCCCGACAAAGACTAAACGTGCGCCGCGGCCTCATATCGGCCTTCATTGCATTGAGTCATCAGGAAACAAGGAACGTGCCATGGCCCATTTCCGCGCCGGCGAGTCTCGACACCCGACATCCCCAGCCAGTTTGCTTCAGTTGGCATGCATAGTCGTCGCGTTAGTGCTGGCCCGGCCCGTTTGTGCATGGGCCGATGCTCCTCGGCGCATCGCCATCGGCAATGGCTCGGGGCATCTCAATTACCCTGATGCTCAAAAGACGCTCGGCCTGCAGCCGGGGGATACGCTTTACATCAATCCCGGCACCTACAGCGGCCTGTCGCTGGGGAATCTCTCCGGGTCGGCCGCCAGTTCCATTACTGTTCTGTGCGATGCCAAGGCCCTGTTCACCACCGCGACGCCTCAGCCCAATGAGCTTCCCAACATCGCCCACCTGCGCTTCGAGAACTTCCGCTACGAGACTTACAACAGCACCTGCATGCGCATCACCGGCGCGAGCCACGATCTGCTCTTCAAGGATTTCATCATCAAGGACGCCTCGGGATACAGCTTCCACATCTACGATGCGGCCAAGGATTTCGACGGAACCAAGGCCAGCACTTTCTACAATTTCAAGTGGGAAAACATGCTGGTGGATGGCAAAACCAACGGCCCGGCGATCTGCAACGCCAACTACAGCCTGGCGAACATGAAATCGGTGCTGCTGGATTTCGAGGTCTATCGCTGCACGTTCAAGCATTTCGACAACACCGCGCAGGCGTTCGCGGTCATGTCCTTCGAACGTTGTTTCAACCTGGAGGTTCACGAATGCGACTTCAGCGATATCGGCATGGCCCAGTCGCCCATCGGCCACGATGTCTGCATCGGCATCGCCGGTTATGCGAAGGTCCACGGCAACAAATTCACGCGGCAATGGGCCAATGACGTGCGCGTCTGGCCGATGAAACTCAACGCGCTGGGGTACGATGGGAAGGATGCGATCAACCGCTTCTACAACAACATCAGTTGGGAGAAGCGCAAGTACCCGATGTACGAGCACAACCACGTGCGGCAGGCGGATATCGATAAGTCGGCGGGGCAACTATCGCGGACCGGATCGGAGATCTATTTCAACACGCTCTACCGGTCGCGGAGGGCGGCGGACAGCAAAGACCCCTACGTCGGGCACCTCGTGGATGTCTATGGCCCGGATGTCACGATCAAGCACAACCTGGTCATCGAGCCGGAAGTGGATACACCCTTCGATCCAGCGCGGAATTATGTCTACCACCTGGGCGCGGGAGCGCAGACGGGCCTGACCATCGACAACAACCTGGTGTTCGAGACCTGGGCCGAGGCCGGGCTGGAAGATGACAAGCGATTCATTCCGAAGAAGAACAGCCCCGCCCTGGACGCGGCCACGGGAAGAGTCGGATTCATCGCGACCGATCACAATAACAACGGCCGGTATGAAGGCGCGGCCGCGGACCTGGGCGCGGTGGAACGGCAAATCGGGACGAAATAGGCGAAATGACGCGCGGGCTGATTGCGGATGGAGTTGGGACGATTCGGGCGCACGGAGATATCGGGGCTCAAACCGCCGCGGGCCGCTGAGTGCCGCAGTGCCAGCACTTGGAGAACTGACCCTCCAGCGCCTCCCCGCACCTGGGGCAAACCCAGTTGGAGGCCGCCACGTCGCTGGTCAACTCGCCGCTCTTGAAGCGATCGACGATCACCCGCGCGCGATCGACATCGGGCTCGTCCACCCAGACGCTGGGAAGGGTTTCCGGGCTGGCGGACATTTCGCCCAGAACCGCGCCCAACGCGCCGGACTGCACGATGACTCGAATCTCCTCCGCTTCGAGGAATCCTTTGACCAATTGAGCTTCCGAAGGATCGCGGGCCTCGTAGATGAGTTTCATGCGAGATTGTATGCCTGCTGAGTCCACCGGGGGATAGAATTCGGCGATAGGGCTCCAGGATCGCATCGCCGCCATGCAACTTCCGCTCTGCAACTTTGGCGATGTGATTGCGTCAAACTCATGCGATTGAAATGACTGGCTCGCAGGGCTTGAACCCCTGCGATGCCGATTTTGAAGACTCGAGCGATGGAGAAGAACCCATGACCCGGTGGCCTTTGATTGCGTTATGCACGATCCTGACCGCGGCGATTGCGGGTGATGCGCTGGCCAAGCGAAGCGGGCCGAAGCCTGTCGCACCCGTGGTTTCCAGGGAGGTGAAGTATGTGGCTCCCAATGAAAGCGGACGCGAAGGTCGCATCGAAGCGCGCAGCGCTAAAACCGGAGAGAAATTGTGGGACGCGGTCATCTACACCGTTGCGATCTACCCCAAGCTCGAAGAAGACGTTCAATGGGTCTTCATCACCGGCCTGGAAATCGTCGATGACGCGCTTCGGGTGACCAACGAAAAGAACGAGGTCTACACGCTCGATCTGAAAACGAAGAAAGTCACAAAAAATATGAAGGGCGGTTGAGGCGTATCGGAAAAAACACGGCGATGGGGCCGGCCGAACATCCGTGCGCCTTGCCTGCGCGATTCGATGCGGTCGTCACTCCACACCCTTGCGGCCCCCTGCTACTGCGCATCGTAAGACTGGGTAATCACATTGGGATACCGGAAGAAATCGACATCCCGCCAGTCGAGCTCGCGGACCGAGGCATCGTTGAAGAGGACGTTCAACCGCTTATTGTGGCGGGCGAACTGGGGGACGCCCTGGGGGTTGCGCTTCCAGTCGGCCTCGACATCGGAGCCGGGCTTGACCACGCCGGTGTAGTAGTCCATGGCGATGATCTTGTCGGGCTTGAGCATGAGCTTGGCGTATGCGGACAGGCCGTTGACGGCGTAGCCGGACTTGCCGCCGGCGACGATGGTGGTGGTGCCGCCGGAGCCGACGTTGGCGATGAGGACCTCGCCGGTGACCGAGTCTTCGAGATCGTAAGTGTCACCGGCGGACTTGGCGATGGTGGTGATGGTGACGTTGCCATCTCCGTTAATCTTGACGTTGAAGCCGATGTCGTTGTAGTCCTTGTCGCCGGTGCCGGGGCGGTCATCGATCCAGAGGTCGAAGTTGTTGGTGAGTTCCGCGCCGGGAGTGGGCTGATAGCCGGTGGGCGCCCCTGAACCGGCGCTGCGGGCGATGCAGTTGGGGCCGGGAATCAGGCCGATGCGGTAATCGTAGCCGCCGCCTTTGCCGTGGAGGGTGGCGCTGACGACGTTGAAGGCGGTGTTATCCATCTCGGCCTGCGGGCAGACCCAGATGCCCGAGCCGATGCCGACGGAGGCGACGTTGCCGTAGTACGCGCCCATCTCGAAGCGCGACTTGGGGTTGGCGGCCTGCCAGAGGCGTGCGCCGACGCCGAGTTGGCGGAGATTGCTCTTGCATTTGACGCTGGTGGCCTGGGAGCGGGCCTTGTTGAGCGAGGGAAGGAGGATGGCGATGAGGAGGGCGATGATGCCGATCACCACCAGAAGCTCGACGAGCGTGAACGCGCCGGGGCGGCGGCGGGGCAAACCCGACGATGCACCGGCGACTCGGGGCCGCCGCGGCGACGAATTTCGGCTCTTCTGTGATTTGCTCATCGCGGCGTTCCTTTGGCGTTAGACCTGCGGGCCACATCGGCTTCAAAACCCTTCTTGTAGGCGGGCAGCAGTTGACGAATGTGCGCGATCGCCTTGGCGCGGGACTCACCCGTCCCCTCGGGTTTGAAATCGGGAAAAACCAGGCCGATGCGCTTCTCGATAGCGGCCAGCGCGGAGCGGCGGATGTTGGGATCCGAATCGTTCAGGGCCGCCACCAGATGATCGAAGATGGCGAAATCGCCGACGGCGGAGAGGCTGCGCATGGCCGCCAGGCGGACATCGCGATTGGTGTCTTCGCGCATGGCGCGGGAGAGCATGGGGATATGCTCCGGGCCCGCCGATGATCCAATGGCGGAGGCGGCGGCGAAGCGGACATCCGGCCGGGAATCCGTGATAGCGCCGGCGATAGCGCGGGTATCGCCCAGATCGCCCAGCGCCAGCACAGCGCGGCTGGCAACGACCGAATCGCGGTTGCCGATCATCGGCGCGAGGGCGGCGGCGTCTTTGGCGGTCTTGAGTTTCTGCACCTGGGCGATCTCGGGATGATCTGCCACATCGGGGTCGTCATCACCGGACGGTCGGTGTTGCCACCACCAGACGCCCGCAGTCGCCACCATGAGGCATCCGAAGAGAATCAACGATTTCTTCGTGCGATTGGCGGCCGGTGGGGTGACGGACACGGCGGTGGCTTTACCGGCGGCGATCTCGACGCCGAAGGCCCGCGCGGCGGGGGGCGGGGGAGTTTTGGGGGCGGTGGAGTGACCCTGCCGTTCCATTTTGTGCTTGCGCCCGAAGGGGCGTACCTTTTCAAGAAGTGACCGATCGCGAAATCTGAATAGGGCGCGGAAATGCAAGCCGCGCAACATACAACCCGACGTGTTGGGTGGGATATTAACACCGATCACAAATTATTCGCAACAAAAATCGTCCTGGGGTGGTGGGAATTGAGTTATTAATCCGAACCCGCCGACCGGAAGTACACAGGGCAATGGCTGGCATCGGAGGCGCGGTCACGGTAGTTTGTGGGGGATCGATCATCGGCGTGCGCAGCGGAATTCTTGCACATCATTCAGATTAATGCACATGAATACTTCCATCCGTTTTGGCCGGGACTGGGGAACGACGGC
>JBBRTW010000371.1:0-7503 GCA_038244055.1 Tepidisphaerales bacterium | reverse complement strand
TGAACGACCTGCTCCAGCTCGCCAACAACTACGGCCAGGCCATGCCGAGCTCGGCCATCCCAAGCTCCTCCCCGCAATTCGCGGCCGATATGCAACTGGCCTTCGAACTCGCCGGTCAGGGCGTTACCAGCGTGCCCGAGCCGACGGGTCTTGGCCTCGCGGCTCTGGCTGCGGCGGCGGCGCTGCTGCGGCGGAATCGCGGCAAGTGCAATGCGGCTTGAAGCCCGCAATGTCCGACATGCCGGCGGATGTCAGTCGATTAGTTCACTCTCCCCCGACGCCCCGCCCGGCTTCAGCTCCCGTGGCGGGGCGGTCTTGCGTGCATTACCCGCCATATCGCATCCTGTCGCCTGGCCCGATTCATCCTTGTCCTGGTCGAAGACCTCGATGCTCTCGCGGCAGTACGAAAAACACGAAAGGCACGAAGAGGAATGAGCCGAAGGACTTGCAGTTAAACGGTGAGTTGCGCGTTGCGAAAATTACATTTCTGCCCTACTCCCGTCTTCTTCGTGCCCTTCTCGTTTTTCGTGGTTCATCTGAATTATTCGGGCTAAATCCTACTTCCCCCCCTGCGCCCTCACCCGCGCCCCCGGCGCACACCGCCACTGCAATATCGCCCCAAACGCCACCATGCTCACCAATACAATCACCTGCGACGAAGTCTGATTCGGAATCGCCTTCAACCACTGTGGCTGCGCCGCGCTCATCGCCGCCACGCCCAATCCGATCAGCAGCGACAATCCCGTGCAGCTATACAGTAGCACCGCCCCAAGCCTCGGCCACATCACCGACGCCGCCAGCCCGCTCAACAGCGCCGCCGCGCAGGCAAACGGCATCACCCGCCGCGCCTCCGGCGTCAATGCGTTCCATAAATCCGCCAGATACGCCTTGGGAGTCATCCCCGCGCTCAGCGCCGGCCATTCCCACGGCTTGGCCCCCTCCGCCGATCCGCCGCACACAATAAAAGTTCCAATCGCCGCCCAGCAGGCCAGCACCATCCCCAATCCCGCCCCGATCCACGCACGGTGCAGCCCGTATCCCGAAATCCCCAGCACCAGCGCCCCCAGCACACCGGTTGCCCAGCCTTCCAGCGGCCAGCCAAACCACAGCGGCAGTTGCAGCCCGATCACCGCCCCCATGCTGACGGAAATCAAGGTGACGATCGTCCGGCTGAATCGCGCCCCGCACAGCCATAAGATCAGCCCCAGAACCGCCCCCGCGATGGCGATCGCAAGGGCCGTGGGGTTGATTTGCCGCGGCAGAAGGGCGATGAGTTGTTGAATCATAGTGCGTCCTCGCCCAATTTTATCGGCCGGATGCTGGCGAGGACTTGCGTCCGGAGGTTTACCAAATTGCCCCGCCACCCGCCCAGATGCCGTCCAACGTGACGGATATGTCGCGCAGGACCGTGCGGGATCACCCGACCGGGCCGGGCGCTACGGCCGGTAATCCTATTTCTTCCCCAGCGCCCGCTTGCCCGCGAAAAATTCCGTGAGCATCCGCCCGCATTCCTCCCCCAGCACCCCGCCCTCGATCTCCACCCGATGATTCAGCCGCGGATCGGAGCAAAGCTGAAACAGAGACCGCACCGCCCCCGCCTTGGGGTCCGAGCATCCAAAAACCAGCCGGGGAATCCGCGCATTGACGATCGCCCCGGCGCACATCGGACACGGCTCCAGCGTCACCGCCATCGTCGTAGCTTCCAGCCGCCAGTCCCCCAGCGCCCCGGCCGCCTGTCGAATCGCCAGGATTTCCGCGTGGGCGGTGGGGTCGCAATCCAGAATCCGCCGGTTATGGGCCGCCGCGATAATGCGGTCGGTGGGATGGTGATAGATCGCGCAGCCGATCGGCACTTCATCCCAAGCCAGCGCCAACCGGGCCTGTTCCATGGCGAGCAGCATGAGTTCGGGAGGGGACATTCCAATTCACCACGCGCGATCTCGCGCCTTCTAACAAGCCGGGACAGAGCGCCGCCAGCGCAGCGACAGAGCGCCGTCCCGGATGGCGGCGATCGCAATCAGCCCAATTGAAACAGTTTGATGACCGGCGGCAACGCGAAGTTCAGCAGAATGATCGCCGCCGATGCCACGGCAAGGCGCGATCCGTCGCCGCGAACTCCCGATCCGCGACGATTCAGAAGAATGACTCCCATTGCAATGATTCCCGCAGTGGCCGCCATCCCGCAGGAGAGTGGGCGAATCCACTGCATAAACGATGGCGGCTTGGGCATGCAATAAAACGCCACTAGCGCCGCCAGCAAAATGATCGCCACCGCGGCCGCCCGATGAGCCAACTGGAGAAAGAAATCCCCAGCGCAACCCGCCGCCGCGTACGATGGCGCTGTCGGAGTCCCCGGCGCGGCATGACCGATTTCAGCGGGCGTATTTGATTGCGTGGAACTCATGGGATCAAAATTCCTCAGTGTCAGGAGCCGGCCACCAGAATCGCCACCGCGCCTATTCCCTCTCTTGCACTCGGGAGAGCAAGATACGAGGGCGGGGGTGAGGGCCGGTTCGCCAGGGTCAGGAGCCGGCCACCAAAGACGCTACCTCGCCGAAAGTTGTCGCCCGGCTCCTGACCCTCTCGCGTCCACAGCCGGGAAACTAACCTGCTCTGCTGCAATTCTCCAAAGACCGTGCCGCGTCCGAAGTTCAGGCCGCCCACTCCCTACCCCGCCACCTCCCCCCCCGTTGCTCACCGCCGCGACGATGATCCCCGCCCAATCGCCGCGTAAGCCCACGCGAATAGTGCGATGAACAAAAGATCCGCGATCGCGAACGGCTTCCACAGATTCGGCACGCCCCCGGTCATCCAGTAATAAACCACCGTCGCCCCGTAGCTCAGTTTCAACCCGATCCCGTAAGGAATGAGATTCCGGTTCGTCTGCGGCCGCGCCGCCACCGCGAAGAACATCATCCCAAACACCACCAGCAGCAGCGCCGGAAAACGCACATACCCAAAATGGTTCGGCGGCGCAATATTGAAATAGCTGAACAGCGATGGCCCGGCCACGACAAACGCCGCCCCAATCACCGCATCATAAAGTCCGCTGAACACAAAAAGCAGCCGAATCGGCCCAAGCGATTTCATAAAAGCCTCTCAAATGTAGCATGGGCATCCTGCCCATGTCCGATATCGAACATCCCAAGCATCCTGCCCATGTCCGATGATGATGACCAGCACAAGCATCCTGCCCACGCCCGACCGTCTTCTCCACAGGCACCAGCCTAGCTCATCCCAGTCCGCCCCGCCATTCAAATCTTCGCGGACGACCATCCCATTCCCGGCATTCATCCCCGCTGGCGAAAAAGCCGCGATCATTTAGACTCGCATCCCTCCATGGCCTTCATCGATCGCATTCACACCAGCATGGTCCATTCCCGCCGCGTGCGCGTCCTGGCCGACCATTTCGCGCGGCTCCTCCCGCCGGATGCATCGGTGCTCGATGTCGGCTCGGGCGATGGCCTGCTCGCCAAGCTGGTGTCCGACCGCCGTCCCGATTTGAAGATCGAAGGAATCGACTTGCTGGTGCGCCCGCAAACCCACATCCCCGTCCGCGCCTTCGATGGCATTCACATCGACTGCCCCGACCGCTCCTTCGATGCCGTGATGTTCGTCGACGTCCTGCATCACACCGATGACCCCGAAATCCTCATCGCCGAAGCCGCGCGGGTGGCGCGCAAGTGCATCGTCATCAAGGATCACACCCGCAATGGCTGGCTGGCCGGGCCGACCCTTCGGTTCATGGATCACGTCGGCAACGCCAAACATGGCGTCCCCATTCCCGGGAATTACTGGCCAAAATGGCGCTGGGATGAAATGATCGCCCGCCGCGGATTCAAAGTCGAACAGTGGGTGCGCCGCATCGGCCTCTACCCATGGTGGAGCAACTGGTGGTTCGGCCGAGGCCTCCACTTCATCGCCCGCCTCGGCGTTGCCGCCAACCAATAAGAAGAATGAACCGAGGGTAGAGGGTAGAGGGTAGAGGATGGAGAGGGGGTGATTTCGGATTGTGGATTGCGGATTGCGGATTGCGGATTGCGGATTGAAAACCGCATTTCAATCCACAATCCGCAATCCGAAATCCGCAATTGTTGCCCACTTCATGCCACAACCCTCAACCCTCAACGCCTCCCCCTCCTCCTCCCCAACATCATCCCCACCACCCCCATCACGCCAATCCACCCCGGCTCAGGCACCGTTCCGATCGACTGTCCATCCCGCGGAAATGCCCCCGGCGTCGGCGCAGCCACAGCATTCCCATAATGGTTGGCCAGGATCAACAAATCGTTCAACCCCACCAGGCCGTCATAATCGAAATCGCCCGATGACCAGGTCGCCCCGCTCGTGCCATAGTGGTTGGCGAGGCTCAGAAGATCGTTCAGCCCGACGCCCCCATCCAGATCCGCATCCCCGGCGATGGTCCAGCGCGCCAGGATGCTGGTTGAATCGACCGTGGCCGACCCGAAGGAGCCCGTTTGCGCGCCGCTGATGTGGAATAGATCCGAAGCCTCGCCGAACCCAATGACAAAGTCGGTCCCGCTGGCGCTGCCGCTGGTCAGCCCATCTCCCTGCCACAAGACACCGCCGGCATTGCGCCCCCGCGCGACCAGCCCGGCCAGAGACGCTAGCGCCGGCCCCGCCGCGCCATCGTAATCCAGCACCAGCCGGTTGTTCGCGATGTCGAGCCGCCCGCCGGGATCGATCGACAGCGACTTTGTGACCAGCGTATTCGAACCCACCGGCGCGGACAGATTCACCCGCGCCGTGCCGCCCGCGGCAACCGCCAGCGCGGCGATCTGGCTCAGCGCGGTCGCGAATTCCACCTGCGCGCCGGTGGCAACATCGATTGCGAGTGTCGCGGCGGCCACCGGCGCGGCGGCGATGCTCCCATCCGCCGCCCGCGCGTAGTTCCCGGCCCACCATCCCGCGCCAGGATCGGTTGTGAAGCGCACACCACCCGCACTTACCGCCAGGCTCGTCCCGCCCCCGTACCCCTGGCTGCCGGACAAAACCAGCCACCCCGCGCCGGTTTTTGCAACACTTCCGCCGCCGCCGATTTGGAATTGATTGTCGTACTTCCCCGTGGCGCTTCCGGTGTGGGTGAGGTTTACATCCGTCTGAATCGTCGTCGCCGCGCCAACCATGACCCCGCCATCGTACACCTGCGCCGCGCTGGCGACTTTCCACCCGGCCGCCGAGGTCCCCGAAAAAAGGATCAACCCCGCGCGATGGGTGGCACCTGCGGGATCGAGCTTGCTCACCACCGGCAGCCCCGCCGTCGAGCGCGTGACCAGTGTCGCCCCGCGCACTTCGATCGCCCCCAGTCCATCCGCCACGGTCCCGCCGGCCGAGCGATCGGCGATAAACCCGCTTGCCAGCTCGACCATATTTCCATCGCCGCTGCCGAGAACGTGCAACGTCCGCAGCGATTTGCGATCCGCCGCGATCGTGTTGATCCGCGCCCCCGCCCCCAGCGTGAACGCGCCGCCATCCTTCAAGATGATGTAGTTCTCGGCCGACGATCCGCCGCCGCTCCATGTGCCGCCATAAACCGCCGAGGTTCCCGCCGCGACGCCCACCACCACCCGCCCCGCCTCCGCATCATCCGCCAGCAGGGGGTTGGCGAAAGTCCGCGTCCCGCCGCCCGAAAACACCAGCCCCGCCGCCAGGCTTTCGACACCCGCCGAGAAAGCCCCCACCCTGATCGCGCCCGCGCCGCTCAAGCTCCCGCGCACGGTCAACCCCGCGCCGACCAGGTCGATCGTTCCATCGGCCTGCACGTTATTCGGCAGCGCATAAAAAAGGTAGCTGCTGGCGATCGTGAGCGTCGACCCGGCCGCCACGTTCAGGTTGCCGAGCGTATGTCCCTGCCCGGGCGATGCCAGGATCGTCAGGCGATCGACAGTCAGCGTCGAATCCGCGCCCACCGACACATCGCTGGCAAAGTTCGAAGAAACATCGGCCAGCAGCGATACGCCGCCGCCCGCCAGCGTCATCGGCCGGCCATTGATGGCCGAGGCATTGGCCAGAACCAGCGTTCCCTCGACGATGTTGACCTGCCCGCTGAATGCCGCATTGGCACCGTAAAGCTCCAGGGATTTGCCGCCATATTTCGCGAGCGTCCCCGATCCCGAAAGCTGCCCGGCGGCGCTGAGGCGAACCAGCCCGCCGGCCGAATCGATCGCCCCGCCCGCGGGGTCAACGATGAATGTCCGCCCCGAGGGTATCGCGTAATCCGCCGTCCCCGTATAGCGGAATCGGCCGGTCGCGAGCTCGACATCGTTGGTCGTGACGCCCAGCGATTTGTCGGCCGTCACCGCCAGCGTGCCCGCGCCGATGATGAGGTTCCCGCCCAGCGAGTTGCTGCCGCTCATCGTGAGGATGCCCGCGCCGGTCTTGGTCAGCGCGCCGGAGGTGATGATCGGCGCGGAGACCGTGGCATCGGCATTGGCGATGATCGAACCACCAGAGAGCGTCAGTGTGAAATTGGACTGGGCCGCGATGGTGAAGCCGGGGGCATCGAAGCGCAGGCTGTCGGCCGTCACCGAGGCGGCGATGTTGATGTTCCCGCCGGGCGTGCCGGAAAAGGCGGCGATGCTGCTGTTGAACAGGCCGCTCCAGGCGGTGCGCGCGCCGGCGTTATCCCAGTTCATGGAAGTGCCATTCCAGAGACCGGGCCCGCCCTGGATGCCGGAGTTGGCCGAGTCCGGGTCCCAATCCACCGAGGCCGCGCGCGCCAGATGCTGGCCCGCCAACAACACGAGCGCCCCGGTCCCGACCCCGTACCACCTCTTAGAAGCCAATCCGTCCTCCCGGTTGATGAGGATTGGGATTTTCGCCATACCGGGGCAAGGCTGTCAAACAAATTTCTTCTCCGCATCAGCCCAAACCGCGCCCCTCATTTGTTGGAAAGGCCATGGCGATGGGGCGATTATCGCCCGCGCTCTAACCCCGGCCATTGTAGAAGCTGGCCCGGCCGCGAATCTGGAGGAACAGGTGGACAACCAGTTCGATGCCAATGAAGCCGAGCCCCCCGAGCCACCAGACGAGCCACGGCGCGGGCCGGGGTCCCGCCAGGAGGGTGGCGGTCCAGGCCATGGCCCGCGCCAGCAGCGCGCCGCCAATGAACCAGACCAAGATCCGCGCCAGAATCTGCACGGCCCGGGCCGCGGGAATGCGCGGCCGGAGCACATTGAGAAAAAACAACTCCACAAAGTGCCCCCCCAGCGCCGGCCAGAGCGCGATGAGCGTAGCCCCGGACCAGCGGGCAAGCCCGCCCGATGCCCATGGCCGGGCGATCGCCGCGCCGATGATGATCGCGATCGCGCCCGTCCGCAGGAGGGTGGTGTGAAAGGCCTCGCGATAAGGTTGGCAGGAAGGGGGCATGGGGGGCATGTTAAATGTGGAGATGGTAAATGTTAAATGTGAGAGTAGAGGGTAGAGGGTAGAGGGTTGCGAGTTGCGAGTTAAAGCGGGGGGGAAGCGAGTTGTTAGGTTGCT
>JBBRTW010000370.1:0-7511 GCA_038244055.1 Tepidisphaerales bacterium | reverse complement strand
GGCTCCTCGTCGGGGAACATGGCTTTCGCGAAGTTCGCCCGTACCCGATTGGCATAAAGCCCTTGAAGGGACTGACTCAAGCGACATTGCCGGCGACATACAACAAGAACCATCGCAATGCGGCTGAGGCTGCCAAGCGACGCGGCGTCGTCGTTTTGCCCGCCGAAACGGTCGGTGAATACCTCGAATTCTGTGACCTGCTCGACGAGACGATGGACCACGCTGGCGTGAGCGCACGCTACTCGAAAGACTTCATCGTCGAAGCCGGCCAGGCGCTGGTTCGAAACGATCTCGGGAGGCTTCTGCTCGCACGCGTCGAGGGCCGAGCTGTTGCAGGCGTCTTCATGCTCCATACGAGCCGCTCAGCTTGTTACTGGCTCGGCGCCAGCGCGAAAGATGAGCGATCGCTCAAGACGCGTCCCGTGAACGCCATCCTTCCTCAGGCGTTCGCGCTTGCGATCTCGAAGGGTTGCGAATGGTTCAGCGGGCGTTCGCGGCCGGCCAGAAGGCCGGGCCGCTGAACTCGCCCCTCGATCCGGTTTCCCTCTCCCAGATCAACGCGCCGATTCGTCCCACCGATGAAGAAGAACCCGAGATCAGCAATCAATCCATCCCCGGCTATCGCATCTTCCGCGAGATCAGTTCCGGCGGGCAGGCCACGGTTTTCAAAGCCATCCAGGAATCCACCGGCAAATCGGTCGCGATCAAAATCCTTCCTGGCGGCTCGCTGGCCGGCTCGCGCAATCGCGGCCGCTTCAATCGCGAGGCGGAAATTCTCGCCAAACTGGATCATCCCAATATCGTCGGCATCGTCGATCGCGGCATCGCCGGCGATGGGTCGCACTATCTGGTCATGCAATACGTCGACGGCCGACCGCTGGATGAATTCGCCGATGAATGCCGGCGCGAGGGTCGCGAGGGGATTCGCCGGCTCATTAATGTGCTGATCGTCCTGGCGCGATCCGTCGGCGATGCCCATGCCAACAAGGTGATCCACCGCGACCTCAAGCCCTCCAATATCCTGATCGATTTCCGGGATCAGCCCCACCTGCTCGATTTCGGGCTGGCCCGCCTCGAAGGCGATTTCGAGCACGACTGGCGCGCCCGCACCATCACCGTGGCCGGGCAGATCGTCGGGTCGCTCCCCTGGACCAGCCCCGAGCAGGTCGATGGCAAATCCGTCGATGTGGATGCCCGCTGCGATGTCTACGCCCTGGGCGTCTGCTTTTATCAGGCGATCACCGGGCGGCATCCCTATCTGCTCTCGGGTTCCATTCCGGAACTGATCGCGCGGATTCAATCGTTGGTGCCGCCGCGGATCGAAGCCATGCCGGGCCTGCGCGGCGATGGGGTCCAGCGGGTGATTGAAAAATGCCTCGCCAAAGAGCCCCGCAATCGCTACGGAAATGCGTCGGTGTTGGCCCTGGAACTGGAAGCGGCGCTGGCCGGCCGGCCGCTTGCCCGCGTGCCGGGGGCACGACGCCGCCAATTGCTCATCGTCGTTGCATCGATTTGCATCGCGGCATCGCTCGCGGGGTTCAGGATTTACTTGAAGCAGCGCCCGGCCGGTCCGTCCCTGGGCAAACCGCCGGCGGTTGCGTTCGATCTTCCGTCCAGTGCAAATTCGATCGGCATGACGCTCCTGAAGATCCCGCGCGGGCAGTTTTTGATGGGCACACCCGACAATACCGAGCTTCGCGGCGATGATGAGCGAAGCCATTCGGTGACCATCACCCGCCCGTTCTGGATGTCCAACCGCGAAGTCAACCGCGCCCAGTACGCCAGCATCATGGAGCTCGCGCCGCCCCGCGCCGCCGAAGCATCATTGCCGATCACCGGTATCACCTGGCTGGAGGCACAGGAGTTTTGCCGCAGGCTCAGCGAGCGCGAAGAGGCCGTCTATCGCCTGCCGACCGAGGCCGAATGGGAATACGCCTGCCGCGCGGGCACTTCCGTCGCCTGGAGCGGAAGCGGTTTGGCGGGGGACATGGGGTGGCATGGGGGCAACAGTGGCAACGTACTTCATCCCACCGGCCAAAAGCATCGCAACCATTGGGGCCTTTACGACATGCACGGCAACGCCGCCGAATGGTGCGCCGATGCCTATTTCGCCGTGTACCCCATGACCTCAAACGATCCCTACAACCGGGGCCTCGAAGCCAGCCCGCGCTGTGTGCGGGGAGGCTCATACAGCACCGCCGTGGAGAATACCCGCAGCGCCTCCCGCAACCGCGCGGATCCCGGCGAGGCGCGGGACGATATTGGGTTCAGAGTCGTGAGGGAGGAGCCGGTCGGGGCGATTGGCGACCGAATATCGGCCACCGGCTCAAAATAGTTGAAAAAATCTGTGAACAACTGCCACGAAGCGCAACATCGTCCCTGAGTGGATGAATGGATAGGGGTTTTAAGATTTCGGGCACTCCTTAATGGATTGCGCCCAGAAAGAGTGGCAGCTATGTCTTTTTCTTTGATTGAGGATTACGCCATTGTGGCCGATCTGCGGGCTGGTGGTAACGGCAGCGCGCAAGGCCTGCCGGAACTGGCGGTCGGGACCGATCCCGACAATGAATCCCTGGGCCGGTTCCAATGGGACAGCAACACCGCCGACGGCTTCGACAGCGGCTGGGTTCACCTTTCCTTGACCATCAAGGCCAGCGGTGGCGCGAACAGCACTGTTTTGAATATCAATAACGGTCAGGAGATCGTCAGCTTCAGCGGTCCACAACTGGATAACCTCTGGGGGGTTATCCTGCGCGCCGGCGACCAGGGAACGGATCGGACCACGTCATTTCGCAATCTCAGCGCGCTTTTCTATACCAACGAATCCGATACGACCGCGCATGAAACGGACACCATGCCCGATTTCAGCTCCACGACGTCCGGTTCCAACCCCCCCGCCGATGCCGAGGCGATTATTGAGGATGCGGCCGACGGAGTGAACTTCCAAAAGCTGACCGTTTTTTGCGACATCCGCCTTCAGGCTCCCGAAGCGCCGGGCGTGCTGGACCTGTTCGGACAGCTCTTCATCTACGGCGATCCGGCATAAACCCATGATGGGACTGGGGCTAGGCTTCGATGGCCCCGATGGAGTACAGCCCGCCATGGATGCGCCGGCAATGGACGACGCGATACAGCCGCCCCGCGTAAGCGGGCCCGGATGAACGCGCCGCCGCGCCTGTGACATCGGCTAACGTGACGCTGAAACGGCATTCCCGCTCCAAGGCGACCGATAGAACAAGCCCCAACCCGGATGCTGAAATATCGGTCAGCATTCCTGGGGCGGGTTCTTCTCTTCCCTTGGCGCGAATTAGCACGAAATCAGTTGCTGGAGTGCGCACTTCGCGCCGCAGATCGCCATATGCCGGAGATTCTGAGATCAGGGGTGAGGATAACGTCATAAGACTCCCATAAACGAATTCGACACCGACGCGATTCTTCGATCCCGCTGAAAAAGCGAGGATCATTCCTCCATTGCGCTTTCGGCCAGGCGCTCACAATAATTTGGGGGCGAAACGCGAACATTCTCATTTTGGATTTCCAGCCCCCGAATAGGAGCGGGATGGAAGTGCGGCTTCGGGTGGGCACCGAATCGCCGAAAATTCTGCTGGCATTTATTACATCAAAACTGGGGCAGGGGAATATATGCAGATACTTCCGCGCGCGCCGTTTTAGCCCGCCGACTGGGGCTTGCTTTCATTCCCATGACCCTTATGCAATTAGGCCGGCCGGCGCGCCGCCCGGAAGCCGCGCCCGAGGAGCGCATCATCCATGAGTATTTGTTCCCGTTTCTTCTGGGCCGCGCTTCTGGCAATCGCGACGTCAATTTCAATCGGCCGCGCCGCCCAACCGGCGGCGGCCGACTTCGCGGAGTTCGACCGCCGGGCACTGGCGGGCGATCGGCTGACCGTCGTCTTCTTCGGCGCATCGCTCACCTGGGGCGCTAACGCCACCGACCCGATGCTCACCTCCTACCGCGCCGAGGTCGCCCACCGACTCGAACAGAAATACCCGGCCGCCCATTTCACGTTCCGCGACGGCGCGATCGGCGGCACCGGCTCGCAGCTCGGCCTCTTCCGCCTGGAGCGCGATGCCCTGCGCCACCAGCCCGACCTGGTTTTCCTGGACTTCTCGGCCAACGATGGCATTACCTCCGCCAACCCCGAAACGCTCGCGTCATACGAAGCGATCGTCCGGCGGATCATCGTCGATGCGAAAGCCCCGGTGGTGCAGGTGATTTTTCCGTTTATGTGGGATGTCGCCAAAGGCACGACCACCGGCATGCTCCGGCGCGATGCCCACCTGGCCATCTCGGCCGCGTATCACACACCCGTCGGCGATGCGATCGACCTGGCGCAAAAGCGCGTCAAGGACGGGCGGATCACGCTCAAGCAGGTTTGGCCGGCCGATGGGGTGCATCCGGGCGATGTCGGGTATCAACTCTTCGCGGATGCGGCGTGGGATGCGTACCTCGGCGCGGTGGCCGAGAAGCGCGCGTGCGTTGCCCCCGAAAAGATGCTGCATGCTTCAACCTACATGAGCAGCGCCCGCGTGCGCATCTCCGCGCTTGGAACGCTGCCCGAAGGTTGGAAAGTCGGCACGGCGAATCTCACTTCGGCATTCTTCGACATGCTCATGTCGCGCTGGCTGGATGATGAGGTGATCGCCTCCAACGCCGCGCCGGGTGAAGGTTCCAAGCCCCCTGCTGGTACGCCCGCCGGCCAGCCCGCTCCGCCCGCTCCGCCGCGCAAGCAGCCCGGCCGACTGAAAGCGAATTTCGCCGGCAACATGGTCATGCTCTTCGGTGAAGCCACGCCGAAATCCGGCAAGTACAAAGTCTACATCGATGGCAAGCTGATTCCCCGCAAATCCAACGATGGGAAGATCGTGGCCGATGAGTTCGACGCCGGCGAATTCGGCAAGCGCGTCAACGGGAATGCCCATCATGTGCAGATCCTGGCCGAAGGACTCGAAGCGGGGCCGCACACGCTGGAAATTGAGCCGGATTTCGATCCCGCGCTTTCGCAGGAACTGCGGCTGGAGAGCATTTGCGTCGCGGGGGCGAGTGCGGCGGTGAGTGCGGCGAAATAGGCGGCACGTTAAAACATCCCTTTAGCCGCGAAGGGCGCTGCCGATGAAGCGGCGCGCAGATAACCCAAAACAACCATTACCAGTAAGTTCATTGAAAGAAGACCCATCCATGCGATGCATCTCACGACTCATTCCATTCGCCTTCGCGCTTGCAGCCGCCCTCTTCATGGCCGGGCCGACCCGCGCCACCGAAACGGAAAACTCCGAGTTCCGCATCCTGCCCGCGCCGGCCAAGATGACCATCGATGGCAAGGCCGATGAGTGGGATCTCTCGGGCGGCCTGTTCGCCTGCGGCGATGTGGAAACGGCGGCCGGGACTTACGCGGTCTGGCTGCACGCGATGTACGATGCCGACAATCTCTACATCCTTGCCCGCTGGATCGATCCGACACCGATGAACAATCCCGGCAGCACCAAGGGCGACTATGGCTTCAGGGGCGACTGCCTCCAGTTTCGCGTGGTGACCGCGCCGGATCTCAACGCGCCGGCGATCGCCAACCACGACCCCAAGGCCGGCGATGCCCCGCTCGTGCGCACCACCCACGCCACCTGCTGGCGCGACCGCGATGGGATCGATGTGATGGGCTTTGAATACGGGCGGAAATTCAACGAGGGGGTTCTCAAAGACGCCAAGACCGCCGGGGCGGCCCAGGCCTTCATGGCGCAGGCCGATGGCAAAGGCTACAACCAGGAAATCGCTATCCCCTGGAAACTGCTCACCAAGGAGGGCCAGAATCTGGCGATCAAGCCCGGCCTGCGAATCCTGCTGACCTTCGAGCCGAACTTCACCATCACCGGCGGTGCCCGTCTGACGATCAAAGACCTCTTCAAATCCGGCGTGACGCCCGATCGCGTTTTCACGTTCCAGGGCAACACCGCCTGGGGCTATGCGACGCTCGAAGCCAAGGGAAATGTCGAGCCGCGCCCCGTTCGCCTGGCCGATGGACGCGAGTTCCCCGTGCGCATGGAAGGCAACGCCCCGGTCGTCGATTGGGCCGGCCTGGCGCGCTCCACGCTTCCCGAGGGATTCAAGCCGATCAAGCTTTCGCTGGCGCAGGATGGCTATGTCTCGCTGAACATTTTTAGCGCGGATGGCACGGTCGTTCGGCAACTGCTGACGGCGCAGCTTCTGAAGAAGGGCGATCACGAAATTGCCTGGGATGGCCTGACCACCCCCTCGGCCCACCGCCCCGGCATCGCGGTTGCACCGGGCGAGTACACCTGGGAGGCGATTGAGCATTCGGGCATCGGCCTGCGCCTGGTCGGCTGGGCGGCCAACAGCGGCAGCGCTCCCTGGCGCGGCTGGGGCGCGGATCACGGCAACCCCGTCGCCGCGGCGGCCAGCCCCACCTCCGACCGCGTCTACCTCGGCTGGTCGGCCGGCGAGGGCGACAAGCCGCTGCAGGCCTGCGATCTCGATGGCAAGATCATCTGGAAAAATATCCGCGGCGGCATCGCCGGCGCGGGCCCGGTCGCCACCGATGGTCGGACCGTTTTCGCATTCAACGAGGTCAAAGGCTACGCCACCCGCGCCATCTATCGCGTCGATGCTAAAACCGGCGATTACACGGAGTGGTCCGCCTTCAAGAACACCGACCTGACCATGAAAGACATCTGGGATCAGGTGAAGGATGCCCCGGCTGAAATTCCCCAGCAACCCTCGGGCATCGCGGCCGGCGGCGGGAAAGTCATCCTCAGCTTCCACAAGCAAAACGCGATTCTCATCATCGATGCTTCGAGCGGAAAACTCATCAAGAATCTGGCCGTCACCGAACCCGGCGCGCTGGCGCTGCATGGCGATGTGCGGCTATTCGCGGTCTCGGGGCTTGAAATCATCTCGATCAACTCCGACACCGGCGAATCCAAACCCGTGACCAAGCCGCAACTGGAGGATAAGGAGTGGATCTCCGCGCTGGCGGTCGATAAGGATGGCGATCTCTACGCGGGCATTCGCGGTGAATCCAACCATCAGATCGCGGTCATATCATCGGCCGATGGCAAAGTTCTCCGCACGATCGGCCGAAAGGGCGGGCGGGCGCTGCTCGGCCCATGGACGGCCGATGGCCTGCTCAATATCAGCGGCCTGGCGGTCGATGCCCGCAATCAGCTCTGGGTGGCCGAAAATGATGGCAGCCCGCGCCGGGTGAGCGTCTGGAACGGCAAGAGCGGCGCGTTCATCAGAGAATATTTCGGCGGCACCGCCTATGGCGCTACCGGCGGCGCGATCAATCCTAAAGATCCTTATCTGATGGTCGGCCAGGGATGCGAATGGCGCATCGACCCTGCCACGGGGCGCTCGACCTGCCTGGGCACCATCACCCGCCAGGGGATGGGTGGCTCGCGCTTCGGTTTCGGCCAGGATGGAAAGTCTTATCTCGCCATCACGCCCGCATTTCTCCATGGCCCGAATGTCGTCCACATCT
>JBBRTW010000369.1:0-7512 GCA_038244055.1 Tepidisphaerales bacterium | reverse complement strand
CACTGTCGACGAGGTCGCTCGTCAAGAACAGGCTCCAAGGCTTCGAACTTTCGACGAATCCCTTCCAAACTCATTACATCCTGCATGAATACGATTAGAACAGGTCAACTAGAAATTGAACAGGTTATTCGTGCGCGAGCCCTTAATGCGAAGGGAGATATCTGGCGCTACAAAGCCCGCAAGCCCGATGATCCCTGGCGGCGCATGCACGCGGATCTGATCAACAGCATCCGCGCCGGCTCACCGATCAATGAGGCGCAGGAAGCGGCCGAGAGCCATCTCATCTCGATCATGGGCCGAATGTCCGCCTACACCGGGCAGGCCGTGCGCTGGTCCGATGCGATGGAATCGAAGCTGGATCTAATGCCCAAGGACTTGAAATTCGGAGCAATGGAGATGCCGGCCGTGGCGATGCCGGGGCGCGAGAAACTGACATGAACCATGAAGTGGGGCCCGCCGCATGTCGATTGAATGTTCAGAGGATAAGGACGATGCGGCGAGGTTCAGCGCTGGTCATATCGATATCGGAGGTCCGATAACGTCGGCCATGGCAAATGGGCCATGGCGATGGAGTTAGATCGACCGGGCGGTCAGTGCGCCCGATAGATCGCGCAGATTCCCCAGATTCTCAGATTCGGACGCCATCCCAGGCCGATTCCCCTGCAGGATGGACAAAACCGCACCCATCGACCTGAATCATGGGATACCATCTGCAAGGTGCCGTGCAATGGGTTGCCGGAAGGAGTGTAATTGCGCACATTCTGGACCCGACAGGGGTGTTATTGCGGGCTGCCCGCGCGGGCATACCGTGGATGGAACTGACTCTTGATTTCGCCAGTCGGAATGGAGTTGCGATGAACGGTGGTCTTCGCATTCTTTATGCGGCCGGGCCCGGCGATGTCCTGGGCACATACCTTCGTTGGAAGACCGGGTCCGATGATCCTTCGCAGGTGAACATGACCTTATCGGGCATGTTCTTCGACATATGCCGGACCCATGGCGATTCGGCCTATGTCATTTCGAGCTGCGTCCGGCCGGGGCGGATTCAGGACGGGCGGTTCACGATCGAGCATCGCAAGACGCTTTTTCAAACGTCCTCGGGGCTGCGCTATCACTTCGGGCAAATCTGGACGGCGCTGCGGCTGCTGGCGTCGGCGATCCGGTTCCGCGCCGACGTGGCGGTCATCGTCTGCGGCACGGCCCACTGGTTTCCGATGCGGCTGTTCAAGCTGTTCGGCATCAAGGTGGTGGCCAGCCTGCACTGCACCTTATGGCGGAAATATCGTCCGCCGCGCGGCGTGACGCGGTTGGTGCGGCGCTTGAATCGTCCGTTTTTCACCAAGACGGTGACGGGGGTGCTGAGCATGTCGCACGACATCACGTCGCAGCTCGCGGAGATGACGCGCGGACGTCATAAGCCTGTGGAGCAGTTTCTGCCGACCTATCGCCGCGATGCCTTCGAAGGGATCAGCGAGCCGCTGCCCGGGCAGCGCCCCTTCCGGGTGTTTTTCGCCGGGCGCATCGAGCGCGACAAGGGGGTATTCGATCTTCTGGAGATCGCCAAGCGGTTCAAGGCCGAGAAGCGCGACGATGTGATCATCGACGTCTGCGGGAGCGGAAACGCGCTGGCGGATTTGAAGGCCGAAGTGGAGGCCGCCGGCGTGGGGGACCGCTTGATCTGCCACGGTTACGCGAATCGCTCGTACATGCGCGAGATGTACTCGCGATCGCATGTGGTGATCGTGCCCACGACGACCGATTTCATCGAGGGGTTCAACCAGGTGGTGGCCGAGGCGGTGCTGGCGGGCCGGCCGGTGATCACCTCGGATGTCTGCCCGGCGGTCCACTACCTGCGCGATGCGGTGGTGGAGGTTCCTCCGGATAATGCCCGGGCTTACGGCGACGCGATCATTCAACTCGCCGACGACGCGGAGTTTTACCGATCCAAGTGCGTGGCCCGGGTTCAGTTGCAGGCGCCGTTTTACGACCTGGCATACGGGTGGAGCGCGGCCCTGGAGAAAGCGATGGAAGGCATTCGCGCGGTCTCGGGTTCGAAAGACAGAAAGAACGTGGAGGCGCGGTCATCGCTCGTGGCGGGGAATCCGCTTTGATGGAGCACGAGGCCGCGGCAGGGCGGGAAAGGGCGCGGGGCTCCCATGAATCGTCACACGATCCACAGTGGATCGGCGCAACGCCTTACGCTCCGCCCACCGCCAGATGCATCACGATCTCCGGCGTAAGATCTTCGACATTCCGCGGTGTCGAGAGCGCGCCCCGGGCCATCACGGCGATCCGGTCGCAGGTGCCGAAAAGCTCGGGCAGGTACGAGGAGACCATGATGATCGCCTTCCCCGCGGCCGCCAGCGCCCCGATCGCCTTATACAGATCGACCTTGGCCCCGACATCGATCCCGCGCGTGGGCTCATCGAGCAGCAGAACATCCGCCTGCGTGTAAAGCAGCCGCGCCAGCGCGACTTTCTGCTGATTCCCACCCGATAAGCTGGAGATTTTATGCTCCGGCCCGGCCCATTTGATGGCCAGGGTCCTGCCGATTTCATTCGATCGCCGCCGCTCGAACGCCTTGTTGATGAAGCCGCCGATGGAGGCCAGGCGCAGCGAAGGCAGCGTGATATTGGCCAGGCAGGAGAGATTCTGCGCCAGGCCCTCGGTTTTGCGATCTTCCGAGAGCATGCCCACCCCGCGCCGATTCCAGTCGCGCGGGGAGAAGGATTCGAGCGTGATGGATGGAATGAGAGCGCGCGGCCCTTGTGGCGCGGACGTCGCTTGTGGTGCCGGCGTCACGCCTGCTCTGCTCTTTTGAGAACGAGATTCCGCAGGCGGGACGCCCGCACCACAATGATCCTGCGCCGCCGAAGCGTGCAGTGTGGCCGAGCCGCCCGTGCGCGGGTCCAGCCCAAAGAGCGCCCGCAGGGTCTCGGTGCGTCCCGCCCCGACCAGCCCGGCGATGCCCAGAATCTCGCCGCGATGCAGCGTGAGCGAAACGTTCCGCGGAAGATCCTGCCCGCAAAGCCCGCGGATTTCCAGCAGCGGCCGCCCGATCTCATGCGCCGTCCGCGGGTACATCTCGCTGACCTCCCGGCCAACCATGGCGCGGACGATCATGGCTCGGGTGAAGGGTCGCGTCGTCAATTGTCCATTGTCCACGGTCAATTGTTGATTGTCAGTGGTCCGTGGTCCGTTGTCCGTTGTCCGTTGCGAGTGTTCAACGGACAACGGACCACTGACAACGGACGACTCACCTTCTTGCTGTCCTTCGCCTGAACCCTGAACCCTGCACCCCGAACCCTCTTCTCGCTTCTCGCTTCTCACTTCTAACTTCTCCGCCGTCCCCCCCGCGATCTTCCCCGTCGCGATCGTCTTTCCATCGCGGATGATCGTGATGCGGTCGGCGATCTGCTCCAGTTCCTCCAGGAAATGCGAGATGTAGACGATGCTGATCCCTTCGCAGCGGAGCTGGCGGATGATCGTGAAAAGCCGCTGCACTTCATCGGTCGCCAGGGCGCTGGTCGGCTCATCCATGATGATGAGCTTGGCGCCCGACATGATGGCCCGGGCGATCTCGATCATCTGCTGGTCCGCCACGCCCAGTGTGTTGATGCGCGTATCCAGCGGAATCGTAAGGTTCAGCCGCGCCATCGCCGCCCGGCAGAGGGCGCGCTCGTTGGAGGCCGATAGTCGCGAGGCCAGGAAAAGCCCGGCCAGCCGCTTCTCCCGCCCCAGCAGGAGATTGGCCTCGACCGACAGATGCGGCGCGAGGTTGAACTCCTGATAGATCATCGCGATCCCCGCCCGCAGCGAATCCAGCGGCTGGCGCGGAGTGAAGGGCTGGCCGTTGAATTCGATGAGCCCCGAATCCGCGACTTCCGCGCCGGCCAGAATCTTCATGAGCGTTGATTTCCCCGCTCCATTCTCACCGACCAGGGCATGAACCTCCCCCCGTCGCACTTCAAGCGAAACATCCGCCAGCGCGATCGTCGTGCCGAAGCGCCGCGCGATCTGCACCATCCGCAGCAGCGGCGCCGCGGCGGCTGGCAGATCGGCCGGCGCGGGGCCGGAGCCGGTGGGCGAGCCAGAATGGTTGAGGGCGGGGTGAGGCATTGGATGAGCAATTCTGCGGCCGAGCGGCATACCCGCGCTGCGCCGATCTTCATCAATCGGGAACGGGCTTGGCCGAAGGCGCTGACCCGGGCGGCCGGAATGGCCAGGCCTGCTGGTCGGCCTTGAGCCCGGTCACCTGATGTTCGCGGATGATCGGCTTGCCGTTCTTGAGGACATTGATGAAGTAGTTACCCGGGGGCACATGGAATCGAATGAGCAGGTTGCTCGATTTCTCGAGCGGCGCTGACAATCCCTGCGGCGGTAGGCCCGAGCCTTTGACGGTCACGATTGCCCCATCCCATGCCTCCTCGCCGTAAACGATGATCGTGGCGCTGTAATCCTCCGAGCCGGCCCATTTGGAATAGAGCAGTGCCACCGCCAGCGCCGAGATGATCGCCGTCGCGGAAATGCCCAGGATGATCATGATGCGCCGCCGCGGCCCGCGGAGCTGGTAGCGTTCATCCATGCGCGAGCGCGGAGCGGGGTGGGCCTGGGCGGAGTCGCTGTCATTGTCAGCGCTGCCGCCCACCGCGTTCATGCCATTGGTTGTCGAACCCCCGCCATCGAGGCTCGCACCGTTGGAATTTGCGGTCTGGAAAGAGCCCGATGGCGCGGCAGCGCGCACGTCGATCGTGCCAGGGGGCGTGGATTCGGATTCGCGCTCGCTCACAAAGTCCTTTCAGCAGAAAAGCCCTCAGTCGAACTTGGGTTTGAGAAGCTGCTGGATTTCCGGCTTGTCCTTATTCTCGGGCGTCACCAGCGTCGGGGAGATCGGCTGTTCCTTATCGACCTTTTCCCCCTTGAGGGATGCCACCGCCGCCTTCACCGAGAGGTAGCCCATCTTGATCGGGTCCTGCAACACCAGCGCCTGGATCTGCCCTTTCTCGAACGCCTCGACGAGCTGCGGGCTGGAATCGAAGCCGATGAAGGTGATCTTCCCCAGGAGCTGCGCCTTATCCAGAGCCCCCAGCGCGCCGCGGGTGGTGGATTCATTGGAAGCGAAAACCGCGTTGATCTCCTTGTGCGCCTGCAGCATGTTGGCCATCAGCGTCGTGGCCTTGTCGGCCGAGTCGCCCGCGTACTGCTTGTCGAAAACCTCCTTGATGCGCGGGTCCTTGGCCGCCTCGATGGTGGTGAGAAAACCCTTCTCGCGCTGCAGCGTGGAATCCGAGGCCGAGTCGTAGCGGACGACGGCCAGGTAAATGTCCTTGTCCTTCGGCAGCACCTTGAGCATCTGCTGCGCTGCCAGCACACCGCCCTGGAAATTGTCGGTGGCGACGAAGGCCTTGTAATCCTTGAATGTGCTGCCGGAGTCGAACACCACCACCGGCATCTTCTTGGCCGCCCCCTCCATCGCGGCCGTGATCGCGGTGTTATCCAGCGGCGCAATCACCAGGGCATCGACCCCCTTCGACTGCATATCGCTGATGATGCGGATTTGCGTGCCGCGCTCGGCTTCGGTGGGCGGGCCATCCCACTTGATATCCACATCCAGTTCCTTCCCGGCCTTGCGGGCCCCGAATTCCACCGATTTCCAGAAGACATGGCTGGTCCCCTTGGGGATCACGGCGATCGTCTTCCTGCCGCCGGCCGCCGGGGTCGTCGTGCTTGAGTCGTTGCAGGAAACGGAAACCAGCAGCAGCGCCAGAGCGGCGCAGCAGCCCATTCGAGATGCGATGCGTGTCATTCGATTCAGCGCGCGGATCATGTGAATCCTCCAGGACAGGTTAAATGTGAACGATGATTTAACACTCAAGACATGCAACCGGCAAGTCGGGCGCCTACGATTAACATTGCCACCGCATCTGGCGCGTGGTAAACCTGTTACCCGCGATCCACTTCTCCTTGCGGAAGAGAAACGATGATACGCGGCCTGAAAACCCTTTTTACGAGGAGGCCTTTATGAAGGCGCTGCGATGGACACTCTGTGCGGCTCTGGCGTTCGGTTCGGCTTTGATGGTCGGCTGCGACAAGGATGATAAGAAGCCCGATGTTCCCACCCCCAAGGCCGGCGGCGATACCGGCCCCGCGATTCTCGATAAAGCCAAGACCCAGGCCGGCGATGCGATGAAGGGCGCTACCGATGCCGGCAAGACCGTGGCCGGCAAAACCGCCGATGCCGTCAAGACCGCCAACGACACCGGCGTGGAAATGATGGCCGGCCCCAAGGCCGAAGCCACCGCACTCATCGCCAAGCTGCAGGCGGCGATCGAAGCCAACAAGCTCGATGATGCCAAGACCTATCTCGATAAGCTCGATACCCTGAGCGCCAAGCTCCCTTCCGATCTCCAATCCCAGATCACCGGTCTGCGCACCGCCTTCGCCACCGCCAAGGCCAAAGCCGGCGCAGCTCTCCCCGGCGGATCGGCGCTCCCCGGCGCGAACAAGTAACCCCAAACCATCTCATCTTACGCTGGTGAGATCCGCCCCCGATGGCTCAATGCTGTCGGGGGCTTCTTATTGGCCCATTGAGGGCCGAGCGGTGAACTGCGGTCCTACCCAGTGACAACTTGAAAATGTACCCCCTCACATCTTCTGCCTCCCCGCGATCGCATCCGCCAGAATATTCCGATTCGCATATTCGATATTCGACCCCGCCGGGAGCCCCCGCGCCAGCCGGGTCACCGCCACGGCCGGGAATCGCGCGGCCACTTCATTTTGAATGTGCAGTGCCGTCCCATCCCCTTCCACCGTCGGGTTGGTTCCCATGATGAGTTCCCGAATCGCCCCCGCCTCCAGCCGCGCCAGCAGCGCCTCGATCGTCAAATCCCCCGCATCCATATCATCCAGCGGCCGAATCGCGCCCAGCAGAACGTGATACACCCCCTTGTAAAGCCCCGCCCCCTCCAGCGCCAAAAGATCCTTGGGCTGCTCGACGATGCAGACCAGCCCCTGGTCCCGCCGGGGGTCTGTGCAGATTTCGCATGGGTCCGCTTCCGTGAGGTTGTAGCAGATCGAACAGTGCTTGATCCGCGTTTTGATATCCCGAATCGCATCCGCCAGCGCCAGCGCCTCCTCCGGTTTCTCCTTGAGCAGATGAAACGCGATCCGCTCGGCCGAGCGCATGCCGATCCCCGGCAGCCGCGCGAACTGGTTCATGAGATTCTGAATCGCCTGGGTGTAGGAAGCCATGTGCGGGCATTATAGGCGCACGCGGGCGATGTTCCGAGCGGATGGGCGGGATGGAAAACGCGGAAAACTAAAAGCGAAAAACTTGCTCCAGATTATTCACCACGAAAAACACGAAATGCACGAAGAGGAATGAACCAACGGACTTAGGCGGCGCGCATAAATAACCTGTTCAATTTGTTCAATTTACTTTGTTCGGCAAGATAGAATAGTTCCACTCTCCATGGAAGGCGTCGCGTTTCATTCGCACCGCTTTGAGC
Source organism: Tepidisphaerales bacterium (assembly GCA_038244055.1). Lineage (GTDB taxonomy): Bacteria > Planctomycetota > Phycisphaerae > Tepidisphaerales > Tepidisphaeraceae > DASPKW01. Next base: position 4 of record JBBRTW010000369.1, on the reverse strand, counting down.
TCTT
>JBBRTW010000368.1:0-7548 GCA_038244055.1 Tepidisphaerales bacterium | reverse complement strand
CGCGGTCGTCGTATTGACGCGGAATTCTCCGCCCAGTGCATTGCCGGCGACATCGTACCGCCGGGCATAGATCGACGCCCCGCCGCCGTCATAACCGGTTGAAGCATCGTACTGCCAGGCCACGATCGCCCCGCCGCCGGGTGTGCTGGCCACGACGGGAACGGATGCGCCCGCCCGCTCGCTGACGATGATCTCCGAGCCGCCGGTTCCCGCGGCATCGAACAGGCTGAGTCGCGCGTAGGTCTGCGTGTGTCCGAAATCCAGCCACCCACCGCTGACCACGGCAAACCGCCCCGCGGCATTCATCGACACCCGTGCGGGCGCTGTAAGGGAGATCTTGGGACCCGCAGGCGACATCGCCAGCCCCACCGTTCCGATGGGCCGCCCGGCCGCATCAAGCCGCTGGACACCGACGGTGTATTCGTTCTCGCGCCAATAATCCGAAAACACCATCGCCCCGCCACTTGCATTCACCGCCACGTCCGTTCCTGTCGGCCTGACGTTGAGGTCCAGGTAATGGTAGGCCGGTGCTGACAGAAAAGGCCCCGCCGCCGCGCCGCCCGCATCGTATGTCCCCACCTGCCACTGCCCCCAACTTCCTCCAAATTGTCCCTCCAGCGAAAAGGCAGGCGGGTTATTCGCATAAACCATCACCGCCGTCCCATCCGGCCGAACGCTTACATGGTCCGCCCCCTGCACCTGCTGAATCGCCGACTTCCCCGTGACGGTAAACGAGAGCGATTGATCCGCGCCTCCGTTCAGCGCATTCCCCGCAGGATCCATCAGTCCGCCCGTCGCATCCAGCGTCAGCCGATAGTTCCCACGCCCCAGCAGCGGGCTCGTCAGCGTGGCCGCGCGGAGCAGATCGTCATATGCCACGGTTGCCGCGATTGTCTGGTCGTCTCCCGTATCAAATGCACCATCCACCCCCGCACTAACCAGCCGGTAGTTCGCCGACGTTCCCGCCGCCGTTACGTCCATCGGCTCGGAAAACTGCACCGCAACCTTGGATACACCCCAGCCATGCGTCGCCGCCGGCGTGATTAATTTCGCTGTCGGCGCTGTCGTATCCGCCGCCGCCAGCGCACCCGGCAGCGCCGCCTGCGCATCGACCATCCCAAATCCAAAGGTGCTATCCCACCCCGGCGCGCCCAGATCGCCCGCCGAGCCGGTCAGGATGCCGCGCAACTGGGCCGGCGTCAGATGCCGGTTAGCGGAAAGCAGCAGCGCCGCCACCCCCGCCACATGCGGCGCAGAGGCGGAGGTCCCGCTGAAATTCGGGAACGTATCCGCATCGCTCGCATTATCCGTACCGAAAAAACTCGTGTTGACATCGTCCGGACCCACCAGGTCCGGCTTGGCGCGCACCTGCGGCGTCGCCAGCACATTTCCCGTCGGCCCCAGATAAATCGTCGGCGATGAGCCTCTTGCGCTGAAGGGCTCGATTGTCGTCGGCGCCTCATACGGCACGGCCCCCACCGCGATTGCCCCTGCGGCCGCCGCGTGGCCGACCGTCGTTGAGGAATGCGTCGCGTATTCATCGATCACCGCATCCGCCGCCAGAATCACATACTTCAAATGGGCGGTCGTCGCGCCGCTCTGAAGCTGTATCGCCAGGTTCGGCGTTGTGTCGTCCCTGTTCTTCTGCACCCAGGACAAGATCTCAATCGGCTTTTGCGTCGCAATGTTATTCGTGTTGGCTTGTGCGAGTACGGTCGTTCCATTGTCGGCGTACAGTGCAAAATTGAAATCGCTGGTCACGCCGCCCGAATAAAACGGCTGATCCCATTGCAGCACCGCGTAGTACGTTCGCGTAAACCCAACCGGAACCGCCGGCAGGGAGATGCGCTGAAACGTATCCACCCCCGGCCCGGGATCGAAGTCGTGAAACCCGCCGACCCCTGAGTACGATGCTTCATACGCCGAATCCGCGTAATTCCCCGCGGATGAAATGTAAGTCACCCCGGCCGCCGCCGCCCGGTCCACCGCCTGGGCGATGATGCCATCCTGAAAAAACGGCTCGGTAGGATAACCGATGTCATCCACGATGATGTTGCTCCCCGCGGCCACCAGCCGATCGATTCCCGTCGCAAATGATAATTCGCTCTCCACCCCCGAGTGAAACGCCAACTGCACCCCCGGCGCGACATCGTGAACGATCTCCATCAGCGCCCGCCCTTCATCGGACAGTCCGACGTTCAAATAGTTATCCACCCCCGCCGGCAAATCGCCGCTGGCCTGCGACGCCGACAGGTTGTACGCCGAATCGCTCAGCACTCCCACTTTCACGCCCGTTCCATCGTATCCGGGATAGCTTCCAGCAGCCGTCCGCACCGCCGGCCCATTCACGAGCCCATCCCCCTGCGTTTGCACCGAACCCGCGAACGTCGCCGGCTTGTACATCGGCATGACCGCCTGCACGCCCGCCAACCCCGCAATCGCCGGCACGTCCGCCAGCGCCGCATAGGCCTCGATCAGACGATACCGCCCATCCATCCCGCGCACCGATGCGCCCAGGCCCCGCAACTGCTCCGCCACCGCCTCCACATCCGCCGTCCGGGTGTATACCGAGAGCCCCACCGCACCGCCCGTGCCCTGCTGGAATGATGACCCCGCCGACAGAGCCGCGCCGGCCAGTGCCGGGGAACGCGATTGCTCGTACATCGCCCAGAGATTCGATTCCACATTCGGTAACGGTGGCTGCGGCGACACCGACGCGCCGGCCGAGAGCATTAGCCGCCGCTCCAGCGCCTCGGCCATATACCGCCCCTCGGGTGCCCGGCCCCAAGGCCGCCGGGACCCCATCTCAACGGCCGCGCTTTTACCACTACCCTGCAGCATCGCGATGCCTTCCCACTCACCATCGAGCGTACACCCATCACTCCGACCCATACTCCAGCGATCCGATTCGCCATCCAAGCCGCCCATGGACATCGACGACGGCACATGCGAATCATCCCCTTGCGGTCCGGGAAAGCAACAAAATTCTGTAATCGGCAATGAATGTCGGCCGAACGGCACCTTTGCGATGCGAGAAAGGATTAGATACGCCGACGGGTGCTTATGTTATGTGTTGCCAAGTTTAAGTGCGGCCGCCCTGGCAGGTCCGCCGTGACCGCTGAGATGGATCCTACGCCGGCCGTTCCGAATTTTCATTTGACCGTAAGTGTCTTTGCCCCAAGCGATTGAAACGGCCCGGGTAACCACTTTGTTTGGATTCGTTCCACGGGGCGGCGTGGAAGATTGGATGGTACTGCTTCACTTTCTGGGAGGGAGATCCGAATCCAGAAATCCCAGCGCATGGGGCGGCCTGATGACGCGAACGCCGGCTTGGCGCTGCTTGCCTCTGATATCCTCGTGAAGTTTTTTCATTTTCGTCCAGTGAATTTTAGGCCGGTAGTGATGCTCGGCGTGGTAACCGTTGTTGAACCATAGCCAGTTGTACAACCGGTGGTATGAGCTCACGCCCCAGGCCATCGGCACATCCGGATTTCCGCCGTAATGAAGATAGTAGCCGTTGAGGTATGACAGGCAGTGCCCGAAATAGTAGAAAGGAAGCCAGTACAGAATGAACCGCCAGTTCAGCACGCCGGCGGTGAAGTAAATGCCGATGAACGATGCGATTTCGAACACCCCGAACCATGCCTCGAATCGACCGCGCAGGCGTTTGACATCGTTAAAAATGGCCGCCGGGTCATCGCGAAAGTATGAGCAGAAAACATAGGTCCAAGGATTTTCGGCCTGCCCGTGATGGCCGTGTTTATAAATGGAAAGCGGATCGATCGTCTGGCCGGCGTCATCGGGTCGATCGGCATTGCCCATATGATGGCGACGATGGACCGCTTCGTAGAAGACCTGGGAAAAGCCGACGGCCAGCGACTCGACCAGTGAGAAGAGATGATTCAGGATCGTCGAACGGAAGAATCGGTTATGGAGAAAATTGTGCGAGACACCGTTGATATTCCACGAGATGGAAATCGAAGCGACCAGCCCCATGGGAATCAGCGCCCACCAGGAGAACCGCGGGAATGCCCAGAAGAGAAAGACAACGTAACCCAGGTGCGCCAAGCCAGCTAGCGCCGGGATCATGTCCCAGCGGGAATGCGCCCAGAAGCCGTGTATTTTCCGACGCGAAGTAAGCACGGCGGATTCGGGCACTGGTCGAGTTGTCTTGGTTGTCGAAGAATGATCCATGATCAATATTCCACCTTATCAGAAACTCAGGAACGTTGGGATGGGTGAGAGGTGAGCCTTTGCGCGTATCTCAATCTCGATGATGCCTGGAATCCGGCCGGCGTGGTGGCGGGGATGCCTCACATCGATGCGCGGCGCTGGGGGCCGAAGTTGCGCTATATTTCGCCGCGGAAAACGATCGAATTCTTCGCGGCGGAGGTCGGGCCGCAATTACCCCAGTTGGTTATTACCGGATCGGGCGACTTTCACCACCTCACGGGCTTGCACATTCGCCGACCGACCCGGCCCTTTACGCTGGTCTCGTTCGACAATCATCCCGATTGGGATACCCGGCCGCCCCAATGGGCCTGCGGGGGATGGATCAACCGCGCGCTGGAATGGCCCCTCGTGCAGCGGGCCGCGATCTGGGGCTGCGGCAATTTCGAACTGGCCTGGCCTGGCAGAATCTTCCGCAATCGCCGCTTACTTCGCGCGGGTCGGTTGGCCGTGCATGGCTGGGCGGAGAGACAAAGCCCGGCGACAGCGCGGCGGTTCGATTGCATGACGCGGAACAACTGGCGCGACCGATTTGAGCGATTCGCGAGCCGACTCGGGGGATCGGCGGTATACATCACAATCGACATCGACTGCGTGCGCAAAGAAGAGGCCTTTACCAACTGGGAAAACGGCCTGTTCACCGCCGATGATGTGGCCTGGGCGGTTCGGCTCCTGGCGGCGGCATCCCCTCTGGTTGGAGGCGATCTCTGCGGGGCCTACTCGCGGCCGCGTTACGCGCGCTGGGAGCAGAAACTGGCCGGGTGGTGGGATCATCCGCCCGTTGAAACCGGGGATGTCGCGCGAAACGAACAGGTACTGCGAACCGTGTGGCCGGCGCTGGCGGGAATTTGAGGATGGTCCGGGGATCAACTGCCGCTGACCAGAATGATTCCGAGGGTAATCAGCGCGATGCCGGCCCAGGCGGAGGGGCTCACGCGCTCCTTCAGGAATACCCATGCGCCCAGCACCAGCAGGGCGGGGTTGAGGCCTTCAAACGGAAACACCTGACTCAATTCCCAATCCTGAAGCAAGCCGAGCCAGAGAAAAAACCAGGCCGTCATGCAGGCAATTCCTGGCAGCAGGCGCATAGCCGTCGCCCGCCAGGGCAGCGGATCGGGTGAGGTCATGGCGCGCTTTAGCAGAATCTGACCGATGACCAGGAACAGTTGGCATAGTACGCAGAGAACAACGGCAATCACCTTCATAATCTGGTCTCCGCGGCGGCCGCCGGTCGCACGAGCAGGAGAATGCCGGCGGCCACAAGAGCGATTCCGGCCCAGCGCGTCGGCGAAACCGGCTCGCCCAGGAAGAGCCACGCCCCGACGGGCACCAGAATCTGCACGGAATTCACCAGCGTAAAGGCGATTCCAAGCGGCACATATTTGAGAACATACAGCCAACTCGCAAAGCTCAAAATATAGGTGAGAATTCCGCCCCAGGTCCAAATCGAACCCAGCGCGGCGATCCCCGTCCAGGAAACCGCGCCGGGCCAGCGCGCGGCCACCGAGGCCCCTTTCTTAAGGAGCAATTCCGATGCCGCCACCAGCAGCGCCCCCAGGGCAATCTGAAGATAGGGATTGAGAAACCACCGCCCCATCGGCGGCGCCGCGACCCCCGGCCGGGCTGAAACCTCAACATCGGCGCCCGGCGGAGCGCGGTGGCCCACATCGGCTTCCGACGGGTTCGAATTCGGCCCAACCGTGCGCAAAGCTGCTGGGGCGCCATCGCCAACTGCTTCGATCGCGGGCGTTTCTTTCATCGGCAGCGGATCCCACAGGTCCTTCCAGTTCGGAAACGCGCGTAGGGTCTTGTCATGCCGGGTCGGCTCAAGAATTGGCAGCATGCGTCTCATGAATACGTTAAAGAGCGGCGACGTGTGCCGGACATAGAGGTCGAGCGGAACGAGGTGGCATCCCAACTGCAGCTTGGGAGCGTATCCCAGCGCCGTGCTGACGTACCAGCGAAAGCCGCGCGCCATCGCCCAGGCGAGGGTGTCGCGTATCGTGTGGAAGTACAAGTGCAGATCGAGTGCCAGGGGATACTCCATCCCCAAATACATGTCGTAAATCGTATCATCGTGGATCATGCAAATGCTGAGTGCCACCGCCCGGCCCGCCTGCCGCCAGATGAAAAACCGGACGCGCTCGGGCATCTCGCGCCCAATGCGGCAAAGGTACTCCTTCGTAAGTTTTTCAAAGCGGAGCGTGGCGCGATCGTAAACCTGAAGGTAGAGCGGGTACACCTCGTCAACCCATGGGGTGACATCCTCGACGATCTGCAGTTCAATCGGCCCGGCCGCCTGCGCCTCGCGGAGATTCCGCCGCAGGCTTTTTCGCGCGTTGCGGCTCAGCGCCGCGGTCATGTAATGCTCGAAATCCCGGTAATTCAGGCCCAGTCGCGTCATGGGAAAACTGGGGACGCGAGTAAAGCCGTGCTCGGCCAATGGAATCAACGCCGGACGGTGCAGATGCGAGAACTCCTTCAAAACAACCAGCGACGCGCCCAGCCGCTTGGCGCATGGCCTGAGCACGAGTCCCAGAATACGCCCGACCCAGGTCGCGGAATCTCCCTGGAAAAGGGATGCGCCGCCATCGGCCTCGATCAGTCCCAAATGTCCTTCACCCGCAACGCAGCCGATCATGAGCGTTCGGATGAACATGAATCGCGGAAAGACGGCGCGAATCAACCCAGCCATCGCGCGCAGAAATCGGCCGGACCCTTCAAGAATGTCCTGATTCACCAGAAAAACGGGCTGGATCGCCCGCGGACTGCACAGTAGGTCTTCCAATACGACATAGCGATATTCGAAGTCCTGGCGAATCGTGTCTTCAACGATGCGGTAGTAGCGATGATCCTGGCGATGGCCGCTGAAGCAACGGGACCAGGCCGGGCAGGATTCGATCTGCTGGCGGGTGACGATGTGGGCCGCTCCAAGGGGGGTATGAACGGAAAACGATTCGGGTGTAGACATCGGCACGCTGGTTAATGATTTTCAGGAGTTCGAATGATTCAATGCAATGAGGCGATGAGCCTATTCTGAAGGAGAAGGCGGAAATTCGCCAGATCCTCCATCAACTTCATCGCTCGCACCCGCCCGGCTCACCCCGAGGTGGATCGCCCGCCCCCGGCAAGTCGCCACGCCTTTCGTATGAGGGCCAATGATCTGGATTCCTGTTGGCACGTTCGGGGGTCATTTGCAGGCCGGCGGCCTCGTCTGTATCAACAGCCCGTGACCGAGGCACATCGTCCGATTTTCGTCATAGCACCGAGCGCGAGCGAGGCCCGACAATTCCACGTCCAGGTTCCGCTCCAGCCCGG
>JBBRTW010000367.1:0-7552 GCA_038244055.1 Tepidisphaerales bacterium | reverse complement strand
TCGCGCTCGAGGGGGTTGGAATCGAGCATGGTGTCCTGGACCTGATTGTCCCGGAAATTGCCCGATTGGCGGAGCAGCGCATCGACCAGGGTCGTCTTCCCGTGGTCGACGTGGGCGATGATGGCGACGTTGCGGATATCGTTACGCACTTTGTTCATTGTAGCATCGACTCTCTGGCCTTGGCGACGAACATTTGAATATAAGACCCTTAGCGGCCGACTTTTACAGACGGTCAGGCAACAGCCCGCAAGACCAATGGGGGTTACCGCAGGGAGCGGATCCAGACCCGGAAAAGGGCTGGGAACTCAGTACCATACCGTTTTGGCCGCTATTTTACAACGTCGGAGAAAATGAAGAGTTCGGTAATTCCGCGCAAATCGTGGCAAAATCGTAGCCGAACCGTAGCTCACCATTCCAATGTTGAGTGTTTTATTTTTTGGAACGGAGATCGCAAAATCCAGATGTCGGGAGCTTTCGCGACTCGTCAAAGCCAGACTCGACATCGGAATGTCGAGCTACGGTCGAGCTGCAATGTTGAGCTACTTGGCTAATTCGATTCGTTTGGCGATCCTGCTGAAATTGGGCTCGAATTCGACGCGGTCGAGGTAGTTCGGGGAATTGGAGAGCCCCTTGTACTTGCGGGCGAGGTAGGCATCGGCCTTGGTGGTCAGGCTGCGCAGCTCTGCCAGCGGCTTCTTTTCGACGGTCTCGCGGACGTAACCGATCTCCTGGGCATCCAGGGCCTCGATGTAATATCTGAGCGAGGAGACTCGATACCAGAACTCGGCCTGCTCGTACTCGCCCCGCGCCTCGGTCAGGAGCAACTTGCGCCCATCGGGACCGGCCGCGAGGATGGCGCGGAGATACTTGCCATCGGCGGCCGCCAGGTGGGAGGTCGCCTTCATGTTGTCCATGTGGGACTGGTAATTCTGGAGGTTGCGCTGGTACTTCTCGATATGGCGTTCGAATTCGCGGATGGCATCGGCCGCCACACGGGCGGCGCGCTCGAAGGCGAAAACCGAATCGTCGATAAAAAAACGATCGGCGATCTTCGCATCGGGCGCGACGGCCGCGGTTCGCAGATCGCGCGAAGAGGCCGCGCCGGTATCAGGGGGAAGATTCGCCAGCCCGCGCTCTTCCATGCGCCGGCCGCGGGCGAGTTCCTCCTCGGCCCAGAATTTCATCGCCAGGGCGGGCTGGCTGTCGATGACCATGTCGCTGACGTAAATGTGACGCTGGCCGTTGACGCTCTGGAGCACCTGGGCCCGTTTGAGGAAATTGAACCCCAGCGCCTGCGGCGGAATTCCGTAGGGGAAGGGCTGGTAGGCCTCCAGATATTGCAGCTTAGCGCCGTTGGAGCCCTCCTGGCCGGCGGGAATCTCGCGGACGTGCTGCACATTTGCGGGCAGGAGGTTGCCGGCGGCGTCGACGAGCGTATCCATCTCGGTGCGGCGGTAGGTGCTGGATTTCGGCCGCAGGTCCTGCCGGTTGATGGAGGTCAGGGTGATGGCCGGACCCATGGCCGCCTTGACGCGATCGCCCGCCAGCTTTTCCAGCATCGCCGAAGCATTCTTGCCCGAGGGATCGGTGGTGATGCGCACCCTGCCCAGATCGAGGCCGGCATCGGTGGCCGCCTTCTTGAAGGCATCGGTTTGATCGGCGGCGAAGGCGGCGCGATAGACCGGCAGAGTTTCAGTGCGGACGCGGCGATCGTAGTAATCCTTCTCAGCGCTGCCGCCAAGTTTATCGCCGTAAATCCGGCCGATCTCGGAGATGATATTGATGTTGTTCGGGCGCGCTTCATCGACTTTGAATCCGAAATCCAGCCCATCGAGAATGGCCGCGTATTTGTTGGCCAGCGACGAGTATTGCACCGAGATGTTGTAGGTCAGATTCCACATCTGGAAGAGGGTGACCGTGTCGAACTCGGGCTGGAGAAGGCGAATGAGTTCGACCTTGGTATTGAACGATTCGAGATCGCGCTCGGACTTCTGCGATTCGCTGCTGGTCCAGAGGAACATGACCAGCGGCCCGCGCAGGCCGCCCAGGAGCAGGGCCAGGGAGAAACTGTCGAGATTGGCGACGCGCGAGTCGGCGACGGTGCTCGCGACATCCTGTTTTTTCCCCTGGATCGCCTCCGCGCGGAAGGAGTAGGCCTTCTCCTGGAGCCAACTCGCCGAAACGAGCGAGACGATCAGCACGGCGACGGTCGCCACCTTGCCGCGGCGGCGATTGGGAGTGCCGGAGGCCCCAGCCGCGTTCATCGTTGATTCTGAACTTGTTGCATTGCTCATGGGGCCACCTCTTTATGTCGAAGCCGCAGATATCCCAGGATCAGCACCGGCGCGCCGTAACCGGCCAGCACCTGGAGGGCCAGAAGAAGGGTGTGATGGGGAATGTTCACGCCGCGCTCGATGTCTTCTGTCGCTTTGAATTGCTCGGTGTCGGGCAGGACTCTGGAAACCGTCTGCAGGAGCCAGTTCAGCCCTTTGACCGTGCCGGTGAAGATTTCCGCGCCAACTTCGTTGGCTTTAGCGCCCATCAAATCCTGCTGGATCTGCTGTGGCGTTGCGGGAGTCCCCACCTGGTTCACGCACCACCGCCCCAGCAGGAAGACCAGGGTCAGCACCACCGCGATCGGCCAGCTCACCAGTGTCGAGCAGAAAATGGAGATCGCCGCCACCAGCACCGAGAGCATCCACAGCACGATCAGGCTCTTGCCGAGGTTGTAGGCGAAGCTGTTGACCTGCGAGACCGCCTGCAACGATATCTGCCGCAGGCCGACGTAGTGGCCATCGGTGCGCGAGCGCACCAGCACGTCGAAGTTGCCGCCCTCGATGGCCGAGCGCGGCACGCTGAAAAATGCCGGGCGGTCGCTCTCGGGAAAGACCCTGAACGACTCGGAATCCCTGTCGTCCTTCAGATTGTGAAAGATAAACTCGACGCGGGTGGCGTTCTCGGCCTCGGTCACTTCGACGCCGCTGCGCTCGATCTTGGAGCGGAACTCGAAGGGCACCGAGTCGCCGGCGGCGCTGAGGTCGGCGTTGCGGAAGCGGTAGATGCCCACCGGCGCTTCATTTTTATCGGTATCGCCCCTCAACTGCTGCCCCCCGGTCGTGCTGATGCGGGCGCGGAAGACGCCGGCGGGGGGAACGACTTTACCCGACGAATCGCGCCGGCCGAGCTCGATGGGCGGGACCGCCACCCACTTGGGCGGCTCGTTGGGATTGGACGAGGGCCTGAGCACCTGCTGCTGCGCCGCCGCCAGAACCGCGCCCGGGCCAAAGCCATACCGCGTGGCCGACGTTTGTCCGACGATCGCCAGGAATATCCGCCGATTGCCATCCTGCGATGGAATCGCAGCGAGCGCTTCGGTGATCACCTTCTGGGGAATCACCACCATCGCTTCGAGCTGTACGGGCGCGCCGGAGACGATCTTCGGCCGGGGCTGGCCGAGTGAGGGCTCGAGGGCGATGACCGCCGCATTGCGGGGCGGGTCGCCGGGCTTGAGATCCATCTGATGGCGGGCATCGAGAATGTCGCGTCCGCCGACCTGGGGCTGTCGGCCTTCGTTGAGGATCGACACTTCGATGGTGGGCCAATTCGGCATTTTCTTTGCCGGCCGGGTCGTTCCCTTGGTGGCGGCCTCGATTTCATCGGATTCGCGCGTGCCGAGCTCGCGCTGATCCACCGCCACTTTGATCGCGAACACCAGTTGCGTATTAAGATCCTCGCGCTGCTCGAAAATGCGATCGGGTAGCTCGAAGGGGAATAGAACGTTCTGCTCGGCATTGCCGAACATCCAGCGATAGGGGTCCTTGTCGCCGGGCACTTTGGCGTAGACCTGCAAATCGACGGGCATCGAAAAAGACTTCGCCTGGAGCAGGCCATGATCGTGGTAGTGCTGCAAGGTCTCCCGGCCAATATCGCTCACGTTGGAAAGCTTCAACTCCGCATCGATCTCCGAGCGATACTGCGCCGCGTTGACCTGGAGGTAGATGTAGCTGAACAACCCCATGATCAGGAGAATGAGCGCGCTGGTGCGGGCGAAGCCGAGCGTCTTGCCGAGGATGATTTCCAGGCGGGTCGTCGGCTTGGTGACGATCGTGTAGATGACGCGGTTGTCGATCTCCTTGGGCAGGCTCGTGCAGGCGAGAATGAGCGTGGCAATGACCACGACCATCCCCGATGCGAAGAGGCAGTATTTGGTCGCCTGGCGCACCGCATCCTGCTTGTCTAAGGGATGGGAGAGCTGAGTCACCGCGATGACCCCCAGCATCGCCAGCGGCGTGATCCACAAGACGCGCCGCCGCACCGATTCGCGATAGCTCACCGATGAAAGCGCCCAGATGCGGGTTGCGCTGAGGCGGATCAAGTCCGACCAGCCGACAACGATGCCGGCCAGAACGATGACCCCGCCGAGAATGATGCCGATATTGCCGATGATCCAGTCGATCAGCGAGGCCTCGGCGAGCAGGCCGCTCCAGGCGGGTGATGCGATTTCGGGAAAAAGACTCATTTCAAACTCCTGGGCCGACCGTCGATCGATGTGCTCCGCCGCAAAACTCGGCCGCCGCTGCATTGTATGCGGCGATGGTGAGGTGGCCTCACGATTTGGGCCCGGACCAGCCGGCCGGGGCGCTGGCGCCGCCGGGGGGGTTGTTCTCCTGCACCACACGGATGAAGAGGTCTTCCAGCGTGGTGGTCGGGTGGGTGATGGCCGAGTCCTTCACGCCCATCCTCGCCATGAACTGCCGCACTTCTTCGATCTGCGGCATGGACAATCCGCGCGCCTCGACCTGCGTGATGTCCTTGACCTGCAGCAGGTCCTTCACTTCGCCCAGCGTTTGCATCTTACCCTTGAAGAGGATCGTGATCCGCTCGCAGACATCCTGCACATCGGCCAGCAGGTGGGAGCAGAGGATGACGGTCTTCCCCTGCTTCTTGAGCGACAGAATCAGGTCCTTCATCTCGCGGGTGCCGATGGGATCCAGGCCGGTGGTCGGCTCATCGAGCAGGATCAGCTCAGGGTCGTTGATCAGCGCCTGCGCCAATCCGATGCGGCGGGCCATGCCCTTGGAATATTCGCGGAGCTTGCGCTTGCGGGCCTTCTCATCGAGCCCGACCTTGTCGAGCAGCAGAGGAACCCGGCGCTTGAGTTCCTTGCGGGGAATCTTGAAGAGCTTGCCGTAGAAGTGAAGCGTCTCTTCACCCGTGAGAAATTTATAGAGGTAGGATTCTTCGGGCAGAAAGCCGATGCGCTGATTGATGACCGTGTTGCCGGCCGGCTGGCCCAGCACCCAGGCGCTGCCCCGACTGGCGAAGATCAAGCCCAGCAGAAGCTTGATGGTGGTGGATTTGCCCGAACCGTTGGGTCCGAGCAAGCCAAAAACCTCGCCACGTTCAATGGTGAGGTTCAGGCTATCGAGTGCGGTGACTTTGGAGCGTCCCCAGAAGTCTTTGTAGATCTTGGTCAGGTCCTGCGTGACGACCGCAGCGCCGTTGGTTTGGAGGCTCATGCCGGCAAGGGTAAAGAATTCGAGGCTCTTGGAAAAGGCCTGTTGACGGAATTAACCATCGCGCGTCCAAATGCCACGGCCGGAATTTGGGGTGCCATGCCCTGACGAGCCGCCAACGGACTTCATCGGGGAATCGGTCCATCGGCTCGGCCGGGCATGCCCAAACAGTCACGCGCCCGCGGTCATCTCACAGTCAAACGTCGACCGGCAGGCCTACCGCCCGCCGCCGCCGCCCATCGACCGGCCGCCGCCGCCGCCTTCGCCACCGGCGCTGTTGCTGCTGCTGCCGCCGACCTTGAGAGGGCGCGGCTTGGAGCGGGCGCGGCGACGCTTCTTCTCGCTGGGCTTCTCGTAATACGCGATGCGCTTGATGTCTTTGGTGAGACCCTCTTTTTCGCAGGCCTTCTTAAAGCGGCGAAGCATCTGCTCCACCGTCTCGTTGCCGCGCGACTTGACCTTGATCATTACCTGATCCTTTCAGCAATTCTGTTATAACCGTGTGGAGGCTCCCGCCGGACATTCACATCGCCCGGTCTCGACCGCCTGATCGGCTGGAACACTGGAGTGTAACGAGGTTTGCGGGATGTTCAAGGCGGGGACAGCCGTCCGTTTGAAACACGAAGGCACGAAAGCACAAAGAAAAGAAAACAATTGAGAGTAGAGGATTGAGGGTTGAAAATTAAGAGATGTAACCTGTCCATCGCCATTCTCTCCCATCAACTCTCTTTTTCCTTCGTGTCTTCGTGCCTTCGTGGTTACAATGCTTTTGTCCGCGATCGAAAGTTATAAATGCTTACTGAACATCAAATTACATTCCGAGTGCGCTACCCCGAAACCGACCCCATGGGCGTGGTCCATCACAGCCGGTTCTTCCAGTATTTCGAGATGGGCCGTGTCGAGATGCTGCGGGCGGGAGGTGTTTCGTATGCCCAGTTGGAGCGCGATGGGGTGCTGTTCGCCGTGGTAAAGGCCGAGTGCCGCTACAAATCCCCGGCCCGATACGATGATGAATTGACCTTAATTACGCGAATCGCCAAACAGACCCACGTCCGCATCGACCATGAATATGTTCTGAAGCGCGATTCGACGATCCTGGCCGAGGCCAGCACAACCATCGCCTGCATCGACCGCGAAGGCAAAATCCGCGAAATCCCGGCCTCATTGCGGAACGATTGAAACGTGTTCATAATGCATGGGCGCGGGCCAGACCCGGCAGTGGGATTTAATGGCGCTTTGGCACAGCCAAGAGGTGAGAGTTTATTTACGAAGGATCTGTTTGACCTCTCGTTGCGATAGTTGCCGGGAAAGTTGCCATGTTTCTATTCACCACTCGCCTTTGCCATGGACTCCTACTCTTTCTCCTGCTGCTCACAGGATGTTTCGATGGACCACGGACTTGCTACCGAACCTCCGACAACCGAACGCTTCCCAGCAATTGGAATTCCAGGTTTGGGCCAGTGGGTCAACTCGGCGCGGTCCAGCGTCTCGACCAAAACAATCTGTACGAAATGGAGTTTGAAGGGCGCTGGAGTTGGTATCGCTTTTGGCCGGATGGACAAGTAATCTATCGCGGCTCGTTGAATCATCCGCCGACGGCGGTGGAGGCCGATGACTTCTCCTGGGGAGATGCGGGACATTACCGGATCATCGGAGACGAATTGCAAATGGAGTTCTTGAGAGGTCGGGAACTATGGGGCGGATGCGTTTACTGGCGACACGATGCACATATCCAATCAGGGGGTACGCTATGGGTCCAAGGTCAAGATTCTCTGAACGGCATAGTCTATAGTCCACGCGTTGTCCCAGGCATGAAACGTCAACCGGACTGGCCCGCGAAATGACGCTGTTATCAGCTGCAAACGGAGCTCCAGCAATGTTAAAACAGTTCGTACGGTGGGCAGACGAGCCACGCCTTACGCCCTCGCACACGCAAAATCTCCCGCGGCTCGTCTGCCCACCATGGGCCTAACCCGCGCGAAAGCTTCTCCTCCGCAACCGGCCCTCACTCTCCCGCCCCGCGCGCGATCGCCGCG